>DASZYR010000132.1:0-16785 GCA_035545255.1 Rhodanobacteraceae bacterium
GACGGTCGGAGCCTCGGCCGCGATGCCGGCCTCGACGCGCGCGCGGAGCGCGGCCGAACGGCGCACGAGCGGCGCGAGATCGAGAATCATGACGACCGAGCCGTCGCCCATGATCGTCGCGCCGAAGATGCCGGGCACCGAGCTGATCTGCGGACCGACCGACTTGACGACGATTTCGCGCGAGCCGACGACCGCATCGATGCGCACGGCGGCGCGCTGGTCGCCGGTGCGCGTCATGAGCAGCGGCAGCTGCGTCTCGTCGAGCGCGCGTCCGCCCGCGACGCCGAGGAGCTGCGAGAGCTCGTAGATGTTGAACTCCTCGCCGGCATAGCTGTACTTCGGATTGCCGGTCGCGAGCCGGCGGTCGAGATCGTCGCGCGCGATGCGCACGACGCCCTGCACCGACGACATCGGGATCGCGTACGTGTTGTCGCCGAGCTTGACCAGGATCGCCTGCGTGACCGCAAGCGTGAACGGCAGGCGGATCGTGAACGTCGCGCCGCGGCCTTTCTCCGAATCGATGATCAGCGAGCCGCCAAGCTGCTTGATCTCGTTGTGCACGACGTCCATGCCGACGCCGCGTCCCGCGAGCTGAGTGACCTGCTCGGCGGTCGAGAAGCCGGTTTCGAGCACGAAGCCGTAGAGATCGCGATCGGACAATTCCGCATCGGGCTTCAGTAGCCCGCGTTCGATCGCCTTCCGGCGGATCGCCTCGCGGTCCATGCCGGCACCGTCGTCGGACACGCGCAGCACGACTTCGGTCGCCTCGCGGCTGACCGCGATGTTGACCATACCTTCGGCGGGCTTGCCAGACGCGACACGGTCGTCCGGCGCTTCGATGCCGTGCGCGAGCGCGTTGCGCAGCATGTGCTCGAACGGCGCCTTCATGCGCTCGAGCAGGTTTCGATCCATTTCGCCCTGCGCGCCGTCGACGCGAAGCTGCGCGCGCTTGCCCAATTCCTGCGCGGCCTGACGCAGCGTGCGGCGCAGGTTCGGCACGAGCGAATCGAACGGCACCATGCGCGTGCGCATGAGGCCTTCCTGCAGGTCGGAGCTGACGCGCGACTGCTGCAGCAGCAGCGTTTCCGACTGGCGCGTCAGGTCGTCGAGCAGGCCCTGGATCGAGACGAGGTCGGATACCGACTCGCCGAGCGCGCGCGACAGCTGCTGCAACTGCGAGAAGCGGTCGAGCTCGAGCGGATCGAACACGACCTGCCCCGGCTCGTGATGCTCGCGCTGGTAGCGCGCGATGATCTGCGCCTCGGTCTCGATTTCGAGCTTGCGCAGCTGCTCGCGAAGGCGCGAGACGGTCTGCTCGAACTCGATCAGGTTGAAGCGGAACGTCGAGATCTGCTGCTCGAGGCGCGAGCGGTAGATCGACACCTCGCCCGCGTAGTTGACGAGCGAGTCGAGCAGCTCCGAGCGCACGCGGATCATTTCCTGCGGCGCGCGCGGCTGCTCCTCGTCGTCGAAGGTCGGCAGCGTGCGCGGCGCGGGACGCGGGCCGGCGGCGAGCGGCGCGACGTTCGCGGCCTCGGCCGGTGCCTGCGTCGATGCGGCAGGCGCGGGCGTCTCGTCGGCAACGGCGGGCGTCTCGAACGGCGCGACGTCGATGAACGGCGCCTCGCCGGCGGCCGGCAGCTCTCCGGCGACGAGGCCTTCGAACCGCGCGATCGCGTTCGACGGCATCGCGATCGCCTGGCGCTGCGCCACGCGCTGCACGAGCGAATGCAGACGATCGAAGCCGCGCTCCAGCGATTCGACCGCGGCGCGGTCCATCGGACGGCGTCCTTCGCTGATGACGTCGATCAAGGATTCCATCGCATGCGAGAGATCGCCGATCGGCGCGAGGCCGGCCATGCGCGCGCCGCCCTTCAGCGTGTGCAGATCGCGTTGCAGCCCGACGATGAGGTCGCGATCGGACGGCGTCTCGCGCATGCGCGCCATCAGCGCGTCGGAATGATCGAGGATGTCGGCGCCTTCCTGCACGAAGATCTCGAGCAGGTCGTCGTCCATGTCCGGAAGCTCGAGCGCACCGTCGGGCTGCGCGTCGTCGGCGATCGGCGGCGCTTCCTCGCCGGCGAGTCGCGATGCCGCGTACGACACGAGCTTGCCGCGCGGCGCTTCGGGCGTCGCGCGCGGATCGTCGAGCATCGCTGTTTCGGGAACGGGAAAGTCCGCGGAATTTCCGGCGTCCGGAAATTCGAATTCTTTCGCGGCGAGCGCGGGAGCTTCCTCGATCGTCTCGGGTTCCGGCTCGATCGCGGCTTCGTCGCCGATCGCGTGCGGTTCGATCAGAGGCTCGTCGTCGATCGCGAACGCTTCGGTCGCCCGTGACGGCGGCTCCTCCGCGCGCGCTCCGATTTCGTCGAGCGCGTTCGCCAGCGTCGTGTCGACGAATGCGGGCAACCCATCGAAGGCGGGCTCGCTGCTCGCATCCTGCACGACCAGCGGCGGCTCGCCGGCGTCGGTTTCGATCAGCGACTCGGGGTCGAAGGCCGACAGCGAGACGCCGAGTTCCGCCGGCACTTCGCCGGCCAGCGCGCGCTCCTGCGTCCCGGCGGCCTGATCGAACGCCTGGACGAACGAGCTCGTGAGGTCCTCGTCGGCAACGGCCGGCGTCAGCGCATGGCGCGAGATCTCCTCGGCATCGTCGGCGCGAAGCGGCGCGTCGTCGACGGCGACGACCGTGTCGGCTGACGCGATGTCGACGTTCTCGCCCGCCTCCGCGGAATAGAGATGCAGGGAAGTTTCCGGTTCCGGCAATGCATCGCGCAACGCGACGACGCGCTGCACCAGCGACGAGGAATCGGGCAGCGCGCCGATGCCGCTGTCGAGGCGCGCGACGACCTCGCGCGCGAGCGCGATCGTGTCTTCGAGCGCGGCGATGCCCTCGCCGTCGGGCGCGGCGCCGATGCCGCGCAGACGCTTGACGTAACCTTCCAGCGGCGCGAGCACGTGGCCCAGCGCCGGCAGATCGACCATGGCGATCGCGCCGTTCAGCGTGTGCACGGCGCGCAGCAGCGCTTCGCTCGCGGGCGCGGTCGTGTCGGCCCAGCGATCGAGGTAGTCACCGATGACGCCAAGGTGCGCGGCAACTTCGCTCTTCAGGATGTCGAAGAGAACCGGATCGATGTTCGGCGTCGGCCCGGCCTGCACTTCGGGCGACGCCGCCGCGAAGGCGCTCTCGATGTCGAAGGCCTCGGTCGTCGGTGCCGTGATCTCGGGCGGCGGCGCAACGGGCACGCGGCGGCGCACGATGCGTCTGACCTTGCGCGTCGCGGACGATCGCGCCGGAACGTACGCCTCTTCGCCGGCGGCGATGCGGTCGGCCGTGTGCATGATGCCGTGAACGTTGACGGTCGGCGCAGCGGAGCCGCGCAGCGCCGCCAGAAGTTCGGGCAACGCGGCGACCGCATGATCGACGAGCGCGACTGCGGCGTTCGACGGCGAGATCGTGCGGTCGAGCACGCGGTTCAGCATGTTCTCGACTTTCCAGCTGAATTCGCCGAGCGTCAGCGCGCCGACGAGACGGCCCGATCCCTTCAGCGTATGGAACGAACGCCGGATCGGCTTCAGGGTCTCGAGGTTTTCGACATCGGCCTTCCACAGCGGAAGGTTGCGCTGCATGTTCTCGATTTCTTCCTCGACTTCTTCGACGAAGACCTCGCGGATCTCGTCGTCGATCTCCTCGACGGCGCCGCTCTGGAATCCGGCCTCGGGCACGGGCTCGGCGGGCACTTCTTCCTCGATCTCCTCTTCGATCTCGGTCCAGCCGGCTTCGCTTTCGCCGGTTTCGGCAAGACGCAGGCCGGCGAGATCGTGCGCCTCGGGCTCGTGCGCGATCGCTTCGCCGACGATGAGATCGCCGATGTCGCGGCCGGGCGCGATCTCGACCGCGCTCGGCAGATCGCCCGGCGTGCTTTCGTGCGCGGGCGGGTCGGCGTTCCAGTCTTCCGGCAGATCGACGTCGAGATCGATGCCCGGGAGCTCGATGCCGTCCTCGCGCGAAGCACGATCGTCTTCGCGCAGCGCGTCGCCGCGCGTGCTCGGCAGATGGTCGCCCCAGCTCGGGAACTGCATCGCCGAGGCATCGATCGCCTGCGGCTCGCGAAGGCCTGCGTCGGGCGTGGCGTCCAGACCGTAGGCAAGGTTCGCGGCCATCGCGAGCACGGTATCGTCGATGCCGGCCGGCGTGGTCGCCGGCAGCGTCGCGCCGTTCGCCGGCGTCGGCGCGGACGGCGCGGCCGTGCCGCTCGATCCGCCGCCGCCGGAAGGCACCGGCCAGTAGCCAAGGGCTTCGAGGCTATCGCGCGTGACGTCGAGGATCTTCTCGCGGTTGCCGCGCTGCTCGCGCGTGGCTTCGAGGTAGTACTCGATCGCAGCGAGCGCGTCGGCGAGCTTGTCCATCTGCTCGGCGGTCGGCACGCGGCGGTGTTGCAGCAATTCGGTTTCGACGAAACGCACGATGCCGGTCATGAGCTGCGCGGCGTCGGAAAGGCCGAGCATGCGCAGCGCGCCCGAGATTTCCTCGAGCAGGCGCGGAATCTGCTCGACGCGCGCGTGCTCCCACGGCGATTCGATGAACGCGATGATGTCGTGCTTGGCCTGCTGGATGTTGACCGCTGCCTCGCGCATGAGCGCGTCGAGGATCTTGCGGACTTCCGCCTTCGGCAATTCGAGCTCGCCTTCGCCCGACTCCTCGCTTTCGCCGGCGCCGAGGCGCTCGATGTGATCGTCCAGCGAGGCTTCGACGTAAAGAAGCGCTCCGGCGACGTCGAGCAGCGCGCCCTCGTCGATCGGCCGGCGCTTGTCGGCCATCTCCTCGATGACCGTGCGCTGCTCGCCGACGACCTTGCGCGGCATGCCGAGGCCGAGCATGCCGAGCGTGTCTCCGACGCGATCGAGCACTTCGGCCTGGCTCGCGAGATCGGCCGGGTTCGCGTCCTGGCTGCGCAGGAAGATGTCGAGCGCTTCCTTGACGCGCAGGAGGTCGTCCTTGATCGCGACCGAAACCGTGTCGAGCAGGTTGCGGTTGTGGCCAGTCATCGAGCCCTGCGCGTGCTGCAGTTCCTTCTGCGTCGGCAGCAGCGTGTCGAGCCGGTACGTCGCACGCACCTCTCCGACGCGCGCGCCCCGGCCTTCGGTGTGGGCGACGTAATAGAGGAGGTTCTTGACGAGCTCGCGCGGCGGGCTCGCCGCGAATCCGCTTTCGCCCTGTTCGGCGAAGCGGCGGATCTCGCGATCGACGCCGCCGACCAGGAGCTTGACCGCGACGGTCGGCTCGAGGCTGCCGTCGCGAATCGCCTCGATCACTGCGCCCGCGATCCACCACAGGCGCCGCGGTTCGGTGCCGTTCGAGACCGTGCGCAGCCGATCGAGCACGCTCGAAAGGCGGTCGAGATGCTCGCGCGCGCCCTCGTCGCGGAACCACTTCAGGAGTGCGGCCTGGAACGCGAGTCGGAGCCGGAGCGTCTGCGCACGAAGGTCCGACGCCGCGAGCGGCGCCGCGCTTCCCGACGCGCCCGCCGGAAGCTCGGCCGAAAGGTCGGGAGAGAACAGCGCGGATTCGGTCAGGAGGTTGTCGCCGCGGCAGGCGCGAAGATCGTTCAGCAGCGGCAGCAGGACGATCGGGATGTCCTTGTGCCCACTCTGCACGCGCTCGAGGTAATCGGGAAGCTGCACCATGCCGCGCATGAGCACGGAATAGGCTTCGTCGCGCTGCCTGACCGTGTCGTCGAGCAGCGCGTTGGCGAGGCGCTCCATCTCCTCGACGACCATCGCCGCGCCGTAGAGCTCGACCATGCGAAGCGTGCCCTGCACCTGGTGCAGGTGCACCGCGCTCTCGCGCATCAGCACGACGTCGGACGGATTGTCGACGTACGCCTCGAGCGCGTCGCGGCCCTGCTTCAGCGTAGCGTCGAGCTCGGGCTTGACCCAGTTGAGAGCGGTGAAATCGATGTTGTCCTGCAGTTTCATGCCACCCTCTTGCACTCTCGCCGGCGTCAGGTGCGCCGGCGGCGTATCGCGATCGCGCGCGTCGTGGTCAACCCGGCAGCTTGAAGTCAGCCACCGACCTGCGCAGATCGGACGCGAGCTGCGCGAGGTTGCCGATCGATTCGGCGGTCTGGCTCGCGCCGACCGACGTCTGCGTCGTGATTTCCTGAATCACGTTCATCGTCGCCGAGATGTTCGTCGCGGCCGCCGACTGCTGGCGCGCGGCCGTCGAGATGTTCTGGATCAGCTCGGCAAGATCGTTCGAGACCTTCTCGATCTCGCCGAGCGCGAGGCCCGCGTCCTCGGCGAGACGCGCTCCGGAGACCACTTCCGACGTCGTCTGCTCCATCGAGCTGACGGCTTCGTTCGTGTCGGACTGAATCGTCTGCACGAGCGTCTCGATTCGCTTCGTCGCGCCCGAGGCGCGCTCGGCGAGGCGCTGCACTTCGTCGGCGACGACGGCGAAGCCGCGGCCCGCTTCGCCCGCTGATGCCGCCTGGATCGCGGCGTTGAGCGCGAGGATGTTCGTCTGCTCGGCGATGTCGTTGATGAGCTCGACGATCGAGCCGATTTCCTGCGAGGACTCGCCGAGGCGCTTGATGCGCTTGGACGTTTCCTGGATCTGGTCGCGGATCGAGTCCATGCCCTGGATCGTCTGCCGCACGATCGCGGCGCCGTTCGCGGCGATCTGCACCGAGCGCTGCGCGACTTCCGCCGATTCGGCCGAGTTCTTCGAGACGTTGTCGATCGAGGTCGCCATCTCGTTGATCGCGGCCGACGCCGACGTGATCTGCTGCGCCTGATGCTCGGCGGCTTCGGCGAGGTGCATCGCGGTCGCCTGCGTTTCCTGCGCGGCGGCCGAGACCTGCACGGCGGTCTCGTTGATCGTCGTGACGAGCGAGCGCAGCGCTTCGACTGCGAAGTTCACCGAGTCCGCGATCGCGCCGGTGATGTCTTCGGTGACGGTCGCCTTGACCGTGAGGTCGCCTTCGGCGAGCGATCCCATTTCGTCGAGGAGGCGAAGAATCGCTTCCTGGTTTCGCTGATTGAGCTCGGCGGAAACCTGATAGCGGCGCTGCTGGTCGCGGATCAGGTTGACGCCGAGGAACAGCAGCAGCAGCAGCGCGGCGCCGGCGGCGATCGCGCCCCACCACGGATTCGGGAAAAGGCGCTTCGTCGGCAGCTCGTCGACGCGCTGCGCGACGTTGCTCGCGCGGAGCAGGACGCCCTGGCTGTCGGTGAAGATCGAGTCGGACGCGTCCTTGACTTCCTGCAGGCTCGTCGATGCGTCCTGGATCTTCTGGATCGGATCGGCAAGGCCGGTCCACTGCTGCGCGATGTCGGTCAGGATCTGCTTCGCGTTCGGATTGTCGAGCGCCTTGATGTTGAGCTCGGGCGCGCCGTTGAGGAGGCCCGTGACGACCGTTCCGTAGAGCCGCGCGTCGCGCGCGAATCCGTCGGCCGACGCCTGCGCGTCCGCGCCGCCGGCGAGAATCTTCGTGACGCGGCCGCCCATGCGGTCGGCGAGCTGCATCTGGCGCGAGGAGATGTAGACTTGCGATGCGCTCGCGTTCTTCTCGGTCAGGATGTTGACGACCTCGTTCATGCGCGAGTTCAACGCCGAGAGCTTGTCGGTGAAGTCCTTCGCGCTCGTCGCGGCGCCGAGCACGAGATCCTTGTTCGAGAGGATCTTCGTCGCGTTGGTCTGGAGCGCGGCCCATGCCTTGTTCAGCGCGTCGAGCTCGGGCTTCACGGCCGGCTCGCCCGCGTAGCCGCGCATGCCCCGGTTGTCGCCGCTGTTGAGGTTGCGCACGTAGCTGTCGATGTTCGCGCGCGTCGATTCGAGCTCCTTGAAGGCGAACTCGTTGCCGGCGGACGATTCGGCCGCGTAGGTCGCGAGCGCCTGCGAGAGCACCTGGATCTGCGTCGTGTACGACTTCGCCTGGCTGTCCTGCTTGCCCTTGTAGTACAGATAGCCGAAGTCGACGATCGCGAACAGGAAGAGGAGTCCCAGCACGACGAACAGCACCGTGTTCGCCCCGCCGCTCCGCTCCCTGCCAAGTGCCCCCGAAGTCGTGCTCATGACTCACCCCGATTCGTGAAAATTGCAGCAAATTTCATGCCGATCCCTGCTGGAATTCCGCGGCCCGCACCAGCGCAGCCATGCTGAAGAGACCCCACAGCACGTCGCCGAGCTGCAGGTTCTCGCCGACGAATCGCTGGTAGCGCTCGTCGGCTTCGCCGACGGCCAGGGCGCGCTGCTCGTCGGAGAACGAGCGCTGCCCGAGCACTTCGTCGATCAGGAGGCCGACGCTGCCCGCGTGCTGGCGCACGACGAGCACGCGGCTCGCCTCCGTCATCACGCTGCGCTCGCCTTCGACGAAATCGCGAAGGTCGACGATCGGCACGAGGTTGCCGCGCACGTTCGCGACGCCGAGCAGCCAGTGCCGGGTTCCCGGCACCTGCGTCAGCAGCGGCGGCGTCAGTATCTCGTTGACTTCGGCGATGACGCTGACGAAATGCCGCGCTCCGACGCGAAAGCCGATGCCGCGCCAGAGTCCCGGCGCCTCGATCTGCTCGGGCAGGCCCGCCACGTGAGCGAGGCTCTGCCGCTCGTAGTCGGCGAGCACCTCGAACGGCGTCGCGACGGCGTGGTCGGCGGCGATGGCCATGTCAGCCCGGAAGAAGCTCGTCGACGCGCGCGAGGAGATCCTTCTCGCGCACGGGTTTGGTCATGAAATCCTTCGCGCCCTGGCGCAGGCCCCAGACGCGGTCGGCCTCCATCGATTTCGTCGTGATGATGAGGATCGGGATCGATGCGGTCGCCGCGTCGCGCGAGAGATCGCGCGTTGCCTGGAATCCGTTGATGCCGGGCATGATGACGTCCATGATCACGAGGTCGGGCTTCTCGCGCCGGACGAGCTCGATGCCCTGCTCGGCGCTCGGCGCGCTCGACACGCGATGGCCGCCCCTGACGAGCATCGTGCTCAACGCATGCACGTCGGTCGGTGAATCGTCGATGATGCAGATGTGTGCCATCTCTTCCCCTGTCGATCGAATGGCCGTGCTCTTCGTCACGTCTGACCCTTCATGTCCTTCGTGAAACGTGGCCGGCCGTGGCCGTGGTTTCGACCGCGCGTCCGCGCGCGGCGACGCTCACTGCACGTGGCGGCGGATCGCGCCGAGCAGCTCCTCGCGCGTGAACGGCTTGGTGAGGTACTGCTCGGAACCGACGATGCGCCCGCGCGCCTTGTCGAACAGGCCGTCCTTCGAGGACAGCATGATCACCGGCGTGCCCTTGAACATCTGGTTGTTCTTGATCAGCGCGCAGGTCTGATAGCCGTCGAGCCGCGGCATCATGATGTCGACGAAGATGATCTGCGGCTGCTGGTCGGAGATCTTCGCGAGCGCCTCGAAGCCGTCGGTCGCCGTGACGACCTCGCAGCCCTCCTTGCGCAGCAGGGTTTCGGCAGTCCGGCGGATGGTCTTCGAATCGTCGATGACCATGACCTTGACGCCGGTGAGGCTGCCTTGTTTCGTTTCGTCCACCTCGGACCCCCTGCCACTGCTTGAAACGGATTGCCAGCATGCGAGAAACGTGCCGCAGTCGCGGCGGATCGTCCCGCCGCCCGCTGCCGCGCGGCCGTCTCGGGACGGCATACCCCATGATCCGGGCCTTCTTAATCAAAACTTAGCGAAGCGTCAAGTTGTTCGCGTAAGCTCTCGAAATTGAACGAGAACCAGCGCTCATTTTTCTGCCCCGCCCGACCACGAGTGTAGTATAGGGATACCCGCCCTGCTGCGACGCGGATCGCGGCTGCGGCCCTTCCCGGAGTCCCTAGATGAAGCGCAGCCTGGCCGTGCTGATGGATCCGATCGCCACGATCCATCCGGAGAAGGATTCGACGCTGGCGATGCTTCTGGAAGCGCAGCGCCGCGGCTACCAGCTGCTCTATACCGAGCAGGGCGGCCTCGCCATCCGCGGCGGCGAGCCGTGGGCGCGCCTGGCGCCGCTCGCGGTGCGAGACGACGACGAGCACTGGTTCGAGCTCGGCGCTCCCGAGTGGCGCGATCTCTCGCGCATCGGCGTGATCCTCGCCCGCAAGGATCCCCCCTTCGACGACCAGTTCCTCTACGACACGATGGTCCTCGAGCTCGCCGAGATGAAGGGCGCGCTCGTCGTGAACCGGCCGCAGGGCCTTCGCGACGCGAACGAGAAGCTCTTCTCTCTGCACTTTCCGCAATGCGCGCCGCCGACGATCGTCGCGCGCGACGCGGCCGAGATCCGCCGCTTCGTCGCCGAGCACGGCGAGGTCGTGCTGAAACCGCTCGACGGCATGGGCGGCCGCTCGATCTTCCGGAGCCGCGACCACGATCCGAACCTCAACGTGATCATCGAGACGCTGTCGGACAACGGCCGCGCGTTCGTCGCCGCGCAGCGCTACATCCCCGAGATCGCCGACGGCGACAAGCGCATCCTGATGATCGACGGCGAGCCCGTGCCGTACGCGCTCGCGCGCGTGCCGCAGGGCGACGATTTCCGCGGCAACCTCGCGCGCGGCGGCAAGGGCGTCGGCGTGCCGCTGTCCGATCGCGACCGCTGGATCGCGGGCGAGGTCGGCCCGGAATTGAAGCGCCGCGGCATGCTCTTCGTCGGGCTCGACGTCATCGGCGCCTGGCTGACCGAGATCAACGTCACATCTCCGACCTGCATCCGTGAGCTCGACAAGGCATTCGGGCTTAACATCGCCGGCCAGTTGTTCGACGTGATCGAAGCCAGACGCACGTAATGGCGGCATCGGGTACCGGCAGCGCCGACCGTTTCGGCGTGACCTTGCTGTTCTCGCTGATTGCGCATGGCGTGTTCGCGCTCGGGCTCACGTTCGAGTACGAGAAATCGAAGCCGGCGCTGCCTTCGCTCGACGTGATCCTCGTGCAGTCGGCGAACGAGGAGAAGCCCGAAAAGGCCGATTTCCTCGCGCAGGCGTCCAACAGCGGCGGCGGCACGGCCGAGACGGCGAAGCGGCCGTCGGAGCCCTTGTCGAGCGCGATCCCGAAGACGGTCGCCGGCGTCGCGCCGGTCGAGCTCGAAAACGGCGCGCCGAGGCCCGAGGTGCCGACGGACGCGAAGATCCTGACGCAGAAGGAATCCTCGTTCCGCGTGACGACCGACACCGCGCGGCCCGACACGCCGCCACGGCCCGCGATGGTCGATCGCGAGATCGAACAGCGCAAGCTCGAGATGGCGCGCCTCGCCCAGGAGATCCAGCGCGAATCCGAGCAATACGCCAAGCGACCGAAGCGGAAATACATCAGCGCGAACACGAAGGAGTACGAGTTCGCCGCCTACATGCGCGCGTGGGTCGCGCGCATCGAGCGCATCGGCAACCTCAACTATCCCGACGAGGCGCGCCGCGCGCAGCTACACGGGCAACTCGTGCTGACGGTCGGCCTTGCCCGCGACGGCCGCGTCAAGAGCATCGACGTGATCCAGTCGAGCGGCCGCAAGGTGCTCGACGACGCGGCGATCCGGATCGTGCACCTCGCCGAGCCGTTCCCGGCCCTGCCGGAGGACAAGGAGAAGATCGACGAGCTTTACATCACGAGGACGTGGCAGTTCCTGCCGGGCGATATTCTCCGCAATCGCTGACCCTCGTCGCGCCGCGGACGTCGCGGCACGGAAACCCTTTGTCTTCCCCGCGAAAGCGGGGACCAGTGCCCTTCTGGAACCCGCAAGCAAAGTCGCTGGGTCCCCGCTTTCGCGGGGACGACGGCAACGGGAACCTTTCGCATGTGCAACAGGAACCTTCGCGCATGAACGCGATTCCAACGCCGCGTTCATGCCGCTCCAGTACAATCGCGCCATGGCCGAATCGAGCCCGCTGACGAACCAGCTCCTGATCGCGATGCCGGCGCTGCGCGACCCGAATTTCGCGCGCGGCGTCACGTTCCTCTGTCAGCACGGCGAGGACGGCGCGATGGGCCTCCTGATCAATCGCCTCTCGGAATACCGGCTCGGCGACGTGCTCGCGCAGATGAACATGAATTCGGAGATTCCCGAGGTCATCGACGCGCCGGTTCTGATCGGCGGCCCGATGCAGCCCGAACGCGGATTCGTGCTGCATTCGCCGCAGGGCGACTGGGAATCCTCGTTCCGCATCTCCGACCGCCTCAGCGTGACGACCTCGCGCGACATCCTCGTCGCGATGGCGGCCGGCGAAGGGCCGCGGCACGCGATCGTCACGCTCGGCTATTCGGGCTGGAGCCCCGGCCAGCTCGAACAGGAGCTGCGCGACAACGCCTGGCTGACCGCGCCGGCGTCGGAGGAAGTGCTGTTCACGACGCCTCTCGAGGAGCGCTGGGAAGCCGCCGCGCACATCGTCGGCGTGAACCTGATCCAGCTCGCGAGTTATGCCGGGCATGCCTGACGCGGCGGGCGATCCCGCCGCCAGCGTGCTCGGCTTCGATTTCGGAAAGCGCGTCATCGGCGTCGCCGTCGGCAATCGCCTCAGCGGCGCGCGCGCGCTCGCCACGGTCTCGAACGGCAGCGAGCCGGACTGGCAGCGTCTCGATGCGCTGATCGCCGAATGGCGGCCGGCCGGACTCGTCGTCGGCCTGCCGCTCCGCATGGACGGCAGCGAGCAGGAGATCACGCACGCGGCGCGCCGCTTCGGCACGATGCTCGGCCAGCGCCATGCGCTGCCGGTGCATTTCGCCGACGAGCGCCTGAGCTCCGTCGAAGCCTCGCGGCGCTTCGCCGCGCAGCGCGCGAGCGGCTCCGCGCGGCGCAAGGACGCGGCGGCGCTCGACGCCATCGCCGCCGAAATCATCCTCGAGACCTGGTTCGCCGGGAGCAACGTCGACGCATGAACGGCGCAGGCGACATTCAGATCGACGGCAATGCGCGCCTGCGTCATCTACTGACGCTGGACGGGCTCGGACGCGCGCGCATCGCCGCGCTGCTCGATCGCGCCGCCGCGCTGCGCGCGGCGTATCGCTCCGGCGAGCTGCCGCGGCTCCTCGCCGGCCGCACGGTCATGAACCTCTTCTTCGAAGCCTCGACGCGCACGCGCACGAGCTTCGAGCTTGCCGCGCGGCGCCTCGGCGCCGACGTCGTCAACTTCGACATCGCGAGCTCGTCGACGAGCAAGGGCGAGACGCTCGAAGACACGCAGGCCACTCTCGAGGCGATGGACGCCGACGCGTTCATCGTTCGTCACCGCGAGAACGGCACGCCGGCGCGCTTCGCGCGGCACTCGCGGCGCGCCGCCGTCGTCAATGCCGGCGACGGCAACCATGCGCATCCGACCCAGGGCCTGCTCGACCTCCTGACGATCCGCGATCGCCGGGGCGACGTGGAGGGTCTCAATGTGACGATCTGCGGCGACGTGCGCCATTCGCGCGTGGCGCGCTCGGACGTCGACGGACTGAAAGCACTCGGCGCGGCCGAGATCCGCCTGTGCGGACCGTCCGCCCTGCTGCCGCCGGCCAGCGAGTTCCCGGGGTGCCGGCTCGTCGAGGATTTCGACGAAGCGCTCGACGGAACCGATGTCGTCGTCATGCTGCGGCTCCAGAAAGAACGCATGCAGAACACGCTCGGCGTCGACGAAGCGGGCTATTTCGCCGCGTACGGCCTTACATCGAAGCGACTCGCTCGCGCAAGACGCGATGCGATCGTCATGCATCCCGGACCGATGAACCGCGGCATCGAGATCGCCGACGACGTCGCCGACGGTGCGCGATCGGTCATCCTCGATCAGGTCGCGAACGGCATCTTCGTGCGCATGGCGGTGCTCGCGGAGCTGCTCGCCGATCGTTGATTTTCCGGCAGCGGATGGCCGCTGGGCGAGCCGCCGCAAGCGGCGGGCAATCCCTTTTCGCGGCGTTCCGAAGCAGCACGAATCCCGCTTGCGCGGAAATGCCGCGCGAAGGAAGGAAACGGCAGGGCGAACGGCGAGCGTTTCAGTGCCGCGCGTGCGGAGCGAACAGCAGATCGAGATGGACGCGCCCGTCCATGCCCGCCGCCTCGTTGACGCGCCGCCATGTCGCCATCACGGCATCGGGATCGACCAGATCCTCGATGCTGCCGTCGCGGTGAAGCACGCGGATCGACGGGTACCAGGTGCCGAGCCATGCGAGAAGATCGTGCGGCGACTCTCCGGTCGCGCGCTCGATCGCCCACGGATGGAACTCGCTGACGAGCAGCGGACGGAATCTTTCGAGCGTGCGCGCGAGGCCGCGCAGCGCGCGAGGCTCCATGCCTTCGACGTCGATCTTGACGAGATCGAGCCGGTCGAGTCCGGCGAGCGCATCGTCGAGCACGACCGTCGCAACGGCTTGCGCGATGCTGCCGTCGGCAAGCAGGCGCTCGCCGGCGGCCTCCGGCGTCGCGGCGTTCGACGTCGTCGCGCTCGTGCGCAACACGATCTCGCCGCCGCGATCGGACGCGGCGCCGCGGATCACGCGCACCTGCGCGAAACCGTTGCTGCGGCACGCGCGCTCGACGAGCTCGGCGTTGCGCGCGATCGGCTCGACGGCGATGACGCGCCCCTCGGGACCGACGAGGTTCGCGCCGAGCGTCGTGAACACGCCGATGTTCGCGCCGATGTCGAGGAACGTCGCGCCGGGTTTCAGCTCGGCACGCAGCGCAGCCCCGACGTTCGCATCGTGCGCGCGCCCCGCGATCAGCTCGGAGCCGATTTGAGCATCGCTCCTGCGCGCGTAGAGGCGATAGCCCTTCGCGCGCACTTCGACCGGGATCTCGTCGTCGTTGACCACGTACCAGCGGCGACCGTGCCAGCCACGACCGGCGGACGCGTCATCGATGGCTTCGAGCAGGCGCAGCAGCGGACGGCGCGCGAGCCTCCGCTTCAGATCGTCCTCGTCGAGATCGTGCATCTCGAAGACCGCCTGCCGGCGCCAGGCGAGACGCCGCATCGGATTCAGCCAGCGATTGGGGACGTGCGCGAACACCTTGCCGCGCAAGCTGTCGTCGGCACCGGAAACGAACTGGAACACGGCCGCGCCGCCCGGCGCGAGCACGCGGAAGAATTCGTCGACGTAGCCCGCGGCGAGTGCGGCCGGAATGTGCTGCAACGTCATGTTCGAATAGACGAGATCGACGCTCGCGTCGTCGACGCCGTCGAGTCGCGGCGAGGCGTTCTCGCGGAACTCGATGTTTCCGACGTCGCGATTCAGCGCGCGCGCGGCATCGAGCATGCTCGGCGAGACGTCGAGCGCGACGACCTTGTCGAAATGCCGCGCCAGCGCACGGCTGAGCCGTCCCGCGCCGCAGCCGAAATCGAGCGCAACCGCGCGGCCGGCGGGCCAGCCGCGCGCTCCGAGCAGGTGCAGCTCTGTCTCGATCTCGACGCGGCCGGTCTCGAGGAACTCGGCAGGATCCCAGCGGCGACCGCGCTTGCCGGCTTCGGAAAGCACGGCCCACAGCGGATCGTCGCGGCCGAGCGTGTGCCAGACGCGGCGGAGGCGGTCGAGGTCTTTCATGAAACGGGAATGGAGAATCGGGAATGGAGAATAATCGAAGCGCGCACGAACGCGCCTCTATTCCCTATTCCCTGTTCCCGGGCTCAGCTCTCGACCAGCTCCACGCCATCGAGCCCCTGCGACAGCGTGTGAGCATCGCCGCCCTGGGCGAGCTTGATCTTGAGACGCACCTCGTTCGCGGAATCGGCGTGGCGCAGCGCGTCCTCGTAGCTGATCTCTCCGGCCTGGTAGAGCTCGAACAGGCTCTGGTCGAACGTGCGCATGCCGAGGTTCGTCGATTCCTTCATGACGTCCTTCAGCTTGTGGATCTCGCCCTGCCGGATGTAGTCGGCGACCAGCGGCGTGCCGAGCATGACTTCCATCGCGACGCGGCGCGCCTTGCCGTCCGGCGTCGGGATCAGCTGCTGCGCGACGACGCCTTTCAGGTTCAGCGACAGATCCATGAAGAGCTGCTCGCGCCGGTCCTCGGCGAAGAAGTGGATGATGCGGTCCAGCGCCTGGTTGGCGTTGTTCGCGTGCAGCGTGCAGAGACAGAGGTGGCCCGTCTCCGAGAAGTTGATCGCGTGCTCCATCGTCTCGCGCGTTCGCACCTCGCCGATCATGATGACGTCGGGCGCCTGTCGCAGCGTGTTCTTGAGCGCGTTCTCCCAGGTGTCGGTGTCGATGCCGAGCTCGCGCTGCGTGATGATGCAGCCCTCGTGCTTGTGCACGTATTCGATCGGATCCTCGATCGTGATGATGTGGCCGGTCGAGTTCTGGTTGCGATAGCCGATCATCGCCGCGAGTGAAGTCGATTTACCGGTGCCGGTCGCACCGACGAACATGATGATGCCGCGCTTGGTCATCGCCAGCGACTTGATGATCGGCGGCAGCGACAGTTCCTCGATCGTCGGAATGCGCGTCTCGATGCGGCGCAGGACCATGCCCACGCAGTTGCGCTGGTAGAAGCACGAGACGCGGAAGCGGCCGACGCCGGTCACGCTGATTGCGAACTGGCACTCGTGCGTCTTCTCGAACTCCTCGCGCTGCGAGGGCGTCATCACGTTCAGCACCATGTCGCGCGACTGCTGCGGCGTCAGCGCGTTCTGCGTGATCGGCGCGATGCGCCCGTGCACCTTCATCGAAGGCGGCACGCCCGCCGTGATGAACAGGTCGGACGCCTTCTTGTGCGTCATCAACTTGAGGAACGAGGTGAAGTCGACGCTGCTGCTCATGGGTGGACCTCCGGGATTCGGGACTTGGGATTCGGGATTCGGAAAAGCGCATGCGCTCGTCCGCCCGATC
>DASZYR010000133.1:0-4437 GCA_035545255.1 Rhodanobacteraceae bacterium
CGACGTCGACGCCGCGCGCGCGAAGGCGCGCCGCGCGGCGCTTCGCCTTTCCGTCGATCCGTGAGCACAACGATTCCCGTCGAATGGAGCTTCGAATGAGCGACTCGCCGAACTACGCCGTGTTCCTGTTTCCGGCAGCGCTCGAAGCACTCGGCGAACCGGTCAAGCCGTACCTGCGCGAGGCGCCGATCGGGCCGCATATCGTCTGCGCCGAGATCGACGCGTCGGGCGCGTTCTTCGAGATGACGCTGCTCGGCAAGGGTCCGCAGGGCCAGCCGCTCGAACTCGAGATCATGATCCCCTCGTCGATGGTGCGGCTCGTCATGTCGATGCGCGGCGAGCACGACATCGGGTTCGTTTGAGATCGCGCTTCGGGCGCCGGCCGTGGCCGAATACTTTCGAGAGAACGGGTGGCTCTACTGGGGCGTTGCCGCGTCGGCGGTTCTCGTCTGGCTCCGTTACAGGCAGACGGATCGCACCAGATCGCGCTCCGACCGGGTGCGAATGCTGCTCGGTGGCAATCGATGCTCGGACCCGAAGAGCGCTTCCTGCGATCCGGGTCTTTTCGCGCGGCAGGTTCTGCTGGTGTGCGCAGGTCGATAGTGATTGGACTGACGCTACTTGCCGTCTGGTTGCTGGAGAAATGACCAGATGCCGTTGCGCAGCACCTCGAGCGGCCGGAAGCGCGCCTTGTAGTCCATCTTCGGATGGCGCTCGATCCAGAACCCGAGATAGACGTGATCGAGCTTGCGTTCCTGCGCGAGCCGGATCTGCGTCAGGATCGCGTACGTGCCGAGCGCGCGCGCGGGATCGCTCGTGTCGAAGTACGTATAGACGGCCGAAAGCCCGCCGGCACAGAAGTCGGTGACCGCGACGGCCACGAGGCGGCCTGCCTCGCGGAATTCGAGAAAGCGCGTCGGGCTCCACGACGTATAGAGGAACCGCGCGAAATCCTCGGGGCGCGCGTCGTCCATGCCGCCGGCGGGATGGCGTGCCTGCAGGTAGCTGCGATAGAGCGCGAAATGCTCCTCGCTGTATCCGGCCGGCGCGACGCGCAATGCGAGATCCGCGTTGCGCGCGATGCAGCGCCTCTGGCTTCGATCGGGCCGGAAGCGTGCGACCGGAACGCGGCAGGCAATGCAGGCCTTGCAGCCGCCGCAATGCGGGTAGTAGACGTGTCCGCCCGCGCGCCTGTAGCCGCGCAACACGGCAAGCTCGTAGAGCTGAGGCAGTTGCGGCGCGCTTGGATCGATGACGAGATTCTGGGCCGTGCGTTCGCCGTAGTAGCCGCACGCGTGCGGCCGGGTCTGGAACAGGCGGACGACGTCCGAGCGCATGAACCTCTGTTTAGCGCGAGATCGAGGTCAATGCAATGAGCGCGATCACGCCGGCGATCAGCGCGAAGACGACGAGCTTGACGCGCATGGATGCTTGCTTGTGACGCGACGTGTCGCCGGCGCCGCGCGCGGCGGCAAGCTCGTCGGCGAAGCGAGTCGCCGGCTCGAGCCCGGCATCGCGAAGGACCTGGCGCGCGCGCGTCTGATCCTCCGAGCGCACGACCCAGACCTGCGGCCACGAATCGCGGTCGCCCTTCGCGGTGTAGCTGAAGCGCTTCCAGTCGCTGCCCTGGTAGGCGCGACGATTGCTGATCGTGGTTTCGATGCCGTGTTCGGTCATCAGCGCGACGACGCGCTCGATGTTGGCCTGTCGGGGAGATGTATAGATCTGGCGCATGATCGAATAGTGAACATATTTTTTCCCCCTCCAGCTTGCAGGAGAGGGCGGGGTGAGGGCTGCTCCTGGAACGATCTCGCAGGATCGCCCTCATCCGGCCTTCGGCCACCTTCTCCCGCTTTTAGCGGGAGAAGGCAACGTCGTTATTCCGCGCGCAGGCGGATCAATCCTTCCTGGGCGGTCGACGCGATCAGCCGTCCGTCTTCGGCATAGATCATCCCGCGCGCGAGGCCGCGCGCTCCCTGCGCGGTCGGACTGTCGCACGAATACAGAAGCCATTCGTCGACGCGGAACGGCCGATGGAACCAGAGTGCGTGATCGAGGCTCGCCATCTGCACGTTCTTCTGAAGGTACGAGATGCCGTGCGGAAACGTCGTCGTGCCGACGAGATGGAAATCCGAAGCGTAGGCGAGCATCGCCCGATGCAGCACCGCGTCGTCCGGAATGCGATCGGTGAGGCGGAACCAGACCTGCTGATACGGCGGCTGCTTGCCGGGATTCAGCTCGTCGCGCGGATGCACGCGGCGGAACTCGAATGGGCCGCGCATCGTCAGCCAGCGTTGCAGCTTGGCCGGAATCAGCGCGAGCTGCTCCGGCGGAATCTGCGGGCCGGACGGCAGATCCTCGGGTTTCGGAACCGCCGGCATCGGCAACTGGTGCTCGACGCCGGGCTCGCTGATCTGGAACGACACCGAGCAGTTGAAGATCGGCTGGCCGTGCTGGATCGCGACGACGCGCCGCACCGAGAAGCTCGAGCCGTCGCGCGCCCGCTCGACGTTGTAGACGATCGGCTTCGCGATGTCGCCCGCGCGCAGGAAGTACGCGTGCAGCGAATGCGCGCCGCGCTCCGGATCGACCGTCTGCTGCGCCGCCGACAGCGCCTGGCCCAGCACCTGTCCACCGAACACGCGATGCGTGCCGATGTCGCGGCTCTCGCCGCGGAACAGGTTGTCTTCGAGCCGCTCGAGCCGGAGCAGTGCGACGAGTTCTTCGACGAGAGCGTCGGTCATTGGCGATCGGAGCGGATCCGGTTCGGGAGGGCAGGAGTATAGCGGGCGCTCGAAAGACGCGAGCCGCGAAGAGCGCGGCGAGATCGAGGAAACACGGAGCGACGAGATTCCAGGGATCGTGCGAGCAGCCCCTTCGCGGCCGCTCGGGCAGCGCATCGAACTTGGGACCGCCTTTCGCCACAGCCGGCTTCCGTTCGGACCGTTCCGGGATCTCGTTTTCGTGTTTTCGGCGGTTCAATCCTCCGTCTCTTCTTTCGGATGCAGCCGCTCCAGTCCGCTGCCATCGAGCACCCGATCCCACGGGAACAATGGTCCGGGATCCTGTCGCCGCGGCAACAGCGTCGCCGGATCGTCGCTGGCCGGTTCGAGCCGGCGATCAAGATCTTCGTGACCTGCGATCCAGCGCAGGCCAGGCAGCTCGTTGCGCAACCGGCCCAGCAGCGCGCGCAGCGCATCGATCTGCTCCGCCGTATAAGGCTCGGTGAACGTCTGGTGGCGGGTGTCGTTCCAGTACGGATAGCGGCCGCGGTTGACGAGCTCGATGCCGACCGAGCGCGCGTTGTAGCCGTAGGTCTGGTTGGCGACGCGCGTCGCGGCGACGAAGCGGAACACCGAGCCGTCGCGATCGATGTAGTAGTGGCCGCTGTTGCCGGTGCCCTTCTCGTAACGAACCTTCTCGCCGAACTCGCGCGCGAGCTTCATGTCCGGAAGCTCCGTGCAATGCACGACGACGAGATCGATCGCGCTCGCGGGGCGCGCGTCGAGGCGCTCCTCGTAAGGCAGCGGCCAGTCCTGGATCGCCAGCATCGCGGGCATGCGCCAAGTTTCGCACGCGACACGAGCGTCCGCTCGGGGCTGGAATGCTAGGATCGCGGGCCATCTCCCGGCGATCCATCGGATGAAAGGCACCGTCGTCCTCTCGCACGGTCTCGAAAGCGGGCCGAACGCGACCAAGGTCAGCGCGCTGGCTGCGGTCGCCGAATCGCTCGGCTGGGCCGCCGTGCGGCCGGACTATCTCGACATCGACGCGCGCAAGGACCCGCGCGCGATCGACGCGCGCGTCGCCCGCGCGCTCGCGCACGCGCCGGCGGAGGGGCGCGTCGTCTTCGGCGGATCGAGCATGGGCGCGTTCGTATCGGGTTTCGCTTCGCTCGAGCGCGCCTGCGACGGGCTTTTCCTGCTCGCGCTGCCGCTCGACATCGCCGGCTACTGGCGCCGCTTCGCCGCCGCCGCCGTGCCGACTTCGATCGTGCACGGCTGGAGCGACGAGCTCTGTCCCGTCGACGCCGCAATCGATTTCGCGCGCGCACACGGCGCGACGCTGCACCTCGTCGCCGATGACCACCGGCTCGGCAGGCACGTCGCGTTCTGCGCCGATCGGTTCCGGAGCTTCCTGCAGGATCTTCACTGACGTGAGCGACACGCGCGCGTTCTTCGCCACCTGCGCGAAGGGTCTCGAATACCTCCTGCGCGACGAGCTTCATGCGCTCGGTGCCGACGCGCACGAGCGGCTCGCCGGCGTCGCGTTCTCCGGCGATCTCGCGACGGCGTACCGCGCCTGCCTCGAATCGCGTCTCGCGAGCCGTATCCTGATGACGCTCGACACGTTCGATGCGCACGATGCGGACACGCTCTACGCCGGCGTGCAGCGCACGGACTGGTTGCGGCATCTCGCGCCGGACGGAACGCTCGC
>DASZYR010000134.1:0-6792 GCA_035545255.1 Rhodanobacteraceae bacterium
GATTTCAACGGCGACGTGAATACCCTGCTGGGTACCGCGTCCGGCACTGTCTGGGTGGGTGGCGGATTCACGCAGGTCGACGAAGGTCCATATCCCGGCCTCGTACTGCTGAATACGACGGGCTATTCATCAGGCAGCATAGAAGGTACGCCTCCGGCCGTCGACGGAACCGTCTATGCGCTCGCGTGGGACGCGGTTGGAATCCTGATCGCGGGCGATTTCACTTCCGTCGACGGCGTGCCGCGCCACAACCTCGCCCGCGTCTTCTGGGACGGCACCCTCGACACGACGTTCGATCCGGACGTCGTCGGCGCGGTGCTCGCCATCGCCGTGCAGACGGACAACAAGATCGTCATCGGCGGCTACGTCTCGTCGGTCGGTGGAGTCGGGCGGCAGGGCATCGCGCGCATCGGTTCGGACGGCAACGTCGACGACTGGTTCGGCGACGGGACCGACGCGCCGGTGCACGCGCTGGCCGCGGCAGCGAACGGCAGCCTCGCCATGGGCGGCGAGTTCGCCCACATCAAGACGAAGAACGGCACGCCCATCGCGACGCCGGCGTCGCTCGCGTGGGTCGGCTCCAACGGCGATCAGCCGCTGCCGGGTTTCGCGCCGCCGGAGCAGTGCGCCTCGCCGTTGTGCATCGTCGCCGCACTCGCGCTCCAGCCGGACGATGACAAGCTCGTCGTCGGCAGCCAGTACTACGTCATCGGCCGCCCGTCCGGCATCAAGGCGGCGGACAGCACGGATCCGATCCCGCTGATGCGCCTCTTCCCCAGCGGCGGCGTCGATCCGCCGTTCGACGCGAACACCGTGAACTGGACCGGGGCCACGGGATTCGTCAACGCGCTCGTGCGCCTGCTGGACGGAAAGTTCCTCGTCGGCGGGGACTGCATGCTGGGGACTCGCGCCGTCCTCGCGCGCATCAATGCGGACGGCACCGTGGACGGCACGTTCTCGCCGCTGCAGGACACCGGCGGCAACTGCGCGGCGTACGTGATCGCCGTGCTGCCGGACGGCAAGATCGCCGTCGGCGGAGATTTCACCTATCTCGCGAATCCGATTCCGGACGCGCCGAATCTCGCGCTGCTGGACGCATCGGGCCATCCGTACACGCCGGTGTATGCCGAGGGCGGCACCGTGTTCGCGCTGGCGGCGCAGCCCGACGGAAACGTGCTGATCGGCGGCGCGTTCACCGACGTCAACGGCGCCGCGCCGGCGAGGCTCGCGCGCATGAGCGGGAACGGGGTCGTGGACGAATCCTTCAACCCCGATCCGAACGCGACCGTGCGCGCGATCGGCCTGCGCGCCGATGGCAAGGCCTTCGTCGGCGGCGATTTCACGGCGATCGGAGCCGATGCGAGCCAGCATCTCGCGCTCCTCGACGGCAGCGGCGCGGTCGATCCGGTCTTTTCGCTCGACGTGGACGATTCGGTCTACGCGATCGCCGTGCAGCCCGACGGGCGCGTCGCGTTCGGCGGCGCATTCACGCATGCCGATGCGTTCCCGCACAACTTCGTCGCGCGCGCGAGCGTGATCGATCCCGCCCTGTTCGAGCTCAAGCCGCGTTTCGTGGCGGGCGGTTTGCGGACGATCATCTGGAAACAGCAGGGTGCCGGTCCTGTGCCGGCGTCGCCGCCGCGGCTTTCGCTCTCTCTCGACGGCATCGCGTACACGGCAATCGGCCCGATGACCTACGATGCCGGCGCACAGCAGTGGAGCTACGACGACTTCGCGCCGCCGCTGGACCAGTTGATGTTCCTGCGCGTCGACGTGCAGACGGCGGGAGGCGGCTCGATCGAGACCGTATTGCCGACCTTCGACGCCGACAGGATTTTCGCCGACGGATTCGATCCGTAGCCGGCGAGCGCGTCTTCCGCCTGCACGGAAGACGCGCCTCGTGATTCGCCTTCAGGCGACCGGACGCGGCGCTTTCCCGCGATCGCTTCCGATCGGAGTTTCGCGATCGCGCCGTCAGGGGAGCCCGCGCAATGCGGGTTCGAGCACCGGCCAGACGTTGTCCAGCACCTTCGGCTCGCCCGCGGCCTTCGGATGCAGGCCGTCGTCCTGCATGAGCTCCGGATTCAAGGCGACGCCGTCGAGCAGGAACGGGACGAACGGCAGATTGAATTCGGCGGCGAGATCCCGATACATGGCGCGAAGGCCGTCGCGGTATTGCGGACCGTAGTTGATCGGAAGTTCGATGCCGATCAGCACGACCGAAGCGCCGGCGTCGCGGCTCGCGCGGATCATGAGAACGAGGTTTTTCCTGATCTCGGCGAGCGGCAGTCCGCGCAAGCCGTCGTTGGCGCCGAGCTCGATGACGACGAGCACGGGCGAATCGTCGGCGAGCAGCTTCGGCAGGCGCGCGAGCCCGCCGGAAGTCGTCTCGCCGCTGATGCTCGCGTTCACGACCGGGCGCGGATGCTTCGATTGGCCGAGCCGCGTCTCGAGCAGGTGCACCCAGCCCGATTCGATCGGGATGTTGTGCGCGGCCGACAGCGAGTCGCCGAGCACGAGCAGTGGCCGGGTCGCGGCCGCTGACGACACGGAGCAGAGAAGAAGCAGCAGCAGAGCGAGGAGGCGGCCGATCATCATGCGTTTCGATTCCGACATCGCGTTGAGCGCGCACGAGGTTAGCAAAACGGTCGACGGACCGGACGGCAGCCTGACGATTCTCGACGGCGTCAGCCTCGACGTGGCGCGGGGCGCAAGCCTCGCGATCGTCGGCGCCTCCGGGTCCGGCAAGACGACTCTGCTCGGCCTCCTCGCCGGCCTCGACCGGCCGACCACCGGCACGGTGACGCTCGCCGGACAGCCGATCGATGTGCTCGACGAGGAAGCGCGCGCACGGCTGCGGCGCCGGCTCGTCGGCTTCGTATTCCAGAGTTTCCATCTTTTGCCGGCGCTGACCGCCGAGGAAAACGTCATGCTGCCGCTCGAGCTCGAGGGCAGCGGCGATGCGGGCGCGCGTGCGCGAGAGGCGCTCGCGCGCGTCGGTCTCGACGCGCGCCGCCATCACTATCCGCATCAGCTCTCGGGCGGCGAGCAGCAGCGCGTCGCGCTTGCGCGCGCGTTCGTGCACGGACCGGAATTGCTGTTCGCCGACGAGCCGACCGGCAATCTCGACCGGCGAACGGGCGCCACCGTCAGCGATCTTCTGTTCGCGCTGAATCGCGAGCACGGCACGACGCTCGTGCTCGTGACGCACGACGTGACGCTCGCGGGGCGCTGCGAGCGCAACCTTCGACTCGCGGACGGACGCATAGATACGAGCGCGAACGGAGTTCGCGGCCAGCTTCCCCTCGCTCGCGAAGCGGGAGAGGGGGAACCGCTCGCGGAGCGAACGGTGGGTGAGGGCAAGCCGTGAAGCCGTTCCGATTCGCCGCACGCAGTCTGCGGCGCGAGTTCCTGCACGGCGAACTCGCGACGCTCGCGGCCGCGCTCGTGCTCGCGGTCGCGGCGCTTGCGGCGGTCGCGACGCTCGCCAATCGCGTCGAGCGCGCGATCGTCGCGTCGGCGGCGGAGCTCATCGGCGGCGATCTCGCGATCGCATCGAGCCGTTCGCTGCCGGACGATTTGCGCGAAGAGGCAACGAAGCAGGGGCTCGCGACGAGCGACATCGCGGATTTCCCGAGCGTCGTGTTCGCCGGCGGGAAGAGCCGCCTTGCGGATGTGCGCGCAGCCGATGCCGCGTTTCCGCTGCGAGGCGTGTTCGAGGTGCGCGGCGCCGACGGCATTTCGCGCAGCGTGCACGCGCCGCCGTCGGGTTCGGTCTATGTCGATCACGAAGTGCTCGCCGCGCTCGGTGTCGGGGTCGGGGCGAAGGCGCAGGTCGGCGGGCGCGACATGACGCTCGCGGGCGACATCGTGCGGTCGCCCGACAGCGGCAACGTGTTCCGGCTTGCGCCAAGGCTCGTGATGAATCTCGCGGACGCGCAGTCGACCGGATTGTTCGGTCCCGGCAGCCGGGTGCGGCATCGGCTGCTCGTTGCGGGCGACCCCGACGCGGTCGACGCGTATGCCGCGTGGGCAAAGCAGCATCTGCCCGCGGGAGCGGAGATCACGACGGTCGAGGATGCGCAGCAGAATCTGCGCACCGCGTTCGAGCGCGGCGAAAGTTTCCTGCGGCTCGCGGCCCTGCTGGCGGCGCTTCTTTCCGGCATCGCGGTCGCGCTCGCCGCGCAGCGGTTCGCGCGGCGCAAGACCGAAGAGGTCGCGCTGCTGCGCTGCCTCGGCGCGAGCCGCGGCGAGATCCTCTCGGCGCTGACGCTCGAGATCGCGCTGCTCGCGATTCCCGCGTGCCTCGTCGGGCTCGCGCTCGGACTCGGGTTGCAGCAGGCCGTGATCGCGCTCGCGCGCGATCTCTTGCCGAGCGCCGCGCCGGGTCTGCCGTGGACGCCGCCGCTTGCGGCGTTCGCAATCGGGCTTGCGGTGCTGTTCGGCTTCGCGCTGCCTCCGCTGATGCGCCTGCGCGACGTCGAGCCGATGCGCGTGTTCCGTCACGCCGTCGGCATGCGGCCGCGACGCTTCGACGCGCTGTATCTGCTGCCGTTCGTCGTCGGCGGTGCGCTCATCGCGTTCGAAGCAGGCGACACGAAGCTCGCGGTCACGCTCGCGATCGGCTTTTTCGTCGTCGCGCTTTCGACGTGGTTTCTCGGCTGGCTGCTGCTGCGGGTCGTTCGCGGAGCGGGCAAGAGGCTGCCGGGCGCGTTGCGTTTCGGTCTCGCGAATCTCGCACGGCGTCGCGCGCTAAGCCTCCTGCAGGCGGGCGCGCTCGCTCTGAGCCTCACCGCGCTCGCGGTGCTCGGCGTCATCGCGCCGTCGCTGCTCGATCGCTGGCGGCTCGAACTCGCGCCCGACACGCCGAATTACTTCATGGTCAATCTGCAGTCCGATCAGCGCGCTCCGATGGAGCAGCGGCTGCGCGATCTCGGCGCGACCAATCTCGACGTGCTGCCGCTCGCGATCGGCAAGCTCGTCGCGATCGACGGCAAGGCGCCGAAGGCCGAGGATTTCGAGGATCGTCGCGCGAAGAACTGGATCGACGGCGAGATGCGGCTCTCGTGGAGCGACGCGCTGCCGCCCGCGAACAAGCTGCGAGAAGGACGCTGGTTCGACGGCACGGAGACGGAACCCGGGCTCTCGGTGGACATGATGTGGGTCGAGATGTTCCATCTGAAGCTCGGCGACACGCTGACGCTGCGCATCGGCGAGCGCGACCTCACCGCACGCGTCGACAGCATCCGCGGCGTCGACTGGGATTCGTTCAAGGTGAACTTTTTCCTGATGCTCGATCCGAAGACCGGCGAGCAGCTCCCGCACAGCTATCTCGCGAGCTTTCACGTGCCGAGCGGAAAATCGACCGAGCTCGCGGCGTTGTCGCGCGACTATCCGAACATCTCGCTCGTCGACATCAACGCGATCCTCGATCGCGTGCGCGACATCGTCGATCGCGTCGGACGCGCAGCGGCCTGGGTGCTCGGCTTCAGCGTCGTCGCGGGCGTGCTCGTGCTGCTCTCGGCGCTCGCCTCGACGGCGGACGAGCGCAGGTTCGAGATCGCGCTGCTGCGCACGCTCGGCGCGCATCGGCGGCAGCTCAGCGTCGCGGTGCTCGCGGAGTTCGTCGCGCTCGGCGTGCTCGCAGGCGCGATCGCGGCGATCGGAGCGGGCGGCATCGGGATTGCGCTCGCCGATCGCGTGTTCAAGCTCGGGAATTACTGGCCGCCGATCGGGCCGCTGCTCGAGCTGATCGTCGCCGCAGCGGCGCTCGTGGCGTTTTCGGGTTGGGTCGGCACGCTGCGGATCGCGCGGACGTCGCCAATGGCGGTGCTGCGCAAGGCATGAGCCGTGTCGATGACAGCGGATGTATCCTCGCATCGTGGACGAGCCATCGGCCATCGAAGTTGCCGAGCGCGCAGGGATCGATCTCGGTCTCCTCGACGACAACCTGCGCCTGACGCCCGAGCAGCGCGTGCTGCAGCATCAGGCTGCGCTCGATTTCGCGGTCGAAGTCGAGCGCGCCGGACGGCGACTTCGTGAGCGATCTGCAAAGACTTCTGCAGCGGCTCGATGAAGCCGGCATCAATTCGTGCTCGTCGACGGTTATGCCGCTCAATTCTGCCTTTCGTCCCCTGTGGTCATCCCACAGGCAGATAGCCAGGACGGCGGCGGTTGCCGCGATGGCTTCGATGATCGTCATTGAGATGAAGTGCTTCGAGGATCGAGGCTTGCGGTGTTTGCTGATCCAAGCCATGGATTGGCTGAAGCATGAGGCGATCGCGTTCCAGCCGTTAGGCGACGCTCGACGGCGCGGTTTGCAGGAATAGACGCGAATAGCCTCACAATGAGCGTGGAAAGGAGCGGGAGGCGACCTTCAACTGCATGAAGCGGATGTTCGCCACTCCCGCTTGCGGGAGAGGCCGACGCGCGAAGCGCGGCGGGTGAGGGAAGCTTTGGAGCGGTGAACCGGCTTGCCCTCGCCCCAGCCCTCTCCCGCGCGGCGGGAGAGGGGAACATCACGCAAGAGGGGGAACATCACGCAAGGTGGGGATATCACGCGACCTGACGCGACGCTTTCTTGCGATCGCTCTCGGTCAGATGCCGCTTGCGAAGGCGAATCTCCTTCGGCGTCACCTCGACGAGCTCGTCGTCCTCGATGAACTCCAGCGCCTGCTCGAGCGACATCCGGACCGGCGGCGTCAGCTGCACGTTGTCGTCCTTGCCGGCGGCGCGGATGTTCGTCAGCTGCTTGGCGCGGAGCGCGTTGACCGTGAGGTCGTTGTCCTTCGC
>DASZYR010000135.1:0-1621 GCA_035545255.1 Rhodanobacteraceae bacterium
GGCGAACGAGATCGCAAGACTGCGTACGAACATGGCATTCCCCTCGCGGATGGCTCGATCGCACGGTGCCGGTGCGCGTTCGGCGCGTCAAGGCGCGCCGCAGCGCGGGCGCTGGCATAATGGGCGTCTTCCCGCACGACCTCCGTTGATGAGCGAAACCCTCGAGGCGCGCGTCCGGTGCATTCTGGCCGGCGTCGCCGATCCGCATACCGGCACCGATCTCGTTGCGTCCGGCGCGCTGCGCGGCGTCGGCGTCTCGGGCAGCGACGTCTCGGTCGACATCCAGCTCGGCTATCCGGCGCTGTCGGTGCAAGGCGCGTTCTCCGACGCGATCAAGCGCGCGCTCGAGTCCGATCCGGCGATCGCGCATGCGAGCGTCAGCGTGAGCTCGCGCGTGCACGCGCACGAGGTGCAGCAGGGCCTCACGCCGTTGCCGAACGTCAGGAACGTCATTGCGATCGCGTCGGGCAAGGGCGGCGTCGGCAAGTCGACGGTCGCTGCGAATCTCGCGCTCGCGCTCCATGCCGAAGGCGCGAAGGTCGGCGTGCTCGACGCCGACATCTACGGCCCGAGCCAGCCGCGCATGCTCGGGCTTTCCGGCCGGCCGGACACGAAGGACGGCAAGCGCATCGAGCCGAAGTCGAATCACGGCGTCGAGGTCATGTCGATCGGCTTCCTGGTCGAGGAAGACACCGCGATGATCTGGCGCGGGCCGATGGTCACGCAGGCGCTGCAGCAGCTCCTCGGCGAGACGAACTGGTCGGATCTCGATTATCTCGTCATCGATCTTCCGCCCGGCACCGGCGACATCCAATTGACGCTCTGCCAGCGCGTGCCGGTCTCCGGGGCGATCATCGTGACGACGCCGCAGGACATCGCGCTGCTCGACGCGAAGAAGGCACTCAAGATGTTCGAGAAGGTCAACGTGCCCGTGCTCGGCATCATCGAGAACATGGCGACGCACGTCTGCTCGAACTGCGGCTTCGAGGAGCACATCTTCGGCGAGGGCGGCGGCGCGCGCATGGCGGAGCAGTACGGCGTGCCGCTGCTCGGCCAGCTGCCGCTCGACATCCGTATCCGGGAGCAGGCCGACGGCGGCACGCCGACGGTCGCGGCGATGCCGGATTCGGACATTGCCGCGCGCTATCGCGAGATCGCGCGCAACGCGGCGGCACGCTTGTCGCTTCGCGCGCGGAACAAGCAGATCCAGTTTCCGAAGATCGTCATCCAGAACACGTGATTTCCCCTCTCCCTCGCGCACGTTTTCCCCTCTCCCGCTCCGCGGGAGAGGGTAGGGTGAGGGCAAGTTGGTTCAACGCTTCGGGGGCGAACCCAGATTGCCCTCACTCCGGCCCTCTCCCGCTCCGCGGGAGAGGGGGAACAGCACATTTCCTGAAACTTGCATCACAGACACACGCATGACCATCAAATCCGACAAATGGATCCGCCGCCTGGCGGACCAGCAGAAAATGATCGAGCCCTTCGAGCCCGGCCAGATCAAGACGAACGGCGGCCGTCGCCTGATCTCGTACGGCACCTCGAGCTACGGCTACGACGTGCGCTGCGCCGACGAGTTCAAGGTGTTCACGAACATCAACTCGACGATCGTCGATCCGAAGAA
>DASZYR010000136.1:0-13877 GCA_035545255.1 Rhodanobacteraceae bacterium
CCGTTACCGGCATGCTGACGATGGTCGAGCTCCGGCCCGGCGACGTCGTCGCCGACCGCTTCCGCATCGTGCGCCTGCTCGGCATGGGCGGCATGGGCGTCGTCTATCACGCGCACGACGTCGAGCTCGACGTCGACGTCGCGCTGAAGCTGCTCCGCCCCGAGCTCGCGAGCCGGCCCGACGCGTGCGAACGCGTCCGGCAGGAACTGCTCCTCGCGCGGCAGGTGTCGAGCCCGCACGTGGTGCGCATCCACGACCTCGTGCGCCACGGGGAAGTCTGGCTCATCAGCATGGATTACGTGCCGGGCCAGTCGCTCGAACGGCTGCTCGACACGAAGGGATCGCTGCCGCCAGAGGACGCGATCCGCATCGTGCGCCAGCTTGCACTCGGCCTCGCGGCCGCGCATCAGCGCGGCGTCGTGCATCGCGATCTGAAACCCGCCAACGTGCTGATCAGCGAAGACGGCGAAGCGCGCATCACCGACTTCGGCGTCGCGCGCTCCGCGGGATCGACCGGCATCACGGTCTCGGGTGTCATCATCGGCACTCCGGAATATCTCTCGCCCGAGCAGGCGCGCGCGGAAACCGTCGACGGCCGCAGCGATCTTTATGCGCTCGGCCTCATCTTCTTCGAGATGCTGACCGGAACGCTGCCGTTCCGCGGCGGCACGCCGGCCGAGATGCTCGCGCAACGCATCGTCCGCGATCCGCCGCCGCCCGACACGATCCGCGGCGATCTGCCGAGCTTCGCCGTGCGGCTCTGCTCGCGCTTGCTCGAGCTGAAACCCTCGCGGCGCTTCCAGACGGCCGAGGACGTCGTGCGTGCGATCGACGCGAAGCGCGTGCGGATGCAGGTGCGTCCGCGCCGCGTCGCCACGATCGCGGCGGCGATCGCGCTGCTCGCGCTGGCAGGAGCGATCATCGGATTGCGATGGCATCAGCCGCCCGCGCCCGCTCCGGCCGCGACAGCCGCCGCGCCGATGCTCGATATCGCGCCGATGCCCGTCGCCGGCGCGGCCGCGAACGATGCCGACCTCGCCGCCGGCATCCGCCAGACCGTCGCGACGGTCCTGCTCGATACGAACGGCCTCCACAGCAGCGACGTTCGGCGCGTCGACCGCGTGCTGACCGAGCTCGGTTACGACGCCGACGCGGCGCGCCGCCAGCGCGATCGCGTCGGCTCGACGCTCGGCGCGAAATACCTTCTCGAAATCGATCTCAGGCGCGATGCGGCCGACGCAGCTGTCATCCGCTACGCGCTCTGGAAACCGGGCGACCGTGCGGCGCTGTGGACCGGAAGCACGCCGGCATCCAGCGAGCGCGATCTCCCTTCGCGCCTGCGCGATCTCCAGCGGCAGCTCGCAACGCATCTCGGCGTGTCGGCGCCGCCGCTCGCGCAATGGCCGTCCGCCGGCACGATGCGGACGATCGGGCATCTCCACCGCGAGAAGACCGCCGACGCAGCCGACGCGCTTGCCGCGGCCAATGGCGCCGATGATCCTGTTCTCTGGTGGGCCGTCGAGGAAACGCTGGACCGTTCCGGCCAGACCGCCGAAGCGGTCACGGCGGCGCGCCAGGCCAAAGATGCCCTCGCGCACGCGAGCGGACGCGACGCGGAACGCGCTCGCGCGTACGCGGCGCTCCTGCTCGGAGACAACGAAGACGCGATCGCGGCGACCGAGCATCTCGCGCAATCGACGCCGACCGATCATCCGGTGCGTCTCCTGCTCGCGCGCGCGCAAGCCGAGCTCGGCAAGTTCGACCTCGCGCAGAAGACACTCGATGCGCTCGTCGCCGAAGATCCGCGCAACATCGACGCCTGGTACCTGCTCGGCAAGTTCGCGATCATGCAGGGCGATGCGAACCGCGCGGTCGGCGACTACCTGACGCGCGCGCGCATCCTTTCGAACCGCCTCGACGACGCGCGCATGCAGGCCGACGTCACGAACGCGATCGGCATCGGCTATCGCCATCTCGGCAAGAGCACGGCCGCCGCGAAGGAATTCGAATCCGCGAGCGAGATGCGAGGCGCGATCGGCGACAAGCGAGGCCAGGGCGTCAGCCTGCGCAATCTCGCGACCGTGCTCGCGATGCAGGGTGATTTCCGCGGCGCGGAGAACGCGCTCTCGCAGGCGCGCGCGATCCTGACGCCGCTCGGCGATCCGGCCGCGCTCGCCGACCTCGCCAACGACGTCGGCGTTTTCCAGGAGGAGCGCGGCGAGTTCCGCCTCGCGCTCGACGCGTACCGCGAGGCGCTGACGTTCCGGCAGACCGAAGGCGACCAGCGCTCGATCGGCGAGAGCCAGATCAACGTCGGCTACGCGTACTATCAGGTCGGCGAGTTCGACAACGCCGAGGCCTACTGGCAACAGGCCTCGGCGACGTACTCGCGCATCGAGGACCGCATCGGCATCGTGCACGCGAACCAGGTGCGCGCGCTCGGCCACATCGCCCGCGGACGCTTCGTCGACGCGCGCGCACTGCTCGACCAGAGTCTGCACGAAGCCGAGGCGATGCAGATGGCCGAAGAGCGCAGCACGAGTCTCGCCGCGCTCGGAGAGCTCGATTTCCTCTCCGGCAATCCGGCGAAGGCGCTCGCGAGCACGAAGGCTGCCGCGGACATCTTCCGCGCGCGCGAGGACACGCGCGGCAGCGTCGAAATGCAATTGCTCGACGCCGCGATCCTCATCGACATCGGCGACTGGGACGGCGCCGAAGCCGCGCTCGGCGATCTCTCGGCCGACACCGTCGCGAACCGCGAGCAGGCGGCGATCCTGCTGTGGCGGCGCGGCGAGATCGCGCAGGGACGCGGCGATGCCGCGCGCGCCGCCTCGATCGCGAGCGAAGCGATCTCTGCCGCCGGGACGGCGCACAGCTACGGTACCGAGCTCTCGGCGCGCCTGTTGCGGGCGCGCGCATTGGGTGCACAGAAGAAGTCGCACGAATCCGCAGCCGAGCTGGCCGCGACGCGCTCGGGTCTCGCCCGTTATGCGAGCGTGCCTCTGCGCCTCGAGCTCGCCGAGACCGCGCTCGAAGTCGGCGGCGCGGGCGCTCTGCCGGACTATCGTGCCGCGCGCGCCGAGCTCGCACGCCTGCCTTCGTACGGACGCGCGTTCGAGATCCATGCGCTCGCGGCAACCGCGCTCGGCAGGAAAGGCGGCGATGCCGAAGCGGAAGCGCGCCGCGCGGCGGAGGCCGCATACGCCGATCTCGTCCACAACACGCCCGCAGCGAAGCAGCCGATGCTCGCGAAGCTCGCGGCCGCCTACGGCATCGCATCGGCATCGGCTTCCCGATGAACGACGTCAAGCTCAACGGCCCTGCGGCGGACGAAGCGTCGATGCGCGATCAGCTGGCGCGCCTTCGCGAGCAGCAGGAACGGCTGTTCGCGCAGCTGCATGCCGGCGAGCAGCACTTCAAGCAGCTCGCGCGCTCTGTCTGGCGCGTGCAGGAAGACGAGCGGCGGCGGCTCGCGCGCGAACTGCACGACGGAATCGGCCAGCAGCTGACGGCGCTGCGCCATCGTCTCGATGCGCTCGCGCACTCGATCGAAGGCGCGACGCAAGCCTCTTGTCCGCTGCAGGAAGCGCTTTCGATCTGCGATTCGGCGATCCAGGAGACGCGCGCACTGTCGCGGCTGCTGCGCCCGCAGGTCCTCGACGATCTCGGGCTCGATGCGGCGCTCAGCTGGCTCGCGCGGCACTCGGCGGAGAGCGGCGGTTTCGAGGTCGAGGTCGACGCCGCCAACGCGCCGCCATCGATCGACGGCGACCTCTCGACGCTGATTTTCCGGGTCGCGCAGGAAGCGCTCGCGAACGTGCTCAAGCACGCCCACGCGCGCCACGTCGTGATCCGCCTCGCGCAGCGCGGCGAAGACTGGCTGCAGCTCCTGATCGTCGACGACGGCCGCGGATTCGACGTCGATGCCGCGTTCGCGAAAGCGAGCGGCGGAGACAGCACCGGACTCGCCAGCATGCGCGAGCGCGTTCGCCTTTTCGGCGGACGGTTCGCGCTCGTCTCGCAGCCGGGCGAAGGCATGCAGCTGCGCGTGCTCATCCCGCTCCTGCAAGGAGACGGCGCGACATGAAGCCGATCCGCGTTCTCGTCGCCGACGACCATACGATCGTGCGCGACGGCCTCGTCGCGCTACTGAACGGCAGCGGCGACTGCCAGGTCGTCGCCGAAGCCGCCGACGGCGTCTCGACGGTCGAGCTTGCGTTGAAGACGCAGCCCGATGTCATCGTCGTCGACATCTCCATGCCCAAGCTCAACGGCATCGAAGTCGTGCGCCGCCTCACGAAAGAGCTCGAATCGACGCGCATCCTGGTGCTGACGATGCACGCGGAGGAGGAATACGTCATGCACGTCGTGCGCGCCGGCGCGGCGGGATTCCTGCTCAAGGACAGCGCGAGCGCCGAGATGCTCGCGGCCGTGCGGGCGCTCGCGGCCGGACGCGGCTACTTCGGCACGCACGCCTCGAAAGTGCTCGCGCAGCAGGTGCAGAAACCGCACGCGCAGCTCGAGGATCCGTACCGCGACCTCACCTCGCGCGAGCGCGAAGTGTTCCATCTCATCGTCGAAGGCATGACGACGAAGGAGATCGCGCGCCAGCTCGGCACGAGCGCGAAAACCGCCGAGAACCACCGCTTCCGCGTGCTCGACAAGCTCGGCGCGCGCAACACCGCGGAGCTGATCCGCTACGCGGTGCGGCATGGGCTGATGGACTGAGACGGCTGCGCCGGGGTTCCGCGTTTTCCGCTCTTCGCCGGCTTTACCCCTTCCCGTTTAGCTTTTCCCTTCTCCCGCTTGCGGGAGAAGACAGGGTGAGGGCGCGTCGGTTCGAAGCGGGCGCCCCGCTCAACGCCAGAAGTAGCTTCCCAACAGCACCCTCATCCGCCTCGGGCACCTTCTCCCGCAAGCGGGAGAAGGGAAAGCGGTCGCCTTCGGCACTCCGGATCAAGTCCGGGGCAGGTCCTTCTCCCGCAGGCGGGAGAAGGGAAAAGCTAGCGCCCGTGGGTCTTCGCCGCCAAACGCAGAAGCATGGATCCGACAGACGACGGCGCCAAGATACGTGGAGTTCAACCTTCCGAATTCGACCGTGCGGCCTGTCAGGTCATCAAAGAGCTACAACCGGCGCGGCCCGCTGACGTACGAATCCGTCGCCGTCGATGGCGTCCCCCAGAAGATCGAGTCTGTGACTGCTAGGCGCCGCTGCGCTCTTCCGGCGCGACGCACGCTCCGTTCACGTCGAATCCCGAATGGAATATCGTGACGAGCCCGTCGAACCAATACGCGGCTCCCGCGTGCTCGAATCCGTCGGCGAGGTGTCCCGGCGCGCTTGCGATCCAGCGCGAACCGCTCGCGGCAACTGACCAGCCGGCGAGCTCGTTCAACTGCGGCGCTTCGATCGCTCCCGTGCCGCTTTCCGCGAACGTCGGGCCGTCGAACCGGTACGAGGCCCCGCAAGGCGCCTCGGCGAGCTGGCCCGCGAAGGGCGCGCCGACGAGCACGGCATCGTCCGCGAGCGCGACCGACCAGCCGAATTCGTCGCCTGCCCCGCCGTTCGCCGCGTCGAGCTGCGCCTGCTCGGTCCATGCCGTGCCGTTTCGCGCGAACACGTACGCGGTGCCTTGCGCGGACGCCGCGTAAGGTGCGCCGACGATCGCGCGATCACCCGAAAGGTCGGTCGAGAATCCGAAGAGGTCGCCGTCAGCACCCTGCGTTGCGACGAGCGTCGCTTGCACGGACCAGCTGCTGCCGTTGCGCACGAACACGTAGGTTGAGCCGCGCGCGTAGCTCTTCGGAATGGCTGCGCTGCTCGTCAGCGGCGCACCGACGAGCAGCGTGTCGGCGTCGAGCGCGACGCTGCTGCCGAATCCGTCGCTCTGCGCTCCGCCGATCGCGGTCAACCGCGCCTCCTGCGTCCATGTGCCTGCGTTGCGAACGAAGACGTATGCGGCTCCGGCGCCGTTGCCGCCGCGGTCGGCGCCGATGGCGAGCCGATCGCCGGACAGCGACGCGGAAATGCCGAAGCGCTCGCCGACGGGGCCCCCCGCCGGTGTCAGGCGCGCCTGCTCGGTCCAGCCGGCGCCGTCGCGCACGTAGACGTACACCGCGCCGGGTTCGGGGCCCGGCGCGGTCGCGATCAGCGTGTCGCCGGATAGACGGACGGCCGTGCCGAAGGCGTCGCCGGCGGCGAGGTCGTCCGGAGCGATGCGCAATGGCGGCACGCACGGCAGCGTCGCGCAATCGGTGAGATAGATCGCGCCGGCGATCGCGTTCTCGCCCGGCGCACCGATCGCGATGACGGTGCCGTCGACGTCGATCGCATACGCCATCTCGGCGACGGCCGAAGGCATGGGACTCAGCAGCGTAGCCGTCTCCATCGCGCCGGCCGGAAACGCGCACGCGATCGACGCTGCGACCAGGCAAGCACGCGCGGAGGCGAGCCGGCGACCATTCGATGCGGTCCTCGGTTCCATGCGGCGATTAGCGTCGCCGCACCCGATCGTGTCAAGCCGCCGCTGGGTGATTTGACCCAGAAACTCCGGGCGCGATGACTCAGCTTGCAGCGCGCCGCAGCGGATCGACCGCGAGCGCGGAAGCGTTGGCCGAATCGCCGGTCAAGGGCTCGAGCGTGCCGACCGAATGGCCCTGCTCGGCCAGGTATTCGAGCCAGCGGTTCAGGAACGAGCTCATTCGCAGTCGCTGCTGGAAGATGCTCCGCGCCGGACGCAGCGGACCGATCGCGCGGGCGAGTCGCCGGTCGGTATGGCAATGCATGACCTCGGCCATGTGCGCATCGTGGTACATGCGAAGGTGCGCCGACGGCGCGAGTTCGCCGGTCTCGCGATCGACGAAGCAATACGTCAAGTGCAGGTCCAGCGTGTAGCGGTGGCGCTCCTGGACGTCGAGGCGCACGTCGAGGCCGTCGTCGAGCGAGGAAAGATAGCTGCCGATCGAGAGCCGTTGCGGCGCGAACAGGCGCGCGAGGCGGTGATAGTTCTCCGCGTAAAGCCCCATCAGCCAGGCGAAACGCCCGGGCAGGACATCGTGCGGTTTTTCGAGTACTGCGGACATGGACCGATCATAAGGGCGGGTCCACGCGAAACCTAGTCTTATGCAGGCCGGGGATCGCGCGTACAATGCCCGGGCCGCAGCGAGCGATCTCGTGCAAGCCGCTTCTCGCGCCCTCGTCTTCGGCGATCCTGGTCGTAACGCGCCCTTCCCCGCCTTCTTCCGTTTTCGCCGCCACGCCGGCGCGCGCCTGCACGCGCGCGCCGACGCTTGCTCATCGATGGATCGCGATCGGCATACGCAGCAGCGGCGACAGCACGTCGTCGGGCGTCAGCGCGATCTCGCCGAAGCTCCATCCGGTCGGAAGACCGCTGCCGTCGACCGTGATCGTGATGACTTCGGTATCGCCTGCCGCGACCGTGAACGAGGAGGGTGACACGCCAACCGCACCGCCGAGCCCGCTGCCCGCGAGCGTGTAGTTTTGTTCGGTCAGCGTCGTCGAGCGCAGCGTGCGCGTGAACGTGCAGGTCGTCGCGCAATTCGCCGATGCCAGGCTCGCGAGGTTCAGCGTCGAGAGGTCGCCGCCGCTCGACGGGTTGGCGGCGACGAAATTCGCGGTCGTCTCGTCGAGCACAAGCCCGGCGAGCGCGGCCTTCGTGAGATCGACGCGGCCCGAGCCGAGATCGAACGGATCGGTCGCGCTGCCGTCCGCGTTGACGAGATCGTCGATCTTCGAGGTCATGTTGATCGCGGAGCGGATCTCGGTCGGCGTCCAGTCCGGCTGCACGGCGCGCAACAGCGCGGCCGAGCCCGTGATGTGCGGACTCGACATCGAGGTGCCGTTCTCCATCGCGGTCGAGGTCGCGCCGCCCTCCTCGGCCGTGTACGCGGCGAGAATGTCGACGCCGGGCGCGGTGATGTCGGGCTTCACGAGATACTGGCCGCTGCTCGCGCGCGGACCGCGCGAGCTGAAATCGGCGACGACGTCGCCGCGCTGCGGGAACGACGCGGCCGGCAGCAGCAGCGAGGCGCGAGCGTGCTCGGGATCGCTCTCGATGACTGTCCACACGGCATCCCAGTCGGCGCGCAGCATCGACCACGACGTGTCGCTCGCGCCGAGATTGATGAAATCGCGGTCGACGAAGATCACGCCGATCGCGCCGGCGTCGAGCGCGGCCTGTCGGCGAGCGCCGCTCGCGCAGTTGCTCGCGTTCTGGTCGAGCGCGAGCACGGCGACGGCGGCGAGCCGTCCGGGCTCGACCGCGGGATCGAAGCCGTCGAGGAAGATCGTGTCGGCGGCCGGCAGATCCGGCACCGTGAACGTATCGGCGGCGTACGGCGAGCAGCCGTCGTTGCTGCCGTCGTCGAAGGTCGGGCTTTTGACGATCGGCACGTCGACGAGACTCTCGGTCGGCAGCGGCGGCGCGGCCGGGCGCAGGGGGCGATCCTGCGTCTCCGGCGGCGACGAGGGTTGCGTCAGGTTGAAGCGGAAGCCGACGACGTTGTCCTTCGTCGAGGCCGCGACGGTCTCGACCCAGGGCTCGGTATGGTTCGTGGAACCTGCCGCAGGACCGTCGTTGCCGGCCGAGGCGGCGACGAAGATGCCGGCGTCGACCGCGCCGCGGAATGCGACCGAGACGGTGTCGCTCCACGGCGAGACGCCGCCCGAGATCGAGAAATTGAGGACATCCGCGCCGTCGATGACGGCCTGGTTCGTTGCCTGCGTCGAGGCGGTCGACGCGCAGCCGGTCGTGCAGACGCGGTACGCGATGATGTTGGCGTGCGGCGCGACACCCGAGATCGTGAACGTGCCGCCGCCGAACGGCGCTACCCAGTGATTGCCGACGATCGTGCTCGCCGTGTGCGAGCCGTGGCCGGCGAGATCGGCGCCGCTGCGCGTCGGCGAGGTCGACGTGAAGTCGTACATGCCGATCAGCTTGTCGTTGCAATGGCCGAGATCGGCATTCGGCGGCGTCGGGCCGCACAGGCCGAGATAGTTGCCGGCGCCGTTCGGATTGACGTGCACGTAGCCGTCGATCGGGCCGGTCGCCGCGAACGCGGGGCTTTCCCAGTTGATGCCGGTGTCGAGGTCGGCGACGACGATGCCTTCGCCCTGCGAAGCGACGCCGTTCGAGGCCGATCCGTCCCAGATCGACGGCGCGCCGATGAACGCGGGGCCGCGGTCGGTGAGAAGATCGAGCATGCGTTCGCGCTCGACGATCTCGACGCCGCTCTGCTGGCGCGCGATCGCGGCCTCGCGTTCGTAGAGCTCGACGACGACCGCGTTCAGCGCATGCTGCATCGTCGCGACCGAAGTCAGCGGACGGCCGATCGCGGCGCCGAGCGCGTCGACGAACGTCTGCTGGCGCGCCGCGAGATATCCGACGTAGGCGCGCGATGCCGGTGCGCGCACATCGAGACGTCCGGCGCGGCGTCCGCTCGCGATGCGCGGCGCGGCCGGATAGCCGGCGACTCCGCCGCGATAGGTCGCGAGCGGCTCGCCGCGCAGCACGATCGTGTAGCGCGCGAGCGCGCTCGTCGCATCGGTCGAGACCGCGCCATTCGCGACATCGCCTGAAGCGGCGGCGCCGAAGCCCGGCGCGAACGCCGCAGCCAGCAGAATGGAGCGGATCGCGCCGGCGAGGCGACGATGGCGGATATGGCGATTCGTGAACGCAGGTGAAGACATCGCGGCACCCCTGTTGGCGACGTGGCGGGATTCCGGAGCGTTTCCCCCGCGCCGGAATTCCGAGCATACCGATTTTCGCCGCGGCCGCCCCCGCCTCGCGACGGAGCCGTCGCGCTCGCTTGCGGACGGCCCGACGTCAGAACATGTGCCGCTCGATGCCGAGCTGCGAGAGGATCTTGCTCGCGATCTCCTCGATCGACGTGTGCGTGGTGTTCTGCACGGCGACGCCTTCGCGGCGGAACAGCCGGTCGGCCTGATCGAGCTCCCACCGGCATTGCTGGATCGTCGCGTAACGGCTTCCGGGGCGGCGCGCCTCGCGCACCTGCGCCAGACGCTGCGGTTCGATCGTGAGCCCGTAAAGCCGCTGGCGATACGGCACGAGGCGCTTGGGAAGCTCGAGTTTCTCGAGATCCTCCTCGGTCAACGGATAGTTCGCGGCTTTCACGCCGTAATGAAGCGCCATGTAGAGGCAGGTCGGCGTCTTGCCGACGCGCGAGACGCCGATCAGGATCAGGTCCGAATCGCCATAGTTCACGTCGACGCCGTCATCGTGCGTCAGCGCATAGTTGGTCGCATTGATGCGCGCTTCGTATTCGCCGAAATCGGTGAGCCCGTGCGCCTTGCCCACGCGCGGCGAACGCTTCGCGTCGAGCTCGAGCTCGAGCGGCGCGATGAAGGGCGCGAACACGTCGAGCATGAAAGCGCCGCTCTCGGCGACGACATCCGTCAGTTTCTGGTCCATGATCGTGTTGACGACGATCGGCCGGATGCCGCTCTGCGCGTACGCCGTCTTGATCCGGAGCGCCGCCCCGCGCGCCTTCGCCTCGTCATCGACGAACGGGATGCGGAACGTCTCGAAGTCGACGCCGTCGAACTGCGTCAGCACGCTGTGACCGATCGTCTCGGCCGTGATGCCGGTGCCGTCGGAGATGTAATAGATCGTGCGGCGCATGGGTCAGGTCGGCGGAAGAACGCAGCAGTTTACGCAATCGCGACCATGCCGGCAGCCGCCCGGTCCCGATGCGATGAACTCCGGCTTCCAGGCTGACCGGGAATGGCTCGGTATTCCGTAAATGCACGTTTGCATGGCTCTGCGAGCAGCCGTCACCGATCCGCCGACAACGATGCCGAGCCACCCCCGCAAGTCCGCCCCCCACGAACGCATGCACGACGCGAACGGGCGCTTCATGAAGGCCGGCACGCCGCACCAGCCGTCCGGGTCCTCGCGCGCTGGCCAGGAATGGACTCTTCGGGAAATGCGCCTGCTCGAAGCACACTACGGCACCCTGCCGCGCGCCGAAGTCGCGGCGCGGTATTTCCCCGACCGTTCCACGCACGCCGTACACAATCGCGCCAAACAACTGGGTTTGACTCGACGCAAGTCGCCCGACTGGACGGGGGACGAGCAGGATTTCGTGAGGCGATACTATGGACGCATGCCGCTCAAGGAGCTGATCGCGCGCTATCTGCCGCGCCGTAACGCCAGCGCGGTAATTCATATGGCGACGCGCCTCGGGGTCGCACCGCCACGCAGTCCCGAATGGGAACCCTGGGAGGACGAGCTCGTGCGCCGGCATTACCGCTCCGACGCGCGCGAGATGAAAGCGAGCCATCTGCCGCACCGGACGATCGATGCGATCTCGGCCCGCGCGCGCTTTCTCGGCCGCGCGCGGCACAAGACTTCCGACTGGACGAAGCAGGAGGAGCGGATCATCCGCAAGCACTACCCGACGATGCGCGCAAGCGAGATTCGCGTGCGCTATCTGCCGCACCGGTCGACGGTCGCCGTCCTTCAACGGGCGCGGATTCTCGGCTTGCGGAAGATCCGCAGCGCGCCGTGGACACGCACCGAGCTCGACATGATCCGACGCGAATTCCTGAGGCCCGGCGGACGAGCCCGTCTCATGAAGCGCCTCGGCTGCTCGGAATGGACGCTGCGCCAGCGCGCCCAAGAACTCGGGCTTTATGTTCCCGAACCGCGGCCGTGGCGCAGAAAGCGCGCCGAGGTCTGAGCGCACCGCCGGCGATCGGCTTGCCCGCCTCGCCACAAAGCCCGAAAATCGCGCTGTCCGCGCGCCGCGAGCCGGCCGCGCGCGCCCTTCCGCGATTTCCGGAGATTCCCTTGAGCGATCTGGTGCTTTGGCTCGACGCGTTGCGCATGTCCGATCTCGGCAAGGTCGGCGGCAAGAACGCCTCGCTCGGCGAGATGATCGGCAACCTCGCCCGGCTCGGCGTCTCGGTGCCGGGCGGCTTCGCGACGACGGCCGAGGCGTTCCGCGATCATCTCGAAAACACCGGCCTTGCCCGGCGCATCCGCGAGAAGCTCTCGGGTCTCGACGTCGAGGACGTCGACGCGCTCACCGCCGCGGGCAAGGAGATTCGCGGCTGGGTCATCGACACGCCGCTGCCCGCCGATCTCGACAAGGCGATCCGCGAGGCGTACGCGAAGCTCTGCAAGGATGCGGGCGCGAGCGACGTCGCGGTCGCGGTGCGCTCGTCGGCGACCGCCGAGGATCTTCCGGATGCGTCGTTCGCGGGCCAGCAGGAGACGTTCCTCAACGTCACCGGCATCGAGGACGTGCTGCACAAGGTCAAGGAAGTATTCGCCTCGCTCTACAACGATCGCGCGATCGCCTATCGCGTGCATCAGGGGTTCAAGCACGAAGACGTGTTCCTCTCGGCCGGCGTGCAGCTGATGGTGCGCTCGGACATCGGCGCGTCGGGCGTGCTGTTCACGCTCGACACCGAATCGGGCTTCCGCGACGCCGTGTTCGTCACCGGCAGCTACGGGCTCGGCGAGATGGTCGTGCAGGGCGCGGTCAATCCCGACGAGTTCTATGTGTACAAGCCGACGCTGAAGGCCGGCAAGCCTGCGATCCTGCGCCGCCAGCTCGGCGCCAAGCAGCTGCGCATGGTCTATTCGTCCAAGCCCGGCGAGCGCGTGCGCATCGAAGACACGCCCGCCGCCGATCGCGCGAGGTTCTGCATCACCGACGCCGACGTGCAGGAGCTCGCCAAGCAGTCGCTCGTGATCGAGGAGCACTACAAGCGCCCGATGGACATCGAGTGGGCGAAGGACGGCGCGACCGGCAGGCTCTACATCGTGCAGGCGCGTCCGGAAACGGTGAAGTCGCGCGCGCGCGCGACGCAGATCGAGCGCTTCCAGCTCAAGACGCGCGGCAAGGTGCTCGCCGAAGGCCGCTCGATCGGCCAGAAGATCGGCGCCGGCAAGGCGCGCGTGATCCGCTCGATCAAGGACATGAATCGCGTCGAAGCGGGCGACGTGCTCATCGCCGACATGACCGATCCCGACTGGGAGCCCGTGATGAAGCGCGCCGCCGCGATCGTGACGAACCGCGGCGGCCGCACGTGCCACGCCGCGATCATCGCGCGCGAGCTCGGCGTGCCTGCGGTCGTCGGCACCGGCAACGCGCTCGACGCGATTCCTGACGGCGTCGAAGTCACGGTCTCGTGCGCCGAGGGCGATACGGGTTTCATCTACGAAGGCAAGCTCGCGTTCGAGCGCATCACGGCGAACTTGAGCGCGATGCCGCCGGCGCCGCTCAAGATCATGATGAACGTCGCGAATCCCGAGCGCGCGTTCGATTTCGCGATGCTGCCGAACGCGGGCGTCGGCCTCGCGCGCCTCGAGATGATCATTGCGAGCCACATCGCGGTGCATCCGAAGGCGCTGCTCGAATACGACAAGCAGGACGCCGAGACCAAGCGCGCGATCGACGAGCGACTCGCCGGCTACAGCGATCCCGTGAGCTTCTACGTCGATCGCCTCGCCGAAGGCATCGCGACGATCACGGCCGCGTTCGCGCCGAATCCGGTCATCGTGCGCCTTTCGGACTTCAAGTCGAACGAGTACGCGAACCTGATCGGCGGCGCGCGCTACGAGCCGCACGAGGAGAACCCGATGATCGGCTACCGCGGCGCCAGCCGCTACGTCGATGCCGGCTTCGCCGAATCCTTCGGCCTGGAATGCAAGGCCGTCAAACGCGTGCGCGAGGCGATGGGGCTGGACAACGTGTGGGTGATGATCCCGTTCGTGCGCACGCTGGAGGAAGGCCGCAAGGTGATCGACGTACTGGCGAAGAACGACCTGCGCCAGGGCGAGCACGACCTGAAGGTCATCATGATGTGCGAAGTGCCGTCCAACGCCCTG
>DASZYR010000137.1:0-1991 GCA_035545255.1 Rhodanobacteraceae bacterium
TTCGACGCACCGACCGATGCGGACGACGACGAGAAGCCCGCGCCGGCGGCATTCCTGATCGACCATTCGGCCGATCCGTATGCGACCGTCGAAGCGGAATCCGAAGAGGAATCGAGCCTCGACGCGTTGCATCGCGGCCTCGTCAAGCTCGATGACCGCTCGCGCGACATCATCCAGCGCCGCTGGCTGCGCGATGGCGAAAAGGCGACGCTGCAGGAGCTCGCCGACGAGTACGGCGTCTCGGCCGAACGCATCCGCCAGATCGAGGCGAATGCGATGAAGAAGATGCGCGCGCTGTTCGTGGCCTGATCGCCGCGATTCAGCAAGCGCAATTCAGCAATGACCGAACGGCCCTTTCGAGGGCCGTTCTTTTTTCGATGGAATCCCCCGATTCGCTTCGAATCCCGGCGGTCACCTCTCCCGCTTGCGAGAGAGGTCGCGCCGGCAGGCGCAGGTGAGGGCAGAGGCGACTCGCGAAATCAGGCATCGAAGCCGTCGGCGAAGATCCTGTCGGAAAGCTCGAATGCGCCGATGTCGACTTCCGCTCCCAGGACGCGCGCTGCGCCGTCGAGATCGTAGTCGATGTCCGCGACGAGCGCCGTGTTGCCGGCATCGCGTACCGGCGAGCTCGGCAGTGGATGGAAGTCACCGCCGCCGACGAAGCGCGGATCGGCGAGAATCGTCCCCGGCCCCGGCGTGAAATCGTCCGAGCCGTTGCCGAAGACGAGATTGTGCTCGTTCGAAAACTGCGCGGCGGCGTCGATCCGGACGCCGCGGTTCGTGCTGCCGGCGACGATCGTGTTCGCGAGCACGCCGGTGAGGCTGGCGCCCGTGCCGACGCGCGCGGCGAAGCCGGTCGTGTTTCCGGCGAGCGTGTTGTTCAGCACGGTGGCGTCGAGGTTTCCGGCGTCGGCGCGAAGCACGATCGCTCCCGGCTGCGGCCCGTTGTTGTCGAGGCTGCCGGTCACGAGATTGTTGAAGACGCGCGCGGTCAGCGAGCCGCCGGCATCGTCCTCCTGGATCAGGACGCCGCCGTTGTAGCCGGGCGCCTCGACACGGTTGTAGCTCACGTCGAAGTCGGCGGTGCCGCTGCCGTTGCGGATGCGTATCGCGTGAGTCACGCTCCAGGGACCACCGCCGATCACCCGGTTCGCGAGGATGATGCCGCTGGTCTCGCCCGGCAGATCGTCGATCGCGATCGCCGAGACGTCGTCGCCGCCGAGGAAATCGAACCGGATGACGTTGCCGTAGATGAAGAAGCCGACCGGACCGGTCGGCGCCGCCCCGAAGGTGCCGACTCCGATCGCGGTGAGACTGAAGTCCAGCGCGTCCGCCTCGATCACGTTGTCGTCAATGGTCGCCTGGAACAGGCCGCTGCCGCCCTGGTAGACGCGGATGAGGCCGCCGCGCACGGTCATGCCTTCGATCCTGACCGTCACCGGCGTGTCGGCTCCGAAAGCCTCGATCGCGTCGAGCGACGGCATGCCCTCGAACACCGGCGTGAACCCGGCGGCCGGGCGCAGCGTGAGGCTCTTGGCGAAGATCTCGACGGATTCGGCGATCGGGCTATCGGTCGCGACCTCCAGGATGTCGCCGTCCGTGGCGCTCTCGATGCAATCCTGCAAGGTCGTATTGCACGGCGCGGGACCGGGCCAGGTCAGTGCGCTTGCCGCCGCAGGCATCGCGACGGCGATTGCCGTAGCAGCCAGTCGGTGCAGCCGGCGGGCGAAGAGGCACGAACGGACGATACGGCGCATGACGTGGCTCCTGCCGAGTGGACGCTTCGTACAACGCCCTGTCACGCAGAAGTTGGACATGCCGCGTCGCGAGCCGTCGCTGAACGGAACGTTCCGGAGGCGAACGCGGCTCGCGGACCGGATGCACGCGCGCTAACCTTTCCGGCATGGCATCGCAAATCCAGGCTTTCGGCGAATTCCGCTTCGTGCGCTCCGCGCGCGAGCTCTGGCGCGGCGCAAAGCGCGTCGAGCTGC
>DASZYR010000138.1:0-14941 GCA_035545255.1 Rhodanobacteraceae bacterium
GACGAGGCGACGATCTATCAGCACGCCGCGAACGCCAGGGACGCGCAAGGACGCGACATCTCGGGCGACGTGCAGCGTGTCGTCATGATCGGCAAGACCCGGCAGGCGCATCTCGAGCAGCAGCAGGACTCGGGCGGGCTCTTCACCGCGACCAGCGACAAGATCGATTACAACGCGGACACGAGCGTCGCCGTCCTGACCGGCAACGTCGTCGTCGTGCAGCCGGGCCGCGGCCAGTTCAAGGGCGCGTACATGACGTACAACACGAACACCGGCGAGATGGAATCGGGCGACAAGAGCGGCCCGTCGCAGCGCGTGCAGATGGTCATCGCGCCGAAGAACAAGGGAACCCCGACGGCGCCCGCCAAGCCGGACGCGACGAAACCCGCCCCGGAACCGAAGCCGGCCTCGACCGACCAGCACTGATGCTCTGCGCCGAAGGATTGCAGAAGGGCTTTCGCGGCCGCGCCGTCGTGCGCGGCTTCGATTTCACGCTGGACGAAGGCGAGATCGTCGGCCTCTTGGGACCGAACGGCGCGGGCAAGACGACCTGCTTCTACATGGTCGTCGGCCTCATACCGGCCGACGCCGGAACGATCCTCATCGACGACGTCGACGTCACGGAACTCCCGATGCACGCGCGGGCCCGGCTCGGCGTCGGCTACCTGCCGCAGGAGCCGTCGGTGTTCCGCAGGCTCAGCGTCGCCGACAACATCCTCGCGATCCTCGAGCTCCGCGACGATCTCGACGCCGGCGCGCGCTCGGCCGAGCTGGAAACGCTCCTCGACGAGCTCCAGATCGGCCACATCGCCGAGCAGAAGGGCGTCAGCCTCTCCGGCGGCGAGCGGCGCCGCGTCGAGATCGCGCGCGCACTCGCGGCCAAGCCGCGCTTCATGCTGCTCGACGAGCCGTTCGCCGGCATCGACCCGATCTCGGTCGTCGACATCCAGCGCATCGTGCTGCAGCTGAAGTCGCGCGGGATCGGCATCCTCATCACCGACCACAACGTGCGCGAGACGCTCGGCATCTGCGAGCGCGCGTACATCATGAGCGAGGGCGCGGTGCTGGCGCAGGGCGCGCCGGCCGAGATCCTCGCGAACGAGCAGGTACGCGAGGTCTATCTCGGCCGCGAATTCCGGATGTGAGCGTCTGCTTTTCCCCCTCTCCCGCTTGCGGGAGAGGGTCGGCGTGAGGGCAAGCCGGTTCGACGTCCCGAAAGGCGCCCTCACCCGCCGCGCCAACGCGCGGCGACCTCTCTCGCTTTGCGGAGAGGCGAACAGCGGGCCCAATCCCGTCAGCGTCCGCCCTCCCGAACGTGACGTCAAGCCTGCCCCGAACGGTTCTTTTGGCGCTACGATGGGGCTGACTTGGGGGTTGGCACGATTCGGGCATGAAACCCGCGCGACAGATACGACTCAATCAGCAGCTCGCGCTGACGCCGCAATTGCAGCAGGCGATCCGGCTGCTGCAGCTGTCCAGCATGGAGCTCGAGCTCGAGCTCAACGCCGCGATCGAGTCGAATCCGCTGCTCGAACTCGAAGCCGAGCGCAACGAAGACGGCAGCGACGACGGCGAGCTCGATCCGATGGACGGTGCCGAGGCGCCCGCGGACAACGCCGAAACGGGCAGCGAAAGCGCCTCGGACAGCGACGACGGCCCGCTCGACCTCGAGCTCGAGCGCAGCGACCATCGCGGCACGCCGCTCGACGAGGACGGCCTCGAGCCCCAGGACGCCGAAGTCGAGGACCTGCGCGACCACCTTCTCTGGCAGCTCAACCTCACGCCGATGTCCTCGCGCGACCGCGCGATCGCGGCCGCGCTGATCGAGGCCGTCGACGACGACGGCTACCTTGCCGAGACCAACGAGGCGATCCAGGCCAGCCTCGCCCCGCTCTGCGCGGTCACGACGGACGAGATCGAAGCCGTGCGGCATCGCCTGCAGCGCTTCGATCCGGTCGGCGTCGCCAGCCGCTCGCTCAAGGACTGCCTCGCGGTGCAGCTCGAAGCGCTCGATCCCGAGACGCCCGGCATGGCGCTCGCGCGCAAGCTCGTCGACGAGCACCTCGAAGCGCTCGCCCGGCAGGACAGGGCGCGCCTGTGCCAGCGGGTGCATGCGAGCGAAACCGATTTCGAATCGGCGCTCGCGCTGATCCGCTCGCTGGCTCCGAAGCCCGGCGTCGGCTACTCGAGCGCGACCGCCGAATACGTCGCGCCCGATGCCTACGCGCGCAAGGTCAACGGGCGCTGGCAGGTCGCGCTCGCTCCGGGATGCCAGCCGCGGCTCGGCATCAACGAGCACTATGCGAGCCTGATCGCGAAAGCGCGCCGCGAGGACGCTTCGTACCTGCGCGGCCAGCTCCAGGAAGCGCGCTGGCTGATCAAGAGCCTCAAGACGCGCGCCGAGACGATGCTGAAGGTCGCGACCTCGATCATCCGCGCTCAGGAAGCGTTCCTCGAGTTCGGCGCCGAGGCGATGCGCCCGCTCGTCCTGAAGGACGTCGCCGAGGAGATCGGCATGCACGAATCGACCGTCAGCCGCGTCACGACGCGCAAGTTCCTGCACACGCCGCGCGGGACGTACGAGTTCAAATATTTCTTCTCGAGCGGCGTCTCGACCGTCGACGGCGGCGCCGCGTCGGCAACCGCGATCCAGGCGATGATCAAGAAGCTCATCGGCGAGGAGCAGCCCGCGCGTCCGATGTCCGATCAGGCGCTCGCGGCCGAGCTCAACAAGCGCGGCATCAGCGTCGCGCGCCGCACGGTCGCGAAATACCGCGAGGCCATGAACATTCCTTCGTCGAACGATCGCAGCCGTCTCGGCTGAGGCATCGGCATGCGCAGTCTTCCCGTTCCTGCGCGCTCGTCGCGCTGCACGCCTCCCGAGGAACCGCGGCGGAGCTGCGATGTCTCAACGAGAGAGGGCGGCGCGGCGATGCGACCCGTCTTGCCCGCCAGACGCAAGGAGGTGCCCGACCGCTGAAATCCGTTCATGGCCCGCGCCACCGGTGCCGCGCGCATCGGCCTGTCCGCTTCGGCGATCGAATCCCGGATGAGGAAAGGGCCGCCGCGACATCCGCGATGCCGGGCTGGCCGACAGAGTCCGCGTCCGGCGCTTCCGGACGTTCCACATGAGGAGTTCGTCATGCAGATCACGATCCAGGGTCACCAGGTCGACGTCACCCCCGCTCTGCGCGATTACGCGATGGGCAAGTTCGATCGGGTCACGCGCCACTTCGACCATCTGCATGAGCTCACCATCGTCCTCGGCATCGAGAAAGTGCTGCACAAGGCCGAGGCGACGATGCAGTTCTCGGGCAAGAAGGCCGGCCGCACGCTGCACGCCAATGCGACCGCGCCCGACATGTACGCGGCGATCGACACGCTCGTCGACAAGATCGACAAGCAGGTCCGCAAGCACAAGGAAAAACTGACCGATCACCACGCACAGACGGTGCGCGCCGCAAGATACGAGTGATTCCCGCAACCGGCTGAAGGTCGTCGTTCCCGCGAAGGCGGGGACGACGAGGGCTTGCGGCGCTTCGCCGCGATGCTTGCCCCACGCGCCGCAAACGCCGGTACCATGGGCGCCCCGCCGCGATCCGGCGCCGGAGAGCCCCATCCGCTCATGCCATTTCTCGACCTGCTGCCGCTCGAGCGGGTGCGGACCGACGTCATCGCGAACGACAAGGAAACGCTGATCGGGGAGCTTGCCGAGCTCCTGGCCGATGGCGATCGCGACGGCATCCGCACCGTCCAGGCGGCGCTCGAAGCGCGCGAGCGGCTCGGCTCGACCGGCCTCGGCCACGGCGTCGCGATCCCGCACGGCCGCAGCACGTCGGTCGCCGAAGCCCGCGCGGCATTCGTGCGCCTCGCGCGCCCGATCGATTTCGGCGCGGACGACCGCCAGCCGGTCGATCTCGTCGCGGCGCTGATCGTGCCCGCGCATTTCACGGACCAGCATCTGAAGCTCCTCGCCGAGCTCGCCGAGCTCTTCTCCGACGCCGATCTCACGATCCGGCTGCGCGCAGCGCCGGACGCCGCCACTCTGCGCGACGATCTGCGCAAGGCCAGGTCGCGGCACTAGCGCCGCCACGACGCAAGACGTCCTCGCGATCCTTACACTATGGCAGTCTGAACGTCTTCCGACGCGGCCCGATCGAATGGAAAGGCTTTCCGCCCGCCAGCTCTTCGATGCCGTCAGCGAGCGCCTGGCGCTGCGCTGGGTCGCCGGCATGCGCGGCGAGAGCCGGCTGTTCGAGCCGGGCGGCGCTCAGTCGCGGCGCCCTTCGCTGGTCGGATACCTCAACATCATCTATCCGAACAAGGTGCAGATCATCGGCACCGAGGAGCTCAACTACCTCGACAGCCTCGATTCGCGCCAGCGGTGGGAGACGGTCGCGAAGATCATCGCGTACCGGCCGACCGCGCTGCTCGTCACGAAGGACCAGACGATTCCGGCCGACTTGCGCCAGGCGGCCGAAGAATCGCAGACGCCGCTCTGGATCAGCCCCAAGCGCGGCCACGAGCTCCTGACCTACCTGCAGTACCACCTCGCGCGCGAGCTCGCGCGGCAGGTGACGCTGCACGGCGTGCTGATGGAGGTCTATTCCATCGGCGTCCTCATCACCGGCGAGAGCGGAACCGGCAAGAGCGAGCTCGCGCTCGAGCTGATCACGCGCGGACACCGTCTCGTCGCCGACGACGCGCCCGAGTTCACGCTGATCGCGCCCGACGTCATCGACGGCAACTGCCCGGAGATGCTGCGCGATCTGCTCGAAGTGCGCGGCCTCGGCGTGCTCAACGTGCGCGAGATGTTCGGCCAGACGGCCGTCAAGCCGTCCAAATACCTGCGACTCATCGTGCACCTCAAGCCGCAGAAGCTCGACGCGGGCGGCGATGGCATGGCGCGCCTCACCGGCGACGTCGGCTACCGCGAGGTGCTCGACGTGCAGATCCCGTGCATCACGATCCCGGTCGCGCCCGGCCGCAACATCGCGGTCCTTGCGGAAGCCGCCGTGCGCAGCCATATGCTGAAGACGAAGGGATTCGATCCCGCGCAGACCTTCATCGACCGCCAGGCGCACCAGCTGCGCCGCCTGCCTCCATGGTAGAGAACGAGACCTCTTCCGCCACGCCCGCGGCATCGACGCCGGCGGAGCTCATCGTCGTCACCGGCCTTTCCGGCTCGGGCAAGACGGTTGCGCTGCGCACGCTCGAGGATCTCGGCTACTACTGCGTGGACAACCTGCCCGCCGCGCTGATGCCGGCGTTCGTGCAGGCGATCTCGCAAGGCGCGGCGGGACTCCATCACAAACTCGCCGTCGGCGTCGACGTGCGCAACCGCGCCGAGAACCTCGGCCGCCTGCCGGCGATCCTCGCCGAGCTTGCGCAATCGGAGATCGCTTACCGGCTCGTTTTTCTCGAGACGCGCGACGACGTCCTGATCAAGCGCTACTCGGAAACGCGCCGGCGCCACCCGCTCTCGACCGAAGGCCTCGGCCTCGCCGAGGCGATCGCGACAGAACGCCGCCTGCTGCGTCCGATGCTGTCGATCGCAGACCGCGTGATCGACACCAGCGATCTCAACGTGCACCAGCTGCGCCGCATCGTCATCACCGAGATGGGACTCGCGGCCGGGGGCCTCACGCTCCTGTTCGAATCGTTCGCGTACCGTCGCGGCGTGCCGACCGACGCCGATTTCGTGTTCGACGCGCGTTGCCTGCCCAATCCGCACTGGGAATCGCGCCTTCGCCCCTTGTCGGGCAAGGACGCCCCGGTGCGCGAATGGCTGGAGGCGAAATCCGACGTCACGGCGTTCCGCGACGACCTCACGCGTTTCCTCGACACGTGGCTGCCGCGCTTCGAAGCCGAAGGCCGCAGCTACGTCACGATCTGCATCGGCTGCACGGGCGGCCGGCATCGCTCGGTGTATCTTGCCGAGCGGCTGGCCGAGCATTTCCGGGCGACGCACCGGCAGGTGCTGAGTTATCACAGGGAACTGGAATGAAAGCCGGGAATGGGAAATCGGGAATCGGGAATCGCGTGCGCGCCGTTCGCGTGGCGGTTGTCGCATCGATGCCGACGCTTCCATTCCCCATTCCCGATTCCCCATTCGCCGCGTTGCAGCCATGAGCGTCGGCGTCCTCCTCCTCACGCACGAATCGATGGGCGCCGCGCTCGTCTCGGCGGCAAGGCACGTGCTCGGCCGCCTGCCGCTGCCGGTCGAAGTGCAGGAAGTGCCGGCGAACGCCGATCCCGAGCAGACCTTGCGCGCCGCGGCGGCGCATGCGCGCGAGCTCGACGGCGGCGACGGCGTGCTGGTGCTGTCCGATCTCTACGGCGCGACGCCGTGCAACGTCGCGAACCGTCTGCCGCAGCTCGGCGTGCACATGCACTGCGTGTCGGGCCTGAACCTGCCGATGCTGCTCCGGGTCCTCAACTATCCCGAGCAGTCGCTGGACGATCTCGCGCAGACGGCGGCGAGCGGAGGAAGAGGAGGAATCTTCGTCGACGTGCCATGAAGGGGAATGGGGAATTGGGAATGGAGAATGGGAAAAGCGCACAACGGCGCATCCGCATTCCCCATTCCCGATTCCCTCCTCGCAATCCGGCCCGCATGCTCGAAAAGGACATCACGATCACGAACCGCCTCGGCCTGCACGCGCGCGCTTCGGCCAAGCTCGTGCAGGCGCTGCACGGCTTCCAGGCGGCCACCTCGATCGCCTACCGCGGCAAGGAGATCAACGCGAAGAGCATCATGGGTGTCATGATGCTGGCCGCCGGGCTCGGCGCCGAGCTTCGGCTGCGCGCCGACGGACCCGACGAGGAAGCCGCGATGGCGGCGATGGTCGATCTCTTCGAGCGCAAGTTCGACGAAGGGCAATAGGATGGACCCTCCCCGCAAGCGGGAGAGGAGACTTCGCGTATCGAGCATCATAGGGTGGGCCTTGGCCCATCGTCGTGGCCGGTGGGCTGAAGCCCACCCTATTCGACTGTTCGAAAGGCGAACAACATCAACTAAGGATGCGGGAAGCATCCGGCGGAGCGAGGAAGCGGCGTGCGATTCATAGTCACGGGCAACGGGGCCGCACGGGGAATGGCGCTCGGCCGCGCTCGGCTCGAGCAGCCGAGCCGCTACCTCGTCGACGAGCGGCCGCTTGCTGCCACCGAGGTCGATGCCGAAGTCGCGCGACTCGGCCGGGCGGTCGATCTCGCACGCGCCGAGCTCGCGGCATTGCGCGAAAAGCTGCAAGGCATGCTCGCAAGCGAAGTCGGCGATTTCATCGACGTCCACAGCCTGATCCTCGCCGACCGCGAGCTCAACGCGGGCCTCATCGATCTCGTCCGCGTCGGCCACTATCGCGCGAGCGCCGCGCTCAAGATGCAGCGCGACCGCCTCGTCGCGGTGTTCGAGGCGATGGACGACCCGTACCTGCGCAGCCGCAAGGAAGACATCGACCACGTCATCGGCCGCGTGCAGGCCGCATTGATGCGCGAGTCGAGCGTCGAGGAGCGCAAGCTCGCCGCGCGCGTTGGCGAGATCCTCGTCAGCGACACGGTCGCACCATCCGAGCTCGTGCCGCTCGCCGAGCATGGCGTGCTCGGCGTCGTGCTCGCGTCGGGAAGCCCGCTCTCGCACAGCGCGATCCTCGCGCGCTCGCTGCGTCTGCCGATGATCGTCGCCGCGCACGATGCGCTCTCGCACATCCAGGACGACGATCTCGTCCTGATCGACGGCGAGCACGGCGAAGTCGTCGTCCATCCGACTGCGCAGGACATCGCGCGCTACCGGCAATGGCAGCGCGAGGCGGTCCAGCGCGGCAAGCAGCTCGCGCTCCTGCGCGACGCCGAGACGCGCACGCGCGACGGCACCGCGATCCGGCTCCTCGCGAACGCCGAGCTGCCCGCCGACATCGCCCAGGCGCGCGCCTGCGGCGCTGCCGGCATCGGCCTCTACCGCACCGAGTTCCTGTTCCTGCAGCGCAGGGAAGTGCCGGGCGAAGAGGAGCAGTTTCTCGCCTATCGCGATCTCGTGCTCGGCATGGGCGGGTTGCCGGTGACGATCCGCACGCTCGATCTCGGCGCCGACAAGGCCGACGCGAGCGGACTCGTGCTCGACGACGAGGACAATCCCGCGCTCGGCGTGCGCGGAGTGCGCCTTTCGCTGCGCCATCCGCAGCTGATGATCGTCCAGCTTCGCGCGATCCTGCGCGCCTCGGCATACGGCACCGTGCGCGTGCTCGTGCCGATGATCGCGACCGCCGAGGAAGTGGCAAGCGTGCGCCACCTGCTCGACGAGTGCACCCGCGACCTGCACTCGGCCGGCTACGAGATCGCCGAGAACGTCGAGCTCGGCGCGATGATCGAGGTTCCGGCCGCGGCGATCGCGCTGCCGAACATGATCAGGAAGCTCGACTTCATCGCGATCGGCACGAACGATCTCGTGCAGTACACGCTCGCCGTCGACCGCAACAACGATCATCTGGCCCATCTCTACGATCCGCTGCATCCGGCGGTGCTGAAGCTGCTCGCGCAGACGATCGCAACGGCCGCTCGCGCCGGGAAGCGCGTGTCGCTCTGCGGAGAGATGGCCGGCGACACGCGCTATGCGCCGCTCCTGGTCGCGCTCGGCCTGACCGAGTTCAGCATGCATCCCGGCCTGCTGCTGGAAGTGCGCGAAGCGATCAACGCATGCAACCGCGCGGCGCTTCTCGATCACGCGAAGCTGCTGCTGCGCGCGACGACGCGCGAAGGGATACTGCACGTGATCGAGCGCATGAAGGCATGCTCATAGGCGCAAGCGCCGCCTACGGCTTCGGCATAGCCCGCCGTCTTCGCCCTCTGCGATACTTGCGCCGCGGAACTCGACGCGCCCGGCGCACTCGAATTCCGCCCGTGCAGGCCCGGACCCCATGAGCGAGACCCTGGAACTTTCCGCGATTTCCGCGCACGTCAGCGGCCGCGCGCGCGAATACGCCGCGGCGTTCGCGCGCCGCGAGCCGTTCCGCCACGTCGTCATCGACGATTTCTTCGCGCCCGATTACGCATCCCGGCTGATCGCCGAGTTCCCGGCGTTCGAGCGCGGCAACGCGCGCAACGAGAACGGCGAGCCCGGCCAAAAATCGACGGTCGAGAAGATCCGCGATCTCGGGCCTGCCTATGCCGAGCTCGACGATCTCGTGCGCTCGAAACCGCTGCTCGATCTCGTCGGGCGCATCACCGGCATCGACGACCTGCTCCACGATCCGTGGTACTTCGGGGGCGGCACGCATGAGAACCGCAGCGGACAGGATCTCGACGCCCACGTCGATTTCAACCGCCATCCGGTCGAGCAGTGGCATCGCCGGCTCAATCTCATCGTCTATTTCAACCGCGAATGGAGCGACGACTGGGGCGGCTCGCTGGAGCTCCACTCCGATCCGCGCCGCGACGACGATCGCATCACGCTGATCACGCCGCTCTACAACCGCTGCGTGATCTTCGAGACGACCGAAACGAGCTGGCACGGCTTCACGCGCATCGCCGATGCGCCGGGCGGCAATTCCCGTTCGCGCAAGTCGATCGCGCTCTATTTCTACACGCGCGAGCGTCCGGAAGACGAGCTTGCCGGCACGCATTCGACGATCTACGTCGACCGTCCCCTGCCCGATCGGTTTCGCGCCGGCATGACGCTCGAAGAGCGCGACATCGAGGAGCTGCGCATCCTGCTTTCGCGGCGCGATCAGCACAACCAGCGGCTCTATCGCGACATCGCGCGGCTTTCGTCCGAGCTCGATCAGGCGAAATCCGCCGTGCAGGCCGGGCCGGTCGGACGGCTGCGCTATCTCGCGCGGCGCGTCCGCATGCGCCTTCAGCGCTGACTCGCCGCGGCGCTCGCGTCCGCCGGCGAATCGACGAAGCCGAGCGCATGCACGATGTAGGCGAGCTGGCGGCCGTCGCGCGAATCGAGGACGTTGTCGCTGACGAGACGCACGGCGACCGTGCTGCCCTTCTGCAGGGCACAATCGTGGGTGGCGAGCTTCCAGACCCGCCGCGCGCTTTCGTCCTGACGGAACGCGCCGAGCCTGCAATCGCCGATCGACACCGCGACGCCGACGCCGTGCTCGAAGCGATAGCGTTCCAGCGAAGGCAGGTAGACGTCGATCGCGAACTCCGGCTCGCCCTCGTACCGCAGCAGGATTTCCGCGTCCGCCGCGGCCCAGCGCCAGCCGTCGCCTTCGCGGTTCTGGAATCCGAACAGGTAGGGGTAGTCGCTTTCGTGAAAATCGACCCGCTCCCTGAGCGCGTGCTCGTCGACCGTCACGCCGTCGAACGGATCGCGAAGCGATCGCGCGTCGAGCTCGACGAGACGCAGCGTGTCCGAGCGTCCGACGTCACGGTTCGCGTAGCGCGCGAGCCAGTAGCCGGCGGCATCGGCCGCCATGGCCGGTGCGTCGAGCGCAAGATAGACCGGCGATGACGCGGCGAGCTCGGCCGGCGTCGTCGTCGTGACGTTGCCGAAGTTCCGCCCCGAATAGAGCGCGAGAACCGGCGCCGAATACCAGCCCGCGCCGAAGACGCGCGCGTTGCGGGAAACCTCGGCAAGCAGCGCGAGATCGGAGCGGACCTGCCGTCGCGACGCGAAATCCGATGCGTGCAGGACATGCCTCGCGCTCCAGAGCAACGGCGCCTGGAGCGCGATCGCCGCGATCGCCGCGACGATCGCGCCACGCGACAGCGGCACCGCGCGTCGTCGCCATGCGCCGGCCGCCAGCATCATCGCGAGCAGGATCTCGATCGCGAGCACGCCGTTGAAGATGCGCCGGTACCACGCCTTCTCGGTCGGCGTGAAGCCGAGCCACCAGAGGAAGTAGATCGCCGCGAAAAGCGCGAGCGCTGCCGCCGCCGCGCGCGCATGCGCGGATGCGAGCCAGCGCCGGCCGAGCATCGCGAGCACGAACGGCGCGGCGAGCCAGAGCGGCACGAGCGGCAGCGGAAGTCCGGTGTTGTCCGCGAGCACGCGCGAATGGACGAGAAGCTTCGTGCCGATGCCGAGCGTGTCGTGGAAGCCCTTCTCCGTGCCGGCCTGCATGCGGATCGCATGAACCTCGTCGTCGAGCCAGGCACGCCAGCGATGCACGTCGCCGATCGCGGCAACGTGCGCAATCTCGTACAGCGCGGCCGGCAGCAGCACGCCCGCGGCAAACGCGATCAGAGCGAACGCGAGCGACCTCCGGCGCGACTCGCGCGCCGCCGTCGTCGCGACGAGCGCGGGCACGATTGCGACGAGCCCGATCGCCAGCACGGTCTTCGTCAGGATCGCCATGCCGACCAGCACGCCGGCACCGAACACGCGCCAGGCACCGGCGCGCGCGTCGTCGGCGCGGCAGAGCACGAGCAGCGCGGCAAGCCACCAGACCAGCGCCGGCACCTCGCCGTAGCCGTTCATCCCGATCTCGCGCAGGCCCGGCGTCCACAGGCACAACGCCGCGGCGACGAGCCCCCAGAGCGAGGACGTCCAGCGCTGCACGAGCACGAACACCAGAAACGCGAGCGCGATGGCGTAGTCGAGATTCGTCAGCTGCGACTGCCACACGCCGACGCCGAACGCCGCGAACACGCCAGCGGCCGGCAGGATGAGCGGCGCGCGCGACTGGATCTCGTGCGAGAAGCCGCTCCGGCCGTCGTACAGGCGCTGGTAGCCGTGACCTTCGGCCAGCGACCGTGCAACTTCCAGGTTCATCGCGCCGTCGAAGCTGACCGGATGGATCCTCGCCCACACGAACAATTTCGCAAGCGCCATCGCGATCGCCAGCGCTGCGACGATTCCGATCACGAGAAGCGTCTTGTCCTCTTGCCATCGTGCATTCAGGCGCACGGTGTCAACCCCCGGCGATCGTCCATCGTGGCCGCACTTTCGCGGAGTGCACAGACGGTATGGCAAGAATTGCTGTCATCCTAAGAGACAAGCCATGGCCCCGCACTCCCAGCACCACGCTGCCGGCGGGATGATGCCAGAGACACGGAATGGACGCCGATACCGACCTTCATCCTCCCCGGAACCGGACGGCCGGACCTCGCGACGGCACGATGGCGCGCCTCGCGACCGCGCGCTCGGCCGGACCGGCGACGTATGCGCTGGTCTGCGCAGTCCTCCTCGCCGACGCGCTGCACGTTCTCGCCGGCGTCGCCGCGCGGAACGCGACTCAACTCGCCGCGCTGCGCGACGACCGGATTCTCGTCGTCCTCGGCGCTTTCGCCCTTGCGACGCTCGGCGTCGTCGCGTTCCGGCGCGGCAAGACCGGCGACGGTCTCGCGTTCGCGATCGGCCTCGCCTGCGGTGCGATGTTCTTCGCGCGCACGCTGGGATCGGCGCTGATCGATCCGGCATCGATCGGCTGGCTCCTCCATGAGGACTGGGCGCAGCATTACAGCGGCTGGGCCATGTTCCGCCATGCGCCGTGGCACTGGCCGCCGGGGCTGATGCCGGAGATCTGGTATCCGGTCGGCACCTCGATCGTCTACACCGATTCGCTGCCGCTGCTCGCCCTCGCGCTGAAGCCGTTCGCGTCGTGGCTGCCCGAGCCGTTCCAGTACATCGGGCTCTGGCTCTCTGCGAGCTGCGTCCTGCAAGGCGGATTCGCCGCGTTGCTGGTCGCGCGATTCCGGCGCGAGCCCGCGATCGTGTTGAGCGCGTCGGCGCTGTTCGTGTTCGCGCCGGTCCTGATCAGCCGCATCGGCCACGACACGCTGACGGCGCACTGGCTCGTGCTGGCGGCACTCGCGCTCTATTTCCGCGAGCGATGCCCGCGGAGCGTCCCGGCGCAAGCGCTGCCGTGGTGGCTGCTCGCGGCGATCGCCGCGCTGGTTCACCCGTACCTTGCCGCGATGACGCTCGCGATCCAGGCCGCGTCCTGGTGCAAAAGCGCGCGCATCGACGCCGACCTTGCGCCGCGCGACGCACTGGCGGCGTTCGCGGGATCGGTCGCGATCAGCTTCCTCGCCTGGTGGGCCAGCGGCTCCATGATCATCCCCGCGCGGGACGGCGCGGGCGGGGTCGCCTACGGAAAGTATTCGATGAACCTCCTTTCCCTCGTCGATCCGATGCATTTCTCGCGCTGGCTGCCGGACATTCCCATCCTCGCGGGTCAGTACGAGGGGTTCGCCTATCTCGGTCTCGGCATGATCGCGCTGGGCGTCTGCGTGCTCGTCGATCTCGCCCTGAGCCGATTTCGCGGCGGCATCGGCCGCGCGAGCATCCCGCTTGCTCTCGTCGCGATCGCGCTCTTCGTGTTCGCGGTCGGCAGCGTCGTCGCGATCGGTCCGCACGTGCTGCTCGATGCGCCGATCCGCGGGCCGGTGCTCGGTCTCTTCCGCTCTTCCGGGCGCTTCGTCTGGGTACCGTATTACGCGATCGTGCTGTGGATCGTCGTGCGGACGGCGAACCGGCTTGGCGCAACCGGTGCAGCGATGGTCCTCGCCATCGTCCTTTGCGTGCAGATCGCGGATTTTTCCGACGCGCACGCGCGCATCGCACGTCTGCGCCTGACGGCGGACGACGCACCGGCCGGAACGCTGCTCGACGATCCGCGCTGGAGCGAGCTTGCCGCCGGACGCGATCACCTGACGCTGTTGCCGCCGGCGGACGCGACCGGGCCCTATCTGCCGTTCGTCCTGCTCGCAGCGCGCAATGGCCTTACGGTCAACACCGGTTATCTCGCGCGCTGGGACATGCGCGCCACCGGGCGCTATCGCGAATCGCTCGGAAAAGAGCTTCGCGAAGGCGCGTGGTCGGCGGACGATCTCTACGTCGTCGGCGACGCCTGGAAGGATGCATTCCTGCGCGGCGCACCAAACGCGCGCTGCGAGCGGCTGAACGGTTACGATGCGTGCGTGGTCGGACCTGCGATCACGCCCTGACGCATCGAGCACCGTGGCCGACACGACCCGTCCCGAAAAGACCGCGCGCCAGCTGCGCCTCCTCGCCGAGGCGATCGGCTCGGGCCGGCTCGGCGCCGTCAAGCGGCTCGTCAACACGCTCGCGCCGGCCGAGATCGGCAACCTGCTCGAATCGCTGCCGCCCGACCAGCGCGCGATCGTCTGGGGCCTGACCGATCCCGCGGACGACGGCGAGATCCTCGTCCACGTCGGCGACGACGTCCGCGAAGACCTCCTGAAGGAGATGGACCCGGACGAGATCGTCGCCGCGGCCGACACGCTCGACATCGACGATCTCGCCGAGCTCATGGGCGACCTGCCCGACGCGGTCGCCGATGAAGTCCTGAAGTCGATGGAGCGCGAGGATCGCGAGCGCCTCGAGCACATGCTGACGTACGAGGAGGACACGGCGGGCCGCCTGCTGAATCCCGACCTCGTGACGGTGCGCGCCGACGTGACGGTCGACGTCGTGTTGCGCTACCTGCGCCAGCGCGGCGAGCTGCCGGAGCAGTCGCATCATCTTTACGTCGTCAACCGGCGCCGGCAGTACCAGGGGCGCATTCCGTTCGCGCAGCTCCTGATCGCCGATCCGGCGCGGCCGGTGAACCAGCTCATGGACATCGAGCAGCCCGCGATCAATGCGCACACGCCGGTCGCCGAAGTCGCGCAGCAGTTCGCCGATCACGATTGGGTGTCGGCGCCGGTCGTCGACGACAACAACGTGCTGCTCGGCCGCATCACGGTCGACGACGTCATCGACATCATCCGCGAGCAGGCCGAGCACCGCGCGATGGGCGCGGCCGGTCTGGACGAGGACGAAGACCTCTTCTCGCCGGTGCCGCGCGCGGCGCGACGGCGCGCGGTCTGGCTCGGCATCAATCTCCTGACCGCGTTCCTCGCCTCGTGGGTCATCGGCAACTTCGAGACCGTGATCGCGAAAGTCGTCGCGGTCGCCGTGCTGATGCCGATCGTCGCGAGCATGGGCGGCATCGCCGGCACGCAGGTGCTGACGCTGATGGTCCGC
>DASZYR010000139.1:0-2460 GCA_035545255.1 Rhodanobacteraceae bacterium
AAGGAAGTCGTCAAGACGCTCATCGAAGCGCTCGTCATCGTCACGATCGTGATCTTCCTGTTCCTCGGCAGTTTCCGCGCGGTGATCATCCCGGTCATCGCGATGCCGCTGTCGCTGATCGGCACGTTCTTCGTGATGCTCGCGCTCGGCTATTCGATCAACCTGATCACGCTGCTCGCGCTCGTGCTCGCGATCGGCCTCGTCGTCGACGACGCGATCATCGTCGTCGAGAACGTCGACCGGCACATGAAGGAAGAAGGCAAGACCCCGTTCGAGGCGGCGCGCATCGCCGCGCGCGAGCTCGGCGGGCCGATCCTCGCGATGACGGCCGTGCTGATCGCCGTGTACGTGCCGATCGGCTTCCAGGGCGGATTGACCGGCGCGCTCTTCACCGAGTTCGCGTTCACGCTCGCCGGCGCGGTGACGGTCTCGGCGATCATCGCGCTGACGCTGTCGCCGATGCTCTGCTCGCGTTTCTTCCGCAAGGATCAGGAAAGCGGGCGCTTCGCGCGCTTCATCGACCGCCAGTTCGAGCGGCTCCACGGCGCCTACGAGCGGCGTATCCATTCGACGCTCGAGACCTACGTCGTCCCGGTCGTCATGGGTTTGATGCTGCTCGGCGGCACCGTGTACCTCTTCATGAACTCGAAGTCCGAGCTCGCTCCGGAAGAGGATCAGGGCATCGTCGTCGGCATGTCGCTCGCGGCGCCGAACGCGGCACCCGCGCAGACGTCGAGCCTGATGGACCAGGCTTTCAAGATCGCCAAGACGCTGCCGGAAACCGAGCTCGTCTTCCAGTTCACCGGCTTCTCGGGTCCGAACTCGCTTCTGACCGGCGTTCTCTTCAAACCGTGGTCCGAGCGCACGAAGAGCGCGCACGTGCTGCAGGAAGAATTGCAGAAGAAATGGGGCGCGATGGCCGCCGCGAACACGGTTGCGTTCCAGTTCCCGCCGCTGCCGGGCGCGACCGGCATGCCGGTCGAGGTCGTGATGTCGACGACCGAGCCGTTCGAGAATCTCTACGAGGTCTCGAAGAACGTGCTCGACAAGCTCCAGAAGAGCGGCATGTTCTTCTTCATCGACACGAACCTCAAGATCGACAAGCCGCAGGCGACGGTCGAGGTCGACCGCGATATGGTCGCTTCGCTCGGCCTCACGCAGCAGGACATCGGCGCTTCGCTCGGCGCCGCGCTCGGCGGCGGCTACGTCAACTACTTCTCGATCGCGGGCCGCTCGTACAAGGTGATTCCACAGGTTCTCCAGACCGATCGCCTGAATCCCGACCAGGTGCTCGACAACTACGTGCGGCTGCCGGACGGCTCGGTGATTCCGTCCTCGACCGTCGCGACGATCAAGCATGAAGTCGTGCCGCAGGCGCTGACGCGCTTCCAGCAGCTCAATTCGGTCACGTTCCAGGGCGTACCCGCGGTCGCGCAGGGTGACGCGATCGACTTCGTGCGCGACACGATCCGCTCGACCGCGCCGGCCGGATACAACGTCGACTATTCCGGCCAGGCGCGCCAGTTCGTGCACGAGTCTGGCGGCTTCGCGCTGACGCTGCTGTTCGCGGTCATCATCGTGTTCCTCGCGCTCGCGGCGCAGTTCAACAGCCTGCGCGATCCGGTCGTGATCCTCGTCTCGGTGCCGATGGCGCTGTTCGGCGCTCTCGTTTTCATCAACCTGTTGCCGGGCTTCGTCGGCATGGGCGCGCTCAACTTCGGCTGGAACACCTCGCTCAACATCTACACGCAGGTCGGGCTCGTCACGCTGATGGGCCTCATCTCCAAGCACGGCATCCTGATCGTGCAGTTCGCGAACGACTCGCAGCGCGCGGGAATGTCCAAGCGCGAGGCGATCGAGCACGCCGCGGCTACGCGGCTTCGTCCGATCCTGATGACGACGGCGGCGATGGTGCTCGGCGTCGTTCCGCTCGTGATCGCGTCGGGCGCCGGCGCCGCGGGCCGCTTCAACATGGGTCTCGTCATCACGACGGGCCTCTCGATCGGCACGCTGTTCACGCTGTTCGTCGTGCCCGCGTTCTACATGCTGCTCGCGGCGGACCATCACGCCGAAGCCGCGAGGAAGCTCGAAGACGAGCCGGGCGAGCCGGTTCTCGAGACGTGATCGCGCGGCGCGGCCGGGCTTGCGGCACGGCGCGGCGATGAACACGCCGCGCGGTTCGCTGCTCGGACGAAGCGTTGCCCCGCCCGATCGTCGCGACGCGGACCTCCTCTTTCCGGTCGCGCGCGCGCCGCAGCGCGCGTCGATCGGCATCGGCGGCGATTCCGGCAACGGGAAGCTGCCGTTCCACGGCGTCGACATCTGGAACGCCTACGAGCTTTCGTGGCTCGACGCGCGGGGAAAACCCGAGATCGCGATCGGCGAGATCCGCGTGCCGGCGACGACGCCGAACCTCGTCGAGTCGAAATCGCTGAAGCTCTATCTCGGCGGCTACGCGCA
>DASZYR010000140.1:0-4979 GCA_035545255.1 Rhodanobacteraceae bacterium
CGGGCTTTCGTGGCTTCTCGCGATCATGGAAGCCGTCTACGTCATGACCGGCCGCGAAGTCTGGAAGCGCATGACGCAGTTCTGGGGCGTCCTCTTCGGCATCAACTTCGCGATGGGCGTCGCGACCGGCGTCACGATGGAGTTCCAGTTCGGCACGAACTGGGCGTACTACGCGCACTACGTCGGCGACGTTTTCGGCACGCCGCTCGCGATCGAAGGCCTGATGGCGTTCTTCCTCGAAGCGACGTTCATCGGTCTTTTCTTCTTCGGCTGGGACAAGCTCTCGCGCATCAAGCACCTCGTCGTCACGTTCCTGCTCGCGCTCGGCACGAACCTCTCGGCGCTCTGGATCCTGATCGCGAACGCGTGGATGCAGAACCCGGTCGGCAGCGAGTTCAACATCGACACGATGCGCATGGAGATCACCGATTTCGGCGCGGTCATCTTCAATCCCGTCGCGCAGTCGAAGTTCGTGCACACGGTCAGCGCCGGCTACGTGCTCGGCGCGATGTTCGTGTTGTCGATCTCGGCCTGGTATCTCCTTCGCGGGCGAAACGTCGATTTCGCGAAGCGCTCGATGACGATCGCCGCGAGCTTCGGGCTCGCCTCGGCCCTCAGCGTCGTCGTGCTCGGCGACGAATCGGGCTACACGGTCACCGAGCACCAGAAGATGAAGCTCGCCGCGATCGAGGCGATGTGGGACACCGAGCCGCCGCCGGCCGCGTTCACGGCGTTCGGCTTTCCTGACGTCGCCGAGCGCAAGACGCATCTCGCGATCCACATTCCATGGGTCATGGGCCTCATCGGCACGCGCTCGCTCGACGGCATCCTGCCGGGCATCAACGATCTCGTGATCGAGGCCGAGCACCGCATCGCGAACGGCATCAAGGCGTACACGGCGATGCAGCGCCTTCGCGCCGACCGCAACGATGCCGCGGCACGCGCGGAGTTCGACGCGAACAAGGCCGATCTCGGCTACGCGCTGCTCTTGAAGCGCGTCCTCGAAGATCCTTCGCGCGCGACGGCGGCGGACATCCAGCGCGCGGCCGATGCGACGATTCCGAACGTGCCGGTGCTGTTCTGGGCGTTCCGCATCATGGTCGGCTGCGGGCTCTATTTCATCGCGCTCTTCGCCTATTCGTTCTGGCTCGCGTCGCGCCGCGAGCTCGACAGGCGCCGCTGGTATCTCAAGCTCGCGCTCTGGAGTCTGCCGCTGCCGTGGCTCGCGATCGAGCTCGGCTGGATCGTCGCCGAGTACGGGCGCCAGCCGTGGGCGATCGAAGGCGTGCTGCCGACGGCGCTCGGCGTCTCGTCGGTCTCCGCCGCGCAGGTCGCGACGAGTCTTTCCGGCTTCGTGATCTTCTACACCGCGCTCGCGGTCGTCGACGCGATCCTGATGTTGCGTTACGCACGAAGGGGGCCGGACGGTCTTGGCATGTGGCCCGAGCCAGCGCGGCGCGGCGCGCCGGCGGGCGCGTGAGGCGAGGAGGATTCCGATGCTCGACTACGAAACGCTGCGCCTCGTCTGGTGGCTCCTGCTCGGCGTGCTGCTCGTCGGCTTCGCGGTCACCGACGGCTTCGATCTCGGCGTCGCTGCGCTTCTTCGCGTGCTATCGCACGGCGACGACGAACGGCGCTGCCTGCTCGAGACCGTCGAGCCGGTCTGGGAAGGCAACCAGGTCTGGTTCATCCTCGGCGGCGGAGCGGTCTTCGCCGCGTGGCCGCTGCTCTACGCGGCCGCGTTCTCGGGCTTCTACTTCGCGATGTTCCTCGTGCTGCTTGCGCTGATCCTGCGGCCGGTAGGCTTCGGATTCCGCAACAAGATCGAGGATGCGCGCTGGCGCAACGGCTGGGACTGGGTGCTGGCGATATCGGGCACGATCCCCGCGCTGATCTTCGGCGTCGCGTTCGGCAATCTCTTCCTCGGCGTGCCGTTCCGCTACGACGACACGCTGCGCATGACCTACGAAGGCGGGCTGATCGGACTCCTGCGCCCGTTCGCGCTGCTCTCTGGCGTCGTCTCGCTGACGATGCTGCTGATGCACGGCGCCGCGTGGGCGGCCGTCAAGGCGGACGAGCTCATCGCCACGCGTGCAACGCGGCTTCTCGCGTGGCTCGCGCCGGCATTCGTCGCGAGCTACGTGCTCGCCGGCGTCTGCCTCGCGCTCGGCATCCGGGGCTACTCGATCGCGGCGCCGGCCGTCGTCGACGGGCCATCGAATCCTCTCGCGAAATCGGTGACCGTCGGCGGCAGCTGGCTGTCCACAAGCGCATTTAGCACTTTTGCCTTCGTCGCGGCGGCGATCGCGATCGTCGCGGCGATCGCGGTTCCGCTGCTTGCGCGGCGTGCGCGCCACGGCGGCGCGTTCCTCGCGAGCGGCATCGCAGTAGCCGGCACGATCTTCTCGGCCGGGTTCGCGCTGTTCCCGTTCCTGCTCCCGTCCGATCTCGATCCGGACAGCAGCCTCACGATCTGGGACGCCTCGTCGAGCCGCACGACGCTCGGCCTGATGCTCCTCGTGACGCTCGTGCTGCTGCCGATCGTGCTCGCATACACGACATGGGTCTACCGCGTGCTGCGCGGGCGCGTGTCGCTCGCGCACGTGAAGGAAACGCACGGGATGTATTGAAATGCCGGGAATCGGGATTCGCGAGAAGTTGCATCCTCGTCGTCCCGGCGAAAGGCGGGCCCCATTTTGATCCTGTCCCACTCCGATCTCGATTTGCGAGCAAGATCAAATCCGGCTTTCGCCGGAACGACGAGGCGGCCCGAGACTCTTTCGGCCTTGTTCACCAACCCGACACGCGATCGCAGTTCCAGGTCCCGAATCACGACAAATCACGGAGGCTTCCCGATGTGGTACTTCAGCTGGATCCTCGGCCTCGGCCTCGCCTGCGCCTTCGCGATCCTGAATGCGATGTGGTTCGAGTTGCACGCGGACGAAGCAGCCCGGCGTGCCGCGGACGAGGAGAACCCGCCGCGCTGAGCGTTTCCGCCGCCGTTCGCGGCGTGACAGCGCGCTCTGCCTGGGCTAGCTTTCGCAATGCTGGCGCTGCATATCGCAAGGAGGCCGACAGCATGTCCCGTCGATGGAACGCGCACGCTGCAACGTTCCCGCTCGTCTTTTTGCTGGGCGCATCGCTCGCGACTGCGGCGGCTCCCTCGCGAGCTCCGGCCGCTGCCCATCGCGATCGCGCCGCGCATCGCGCACCGGTGCACGATCCGCTCGCTGACCGCTATCTCCACGTCGCCGCCTTCGGCGACGTCGCGCTCTATCGTCCCGCCGGCGCCGCGCGCGGACTTGCGCTGTTCGCCTCGGGCGACGGCGGCTGGAATCTCGGCGTGCTCGACATGGCGCACGAAGCCGCGTCGCTCGGTTACTGGGTCGCGGGCTTCAGCACGCCGCAACTGCTGAAGTCGCTCGACGGCGACGAAGGCCGCTGCAGCGATGCAGACGGCGCGCTCGCCAGGCTCGGCGCGGAGCTCGTGCGCAACCTCGATCTGCCGCCCGACACGAGGCCGGTCGTGATCGGCTACTCGTCGGGCGCGACCGTCGCCTATGCGACGCTTGCCGCCGATGCCGGTCGACGGCTGGGCGGCGGCATCAGCCTCGGCTTCTGTCCGGACCTCCTGATCCGCAAACCGTTCTGCGCCGGTACCGGCGGCCTCACGCAGCAGAAGCAGCAGAAGGCGCCGTTCGGCTACGTCTTCGACAAGCGCGAGACGGTCAAGGCGCCGTGGCGCATCCTGCAAGGCGAGGCGGATCGCGTCTGCGATCCCGCGTTCGCGCCCGAATTCGCGCGTGGCCAGGCCGATTCGAAAGCCGTCATGCTGCCGAAAGTCGGTCACGGCTTCGGCACACCGCGCAACTGGATGGCGCAGTATCGCGAGAGCCTGCGCGAAGTGCTCGAAGCGCAAGAAGGCCATTGAGGCCTATTGCTTTCCCTCTCCCGCTTGCGGGAGAGGGCAGGGTGAGGGCCCGCTCCTGCGAAGGCCGCCGGCGATTGCACGTGGATTCCGGCTTTCGCCGGAATGACGATGACTGTTGTCTCCTTTCGTTTCGCGCCCTGCCCCACGCACCCTTAGAATCACGCCCTCACGGACGACCGCCTCCTGCATGAGCACGATCGAAACCCAGCCCGCGCCGGCAAGCCGCTCCCGCCTCGCGCATCTGCGCGTCGCGTTGCCGATCGTGTTCCTCGTGCTGGTCGCATGGCTCGTCGTCCGCGAGATCGGCAGCGATTTCGACCTGCCGACCGTGCAACGAACGCTGATCAGCGTTCCGACGGCATGGGCGATCGGTGTCGCGCTGCTGGCGCTGTCGGCGGTCGCGTTCACCGGCCTCGTCGACGTCGCGATCGCGCGCTGGCTCGGCATCACCGTGCGCGCGCGCGAATTGCTGCGGCTTGCCTTCGTCGCGAACGCGATGGCGAACACGTTGAATCTTTCCGGTGCGACCGGCTCGGGCGTGCGCCTGCTCGGACTTTCGGCGCAGAAGGTCGAGCTCGGCCGCGCGGCCGCGTTGATCGGCATGCAGGTCCTGTCGCTGCCGCTGGGGCTTTCGATCCTGATCGCCGTCACGCTCGGGGTTGGGTCGCTGCCGATCACGCCGGGCACGACGACGCGCTGGCTCGCGATCGGCGTGCTGATCGCGGCCGTGCTGTACCTCCCGGCGTTCTTCGTGCTGAGCTCGCGCCGTTCGCTGATGCGCTGGCTGCCGAAGGGCCACGATCTGCCCCCGCTGACGCTGAAGCTCGTGCTCGCCGCGCTGTCGTTCGTCGACTGGGTGCTGTCGGCGAGCGTGCTCTACGCGTGTCTCTACCTCGCCGGCGCGCACGTCAAGCCGGGACCGCTGCTCGGCAGCTTCGCCGGCGCCTCGATCCTCGGCCTCGTCAGCATGGTGCCGGGCGGCCTCGGCGTGTTCGAGGGGCTGATGCTCGTCGCGCTGACGAGCGGCGGCTACGATCAGGGCGCGGTG
>DASZYR010000141.1:0-13609 GCA_035545255.1 Rhodanobacteraceae bacterium
GGCGTGCTGCTCGGCGAGCTCGTCACGGGCCAGCGCCTCAACGACGGATCGGGCCGCACGCCGTCGGGCCACGTCAGCGCCGAGAACGAGCCCGGCGTGCTGCCCGCCGCGCCGGCCGCGACGCGCCGCCAGCTGCGCGGCGATCTCGACAACATCGTGCTGAAGTCGATCGCCGAGGAGCCCGAGCGCCGCTACGCGTCGGCCGGCGCGCTCGCCGACGACATCGGGCGGCTGCTCGACCGCCGTCCGGTCGCGGCGCATCCGCCGTCGACGTGGTACCGCACGCGCAAGTTCATCGCGCGGCATCAGGGCGGCGTCGCCGTGACCCTGCTGTTCGCGACCGGCGTGCTCGCCGCGCTCGGTCTCGCGCTCTGGCAAGCCGGCGTCGCGCGGCATTCGGCGGCGCGCGCCGACGCGATGCGCGATTTCATGATCTCGGCGTTCTCGAAGGCCGAGCCCGGCTCGCCGCGCAGCGGACCGCCGAGCATCACCGACGTCGTCGAGCAGGCGATCGTGAAGGCGCGCGCGGACAGCGCCCTCGATGCCGGCGTGCGCACCGAGCTCGTCGCCGATCTCGGTTCCGTGCTGAGCGCGCAGGGCCGCATCAAGCCGGCGCGCGAGGTGCTGCAATGGAATTACGATCGCGCGCTCGCCGACTTCGGCGCCGGCGCCCGCGAGACGCTGCAAGCCGGACATCCGCTCGCGGCCGCGCTGATCCTCGACGGCGATTTCGATACCGCGCGCACGCTGATCGATCGCCTGCTGACGCCGGTGCCGCGCGACGACCGTCTCGGCGCCGCGCTCCTGTTCGATTCGGCGCTGATCGCGACGAAGCGCCACGCGCTGCAGCGCGCGCGCGCCGACGGCGAGGCGGGCCTCGCCAAGGCGCGCAGCACCGGCGATGCCGAGACGCTCGACCAGGCGCTCAGCGAATACGGCAACGTCGAGCTTGAGGTCGGCAACAACGACGGCGCGATCGCGGCGTGGACCGAGCTGCTCGCGCTTCGCGAACGGCGCTTCGGCGCCGAGCACGTCGCGGTCGCGGCGACGCACGCCGACCTCTCTCGCGCGCTCCGGCGCAGCCGGAAGCTCGACCAGGCCGAGCGCGAAGTCCGCGCCGCGCTCGCGATCGACGCAGCGACGTTGCCGCCCGAGCACTGGCGCCGCTCGAACCATCTGAACGCGCTGATGATGGTGCAGCTCGACCGGCGCGACTATCGCGCCGCGCTCGAATCGGCGAAGGAAACGCTGCGCATCGACCGGACGATCTACACCGACGACGATCATCCCGAGCGCGCGAACGATCTCAACTCGGTCGGCATGCTGTACGCGCTCGTCGAGGATTTCCCTTCGGCCGTCGCGCCGCTCCGCGATGCGTTGCGGCACATGGAAGCGAAGTTCGGCGCCGAGGACTACCAGGCTGCGTGGGTGCGCGCGAACTACGGCGTGGTGCTCGCGCATTCGGGCGAAATCGCCGCCGGCGAGGCCGAGATCACGCATGCGATCTCGACGTTCGAGCATCTCGCGGAACCCGATCTCGACGAGGAAGCGGCGACCTGGGAAAAGCTCGCGCGCGTTCGTCTGGAGCGTCAGGACGCCGCCGGCGCGCTGCCGGCGATCGACCGCATCGACGCGCTGCTCGCGAAGATCGGCACGCCCGGTGCGTACTGGGACGGCCGAGCCGGCGCGCTGCGCGGCACGGCGCTCCTGCAACGCGGCGACGCGGCCGGCGCGCTGGCCGTGCTCGAGCCCGCGAGCGCCGCGCTCGTTCGATCCGCGAAGCCGGATGCGGTGCTCCGCGTCGAGATTCCGCTGTTGCAGGCAAACGCCGCGCGCGCCCTCGGCAGGACCGGCGAAGCTGATGCGTTCGCGCGCGTCGGCCGGGCGGCCCTGGGCGGACTTGCGAACCCGCCGTCGCGCGTCCTAGCGCTCGCGAAGCCATTCGAGACGGTTCCCGCTTCGGCACCGTAACGGAAGTCCGGCGCGACGCCGCAACCGCCGCGAGCGTTTACATTTCCCGTTGTCGCAGACGAAGGCAAAAGCGCGTTCTCCGCTCCCAGGAAGGGAGGGAGAACATCATGAAGTCCTGGCTGAACGCCTTGCGACGGCTGGCCGTGCGCGCCGGCGCCGCTTCCTTGTGCCTCGTTCCGATCGCCGCGCGGGCGCAACTGGTCGACATCACGCAGGTCGCGCCGTACGTCTACGGCGGCGGCATCGGCAAATCGCTCGCCGACGAGGTCGGCGGCGGCCGCGGCGACGATGCGACCGAATGGTCGTCGCTGTACGTCATCGCGCGCGACCCCGTACGCGCGATCCGCCGCGGACGCCAGATCTTCCAGCGCAAGTTCACGCTGGACCAGGGCCAGGGTCCGCGCGTCAATCCCGATTCGGACGGCGACATCATGGCCAATCCCGCGCTCGGCGCGGGCCTTTCGGACAGCTGCGCCTCATGCCACGGACGGCCGCGCGGCTCGGCCGGATTCGGCGGCGACGTCGCGACGCGGCCGGACAGCCGCAACGCCCCGCATCTCTTCGGCATCGGCCTTCGCGAGATGATCGCCGACGAGATGACGTCGGACCTTCGCGCGTTGCGAGCGCGCGCGGTGAGCAGCGCCGCGACGACGCACTCGGACGCGAGGGTTCCGCTCTCGAGCAAGTACGTCCGCTTCGGCTCGATCATCGCGCATCCCGACGGAACCCTCGACACGTCGCACGTCGAAGGCGTCAATGCCGATCTCAGAGTGCGCCCGTTCTTCGCCGACGGCCGCGAATACTCGGTGCGCGCGTTCGCAGTCGGCGCATTCAACGACGAAATGGGCCTGCAATCCGCCGACCCCGTGCTGTGCGCAGCGAGCGATCCGGACCATCCGCTCAAGAAGAAGAGCCCGGCTGGCATGGTGTTCGATCCGACGCTCGACAAGATCAAGCGCCCGCCGACCTGCGATGCCGCCGACGACGCCGATCACGACGGCGTCGCGAACGAGCTCGATCCCGCGCTGCTCGATTACGTCGAGGTGTACCTTCTCAACTATTTCCGTCCGGCGACCGGCAAGTCGACCGCGCGCACCGACGAGGGACGCACGCTGATGCGAGCCGTCGGATGCATGGCCTGTCACGTGCAGGATTTCCACATCGATCACGATCGGCGCGTCGCCGACGCGGACACGCGTTACGATCCCGAGCGCGGCGTGTTCAACCGGCTCTACGCGACGGTCACGCCGCTCTTCGACACCGTCGCAGACGGACACGCATATCCGAAGGTCGTGCCCAAACGCGGCGAGTTCCTCGTCACGGACCTCTTCACCGACTTCAAGCGGCACGATCTCGGCCCCGCCTTCCACGAGCGCAATTACGACGGCACGATCACGACCGACTTCATGACGGCGCCGCTCTGGGGCGTCGGCTCGAAGGCGCCTTACGGCCACGACGGGCGCAGCGTGACGCTCGAGGACGTCATCCTTCGCCACGGCGGCGAGGCCGAGGCATCGCGCGGCCATTTCGTCGCGCTCGCCGACGACGACCAGCGCAAGATCATCGAGTTCCTGCAGACGCTGCTGCTGTTCCCGCCGGACGACACGGCTTCGAACCTCAATCCCGGCCAGCCGGGCTCGCTCGATCCGCAGGACCCGGCGCAGCACGGCAGCATCGCGCTGTCGACGTTGTTCCGGATTCCCGACGAGGGCGGCGAATAGCTGCGCCGGACCGCGCGGCCGGTGTCGCAAATCCGGCCGCGGCGGCGTTCTCCGCACGCAGCCTTGAGAGGACGGCGCGCGACATCGCGCGCCGGGGCGGCTCGGCGCTATCGTGCGCGAGCTGCCTTTGCATCGGAGTCTGGCGATGTCCGATCCCACGCCGACGCTGCGCGAGCTGTTCGAGGCCGCGCTCGCGCTCGCTCCCGAGGAGCGCGGCGCGTTTCTTTCCGCGCACTGCCACGACGCGGGAAGGCGCGTTCGCGTCGAGCGCCTGCTGGCTGCGGATGCCGACGGCGGCGCACGTCTCCTCGACGACTCGTTCGACACGCTGCTCGACCGCGTCGGCGATCCGGCCGGTGCCGAGCCGCCTGCGGCCGGCGCCTCGGTCGGGCCGTTCGCGCTGATCGAAAAGCTCGGCGAGGGCGGATCCTCGATCGTCTTCCGCGCAACGCGCGAGCAGGACGGCGTTCGCCAGGATGTCGCGCTGAAGCTCCTCAGGCGCGGGCTCTACTCCGACGAGGAGCAGCGCCGGTTCCGCAGCGAGCGGCAGGCACTGGCGCAACTGCGCCACGGCGGCATCGCGCGCCTGATCGAAGGCGGCATCGCCGACAACGGCACGCCGTACATCGCGCTCGAGCTCGTCGACGGCGAGCCGATCACGACCTTCGCGCGCAACCGCCGGCTCGACCTGCGCCAGCGGCTCGCGCTCGTCGTCGCGGTCTGCCGCGCGGTCGAGGCCGCGCACCGCGCGCTGATCGTGCATCGCGATCTCAAGCCTTCGAACGTGCTCGTCACGCGCGAAGGCGAGGTCAAGCTGCTCGACTTCGGCATCGCGAAGCTGCTCGACGCCGAAGACGACGCGGTGCACACGCAACACGTCGCACTGACGCCCGCGTACGCGGCGCCGGAACAGTTCGCGCGCGGAACGATCACGACGGCGACCGACGTGTACGCGCTTGGCATCCTGCTCGGCGAGCTCGTCACGGGCCAGCGCCGGGCGCCGGGCGACACGCGCACGCCGTCGGCGACGATCGACGAAAAAGCCGATCCCGCCGCCCTGCCGGCGCCGGCGGGACAGGCGCGGCGGCTCGTGCGCGGCGATCTCGACAACATCGTGCTGAAGGCGACCGATGCCGAACCAGAGCGCCGCTATGCGTCGGCCGGCGCGCTCGCCGACGACATCGAGCGGCATCTCGGCGGAGAGCCCGTGTCGGCGCATCCACCCTCGTCGTGGTATCGCGCGCAGAAGTTCGTCGCGCGCCATCGCGGCGGCGTGGCGACGACCGCGGCGTTCCTGCTCGCGATCATCGCCGCGCTCGGCATCGCGCTCTGGCAGGCGCGCGTCGCGAGGCAGCAGGCGGCGCTCGCCCGTCAGCAGGCCGCGCGCGCGACGGCGGTGCGCGATCTGCTCGTCGACATCTTCGACGCAGAGATCCCCTCGCGACCGAAAGGCGAGATGCCGGGCACCGCCGAGCTGCTCCAGAGCGGCGCCGAGCGCGCGAAGAACGACCTTGCGGAGACGCCCGCCGTGCAAAGCGATCTCCTGACCGCGCTCGGCCGCGTCTACGACCATCTCGCGCAGCCGGACAAAGGCACGCCGCTGCTCGATGCGGCCGTCGATGCGGCACGGCGTGTCATGCCGCCGGATTCCGCCCTGCTCGGTGCCGCGGTCAGCGAGCGCGGCGAGGCCGATCTCTCGGCGAACCGCTTCGACGAAGCGATCGCGCGTTTCGACGAGGCGATCGCGCTGCAGAAAAAAGCCGATCCCGCCAGCCTCGCGCTCGCGCTGACGCTGGACCGCCGTGCGCTCGCGCGCAGCCAGACAGGTCATCACGGCGAGGCGATCGCGGACTACGAGGCGGCGCTCGCGATCCGCCGCCGCCAGCTCGCGGCCGACGATCCCGAAATCCTCAACAGCGACGATGCGCTCGGCAATGCGTACGTGCGCGCCGGGCGCGTCGCCGACGCGATCCCGCTGCTCGAGAACGCGGTCGACGGCGCCAAGGCGCACTTCGGCGAGCGTCACGTCAAGACCGCGCACTATCTCAAGAACCTCGCCGCCGCTTACGGCATGCAAAGGCGCTATGCGGAATCGGCCGAAATGATCGAGCGAGCCGTCCGCATCGAGGGCGAGCTCTATCCGCCGGGAAGCCCCGACGTCGTCAACGGCCTCAACAACCTCGGCAGCGTCGACTTGACGCTCGGGCGCCTGCACTCCGCGCGCGATACGCTCACGAAAGCGCGCGAGCGCAATCGCGCGGCCGGACTCGAGGAATCGCTCGGACAGACCTTCGTGCTCGGCAATCTCGCGCGCGTCGACGAGGCGCTCGGCGACTCAGGCGAAGCGGCATCGCTGCTCGCCGAAGCGCGAGCGACCGCGACGAAGCTCGTGGGTCCGGCGCACGCGCGCACGGTGACGCTCGATCTCCAGGCCGCGCGGCTCGCGCTCGTTCGCGATCCCGGATCGGTCGACGAAGCCGAGCGCGCAGCGAATGCGATCCTCGCGCACCCCGAGACGCTCGGGCAATTCCGCGCTCGCAGCGAGCCCGAAGCGCGCTACACGCTCGGGCTCGCGCAAGCCGCGCGCGGCGACGCCGATGGCGCGATCGCGACGTGGAAAACCGCCGTCGCGGCGTTGCCGAGCGACCACGTCGATCCGGCGACGCTGCCGCTCGTCGCAGCGCTCGCCGAGACCGAGAGCGCGCACGGCGACACCGATGCCGCGATCGCGCTGCTTCGCCAGTACATCGAACGCGCCGGACGCGAGCTGCCAGCTTCGCACTACGGGATCGGTCTGCTCGATCTCACGCTCGCCGAGACGCTCGCCTCCGCACGCAAGCCGGGCGCACGCGCCGCGCTCGATGCGGCGGACACGGCCTTCGCCGAGCTTCCGGCGGGACACGCATGGCGCCGTCGTGCCGAGGCGCTTCGCCGACTGCCGGGCCTCGGCTGAGCGCGACCGCCGGATGTCGCAAACGGATTCCCGACGGCGTTCCTCGCAATGTGCCGCGATCGGCGGCCCGCCGGGGAGCGCATCATGTCGAGTCCAACGAACTGTCGCGCCGCGCAACTGCACCGCGCGGCCGTCCACGCGGCGGCGTGCTGCGCGTTCCTGACCGCCTCGCTGCTTGTCATGGCGAGTGCGCGTGCGATCACGGTCGGCGCCGACTCCGATCCCGACTGCCAGTTCCACGACGTGACTTCAGCCGTCATCGCGGCGGATCAGTCGCCCGGCGTCGATCTCGTGCAGGTCTCGGCGGGCACGTACACGCGCGTGTCGACGATGACCGTCGCGAGCGGAGACGATCTCATCGTCGAAGGCGGTTACGCGAATTGCAGCGCCGGCGTCTCGACCGGCAACTCGACGCTCGACGCATCGGACGCGGTGATCCACGGCTCGCTGTTCACGCACACCGGCAGCGGCAAGCTGACGCTGCGCCATCTCGTGCTCGAGAACGGCGATGCCGCGGCCGGCGGCGGCGTCTATTCCGACGGCAGCGGAGCGCTCGTGCTCGCCGACGTGATGCTGTATTCGAACTACGCCGACTACGGCGGCGGAATCTTCGTTTCCGGGCCGCAGAATCCGCACAAAGAGGTCACGCTGATCGGCGCGATGTTCAACAGCAACGTCGCGCGGGCGGACGGCGGCGGCCTCTACGCGCTGTTCGCGGACATCACGGTCGACCGCTCGCTCGCGAGCTATTTCCTCGGCAACCTCGCCAGCGGATCGGTCGGCAACGGCGACGGCGGCGGTGCGTATCTTCTCGATTCGAACTTCCATGCCCACACGCACGGCGCGCCGGGATTCGCGTTCATCGGCTCGAATCGGGCGCAACGCTTCGGCGGCGGCATCTACTTCGGGACGAACGCACAGCAGAACTACGAGCTCTATCTCGAGAACGATCGCGCCGACGCGCCGCTGATCGTCGACGACAACAGCGGCGTCGCCGGCGGCGGCGTCTACTTCGACGCGGAGTCGAGCGGGCAGATCAACGTGTTCGCGCATTTCCGCAACACGATCTGGACCCACAACCGGGCGAACTACGGCGCCGTCGCGCACGTCGAGTCGGTCGCGACCGGCGGCTTCGGCGTCTCGACGATCGTGCATTTCGAGCAGACGAACGTCGGCGACGCGACGCCGCCCTGCCCCGCCGGCATGCGCTGCAACTTGTTCGAGGACAATCTCGCGAATTCGGGTTATCTGATCAGCGCATCCGGCGGCGGCCCGAACGGCGGCGCGTCGATCTACTTCGTGCGCGGCAGCATGCTCGACAACGACACGGTCGCGAGCGGCGGCGGGCTGATCTTCTGCGGAACGTGCCTGCTCTCGATCGATTCGAGCCTGTTCGCGCGCAATACGCTGTCCGGCGATCTCTTCGGCGTCGTCGACGGCAACCTCCGCTTCGCGAACAGCACGGCGGCGAGCAACACGCTCGGCGGCGATCATCTCTTCACGACGATTCTCGCGCCCTCGACGCTCGAGATCCTGCACAGCCTCCTGACGCAGCCGGGCGATCCGGTCGACGCCTACAGCATCGGCGCCGGCGTCGGCGTGACCGTGCGCGACGTCGGCGCGGAAGGCGTCGCGCTGACCGGCACGAACGTGCAGTATCTTTCCGACCCGTACGTCGATTCCGCCAACGGCGATTTCCACATCCGCCTGACTTCGTCGGCGGTCGATCGCTGGGGTCCGAACGGCGATCCGGACGACACGCCGCCGACGATCGATCTCGACGGCGCGGCGCGGCCCCATCAGTTCAACTCGCCGACCGAGCCATACGATTTCGGCGCCTACGAAGCCGGCGCGACCGTCGACGAGATATTCCGCGGCAATTTCGATCAATAGAAGCGGGGATCACGAATCCGGAATCGCAATGCCGTGACGATCTCATGCGTACACGCGCAGGACGGCCGGCCTCGAATCCCGAATCCCCAATCCCGAATCCCGGCTTTTTCCCAGGATCGCCTCGGCCGCCCACTCGCCGGTCTCGACACCGCCCTCCATGAAGCCCTGATTGTCGAACGCGCAGTGCTCGCCGGCGAAGAAGAGGTTGCCCACGCGCTCGCCGATCGCCCCGCGGATCGTCGTCCATTGGCCCGGCGTGAAGCAGGCGTAGCTGCCTTGCGTCCACGGGAAGCTCGGCCAATGGAAGCGCGCCTCGCGCGAGTTCGCGCGCGCGGCCGCGATGCCGGGATAGATTGCATCGAGCTCGCGCGCCGCGAGATCGGCTTGCGCCTTCGGCGTGCCCTCGCCGATCTCGATGCCGTGACGCCCGCCGACGAAGTTCGTCAGGATGCCGGCGGCCCCGGGCTGCATGCGGCTCGTTTCCCAGGTCGTCTGCAAGGGCAGGTCGGAATAGGTGCTGCCGCCCATGCGATGGCGCGTCCACCAGACGCGCTCGTCGAAGCCGATCATCAGTTTCGCGTTCGTGCCGTAACGCAGCTCGGCGATCGCGCGGCGCTTCGCGGGCGGTAGATCGACGCCGATGTCGACGCGGCGCAGCGTCGTGAACGGAATCGCGAGCACGACGCGACGCGCGCGCACCTCGAAGGCGCCGGCCCCGCGCCTGAAGCTCAGCGTGCATGCGCCGTCGGCGCTTTCGCGCAGCGACTCGAGCACGCAGCCGGTTTCGACCGAAGCGCCGAGCGCCGCGGCCAGCCGCCCTGGAACCTGATCGTTGCCGCCGCGCACGTGGAAGCGCTCGTCGCTCTCGCCGAAGATGCGGAACTGCTCGGCACCGGGATCGATGAAAGTCAGGAAGTTGAGCGCCGACTGCTCGCCGCATTCGAGGCCCATCTCGGTCGTGTACGCGACTTCGATCAGCGTGCGCAGCCAGCCCGACGCGCCGTTGCGATCGAGCCAGCGCGAGAGCGTTTCGCGATCGAGCGCTTCGGTGCCGCCGGGCGTCGCGTACGTGATCTCCTCGTCGGGAATCGCCGCGGCGTCGCGCTCGATCGCGGCCGCGAGCGGCGCGAACTCGCGCAGGATCTCGTCTTCGCCGTAGCGTCTTCCGCCGCAGAACCAGACGTCGCCGGCGGCGGCGGGATCGGCCGAGAGATCGTCGAGCGCGAGCCCGAGCTCGGCTGCGAGCGCGCGGATGCGCGCGTGCCCCGTGTCGATCAGCTCGCCGCCGAGCTCGCAGACCTGGCCGTCGGCGAAGTGGTTGCGCAAGCTGAACATGCGTCCGCCGACCCGATCCTGCGCCTCGTAGACGCGCACGCGAAGCCCGGCCTGACGAAGGCGGTAGGCGCACGCGAGGCCGGCGACGCCGGCGCCGACGATGACGATCTCGTCGTCGCCGAAAGCGCGCGAGGGAGCGCGCACGCACGCCGGCAGCATCAGCGCCGCCGATGCGGCGGCCGACCGCACGAGGAAACGTCGGCGTGCGCGATCGACGCGCAGCTCGCGATCGCGAGCGATGGCCTCGTCAAGAGGCTCGCCTGTCGCACGCGCATGCCGCGCGAGCGCGGCAGCGCGACGCAATACGTCGACCAGCGGTGTACGAGCCATGCGTCTCCCCTCGCCTGGCATCCCGGACAGCAAGCCTATCGCGAGAGGTGCCGGCGCGCACGCCAACGTTGGCGCGCTCCGATCGGGCTCGGTCGACCGCCGGGCCGGATGGGCCGCGATGGCTTCTCGGCGGCTCCATTACGCATCCGTCAGGGATCGAGCAGGGAACCGCGAGGGACGCGCTATTTCGCGCCGCGCCGGAGCGTGCGTTGATGAGCCCGCACGCCGCAGACACCGGCGGCGGGCGTTGGACGGCCCGCCACGGATCATTGGCGGCCGCCACCCGCCACGCCGCAGGGCTGCGGGAGGCGCGCGTGAAGACCGATCACAGGAGGGAGGGAACACGATGTACAGGTACTTGCAGGGATTGGCGATTTCCGGGCTGCTTCTCGCGTCGCCGGCCGCATTCGCCGCCGACCATCGAGTAACCGTCAGCTCCGGCGGCCATGGGTTCAGTCCGCAGGAGCTGACGGTCAACGTCGGCGACACGGTCACGTTCACAGCGGTGAACGATCCGCTCGCGCATAACGTGCATGCGAACGATGACTCGTTCTACAGCGGCGCGCCGCGCCTCGGGCCATGGACGTACACGGTTGCGTTCGACTCCGTCCGTAACGTCAGCTACCAGTGCGATCCGCACGCGGCGATGGGCATGCGCGGTCTCATCCACGTCGTCCAGGGCTCGGGCGGAGGCGGTGGTGGCTCGTCCAACGTGCCGATCACGGCCGGCTTCACCGGCGCCTGGTACGATCCGGCGCAATCCGGCCATGGAATCCTCGTCGAGATCCTCGACGGCAACCAGTTCCTGACCTGGTGGTTCACGTTCACGCCCGGGGGCCAGCAGGCCTGGTTCGGCAACGTCGGCACGATCGATCCCGCGACGAACACGGCGACCGTCGAGGCCCTGCAGACCGAAGGCGGGCGCTGGATCCCGAACTTCGATCCCACGAACGTGACGAACCCGGTCTGGGGTCAGCTCAAGTTCTCGTTCAGCGACTGCAACCACGGACGCGTGGACTTCACGTCGACCATGCCGGGCTACGGACAGGGGCACATGGACCTGATGCGGTTGACGCAACCCGCCGGGCTCAGTTGTCCATGAGGGGGCGAACGGCGCGCGCGGTCCGGTGACGGCGCCGTCGGGAATACGATCACGCGCGGTTGCGGCGATGCCGCTTCCGCGCGCGATCGTTCAGGCGGCCTGCATCAATCCAGCGGCCGCGCGCCTTCCGCCATCAGTCGGTCGAAGCGCGGGTCGCCGTTGCGAAGCGCATCGAAATCCGGCTCGAGGCGCAGCACCGCCGACGTCATGTCGCTCGGCTCGCTCATCGCGCGCTCGAGCGCGGCGATCGTCGCGTCGCGATCGCCGAGGCGCGCGAACACTTGCGCGATGCACGTCTTGCCGGGAGCGCTGTTGATCGGGTCGGCGGCGAGCGGCGATGCCGTGAGCTGCTCCATGTAGCGCAACGCGGCCTGTCGCTCGCCGAGTCCGGAATAGGCGTACGCCGACAGCCTGAGCACGTCGAGATCGTTCTCCGTACTGTTCCGCAGTGCATCGGCGGCGGCCTGATAGCTCTGCCGGGCGCCGGCCATGTCGCCGGTCCAGCGACGGAAATCGCCGATCGAGAGAGCGAGCATCGCGCGCTGCGACGGCTTCCAGTCCTGCACGGGCGAAGACGCGCCGAGCGTCTCGAACCAGGCGAGACCCTCCGCAAAATGGCGCCGGTACGCATACTGGGCGCGTCGCAGAAGTATCGTGTCGCCGCTGCGGTCGGTCGCGGAGGGCAGCCGCGTGATCGCCTCGTCGGCACGATCGAGATCGCCGAGACTCTGCAGCACGTCGATCTCGCACACGATGATCCACGGATCGTCGGGCCAGATCTCCCGCATGTGCGCGATGACGGTTCCCGCTTCCGTCGGCCGGTGCCCGTAGTAGAGCGTCCATGCGGTGTAGCCGAGATTGTCGTACGAGAGCGGATCCAGCGCCTGCGCCTGCGTGAAGTACGCGGCGGCTTCCCGCCAATGCCCGAGTCGGCGCGAGACCAGCGCGAGCGACTGCAGGATCTCGACGTTGCCCGGCCATCGCCCGTGCAGCGCTTCGAGCTTGCGCTTCGCGCCGTCGTAGTCGAGCTCGACGTAGTGCTTGTATTGCGCGTCGGCGAGCTGCACCTCGGCCGCGTCCGGCGCCAGCGCCCTCGCCCTGTCGAGCGCGTGGTGCGTGCTTTCGCGCTCCGCCGGGTCGCGGTCGCCGAAGTAGCTGTTCGCCTGCAGACGCGTGAGCATCGCCCACGCAAGCGCGAACTCCGGATCGATGGCGACCGCCTGCTTCAGCGCCGCGATCGCCTCGTCCACCCGCGCGTCTACGCCGACGCGGTAGCCGGTGCGGGACAGGACGATCGCGCGCAGATACAGCTCGTACGCCTTCGCGTTCGTGGTCGGTTTCGCCGCGAGCGCAACGCTTTCGACCGGCGTGATCCGCGCCGCGAGCGCCGTCGCGACGGAACCCGCGATGTCGCTCTCGACCGACAGCACGTCGTCGAGCCTGCGATCGTAGTTCTCGGCCCAGAGATGATCGTCGGTGGCGGCGCGGATCAGCTGCACGTTGACGCGCACCGTGTCGCCGTCGCGCTGCACGCTGCCTTCGAGGATATTCGCAACGCCAAGCCGATTCGCCATCTCGGCGAGCGTTCCCGGCTTCTTCGCGGCCTCGTCGGCCGACGTTCGCGAGATCACTTTCAGCGAGCCGATCTTGGCGAGACGCGTCAGTATCTCGTCCTGGATCGCTTCGGCGAGAAAGCCGGCATCGGCTTCGGCGCTGAGGTTCTTGAACGGAAGAACCGCGATCGAAGGCTTGGCGGCGTCGACCTCGGCGACCGGTCGATGCCGATGCCACGCGAGAAAGCCGCCGAGTGCGATCGCGAGAACGATCGCGGCGAGTCCGGACGCGAGTGTCCATCGGTGTCCGTGCGCGGGCGTGGCGGGCGATCCATCAACCGGCAATTCCGGAGGGACGTCCGGAGACGGAGCCGCGCCGAATCCGTCGGCGGGCTGGAGCCGATAGCCGACGCGTGGAATCGTCGCGATGTTGAAAGCCGGCGCGGATCCGTCCGCTTCGGCGAGCGCACGCAATTTCGAGATGCAGCCGTTGATCGCCGCCTCGCCGACGACACGGCCTTTCCAGCAGCATCGGATCAGCTCGTCGCGCGACACGACCGCACCTCGCGCATGAACCAGCGCGACCAGCACCTGCATGACGCGCGGCTCGACGATGTGGCGCACGCCGCCCCGAATCGCTTCGCGCGTCGACGGATGCACGTGGAGGCCGCCGAGCTCGAAATCGGGTACGGCCGACAATTCGATCGGGTCGGTCGGCGATCCTGGCTTTGCGGCGAGCTCCATCGCGAAT
>DASZYR010000142.1:0-9507 GCA_035545255.1 Rhodanobacteraceae bacterium
CGAAGGCATCATCATGGTCGGCGAGATCGGCGGCAGCGCCGAAGAGGAAGCGGCCGAGTTCATCGAGGAATACGTGACGAAACCGGTCGTCTCGTTCATCGCGGGCGCGTCCGCGCCGGCCGGCAAGCGCATGGGCCACGCTGGCGCGATCATCTCCGGCGGCAAGGGCACGGCCGCGGCGAAGTTCGCGGCGCTCGAGAAGGCTGGCGTCACGACCGTCAAGTCGCCGGCCGATCTCGGCGCGACGCTGGCCCGGAAGATGAATTGATCTCGGAAGGGCTATTCGGCACATTCGGCACGGAGGCGTCAGCCGCGGCTCGTGTCCCCGGAAGAGGTCGTGGTTTCCGTCGAAAGCTTCTCCCAATGGCGTTGTCCCACGCTGCCGCGTTCGCGCGACGCGCGACAAAGCGCTCGCTACGATGCCCGCAATGCGGCGAGTGGCAGGCGAGACGACAGCGACTCCAATGACGACTGGCAGGTTACAGACGGCTGCGAGCGCGTGGACCTTGCTGGCGGTCGCGCTTGTGGTCACCTTCGTGGTCTACGCGCCGGGCCTCGGCGGTGGGTTCGTCTACGATGATTCGACCTTCATCGTCAGCAACGACGCAGTTCACGTCACGGGCTCGAACTTCGGCAGCTGGATGGCTGCCGCGTTTTCGTTTCCGGGTGGCGCGCATCAGGGGCGCTGGCTCGGCATGCTCACGTTCGCAGCGAACTACGCCATCGGCGGGTTGGATCCGCGCGGCTACAAGCTGGTCAATCTCTCCATCCATCTGCTGAACGGCGTATTGCTGTTTCTGCTGCTGCGTGTCCTGTTCGCCTGGCGAGACGATCAGCGAGACCCCGGAGATTCGATCGTCGACCCTGCCCTCGGGGCCGCGATGATTGCCGCGCTGTGGATGGTGCTGCCGATCAATCTGACGGGCGTTCTGTATGTCGCACAGAGGCTCGAGGCGCTTTCGACGACATTCGTGCTACTGGGGCTGTGGCTTTACCTCCGGGCGCGACGTGCGCATTGGCGGACCGGTGAGAATGCAGTTCCGATGTGGTCCAGCCTCGTCTTCTGCACCGCGGTCGGGATGCTCGTGAAGGAATCGGCAGTCCTGCTCCCGCTCTACGCCGGATGTACCGAATGGGCGCTGGGTCGGGGCAAGACGGCGAGTGGTTCGTGGAGCCGACCGACTCTGTGGCTCTATGCCCTCGTTCTGGTCGTGCCGGCAGTCATCGGAATCGTGTGGTTGCTGTCCTGGGTTTTCGGACCCATGGCCTATGCTCGGTCGTTCGGCACCGGCGAGAGGTTGCTGACCGAGGCGCGTGTACTCGTCGACTACATCGTCTGGACCTTGGCACCAAGCCTCGACTCGCTCACGCTTTATCACGACGACATCGCCGTATCGCGCTCCCTGTTCGACCCCTGGACGACAGCGGCGAGCATTGCGATATTGGTTGCGCTCGTCGTCGGTGCGATCGTCGAGCGGGTGCGTCGTCCGCTGTTCTCGATCGGTGTCTTGTGGTTCTTTTGCGGTCATGTCCTCACCGCGACGATCATTCCTCTGCTGCTCGCCTTCGAGCATCGCAACTATTTCCCGTCGGCCGGCCTCCTGATCGCATGCGGCTCGCTCCTCGTGCTCGACGGTGACTCGCGGCACGTTTCTTCGCGCGTGCAATCGCTTGTCTTCCTTGTGGCCGTCGCGTTCTATGCCTTCACGACGTGGATGCGTGCGGAGGAATGGTCCGATCCGGTGAGACTCGGCATCAGCGAGGCGGAGAAGCGACCTTTGTCTCCGTTGGCGCAGTACGACAAGGCGATGACTCTCCTGACGGCTGCACCAAAAGAAGACCTGCCGAAAGCACGCGCGGAGGCCATGCGCGTGCTCGACGACGCGCGCCATATCGACGGAGCCGGGATTTCCTTCGAACAAGGACTGATCGCGCTGTCGATCCAGGCGCAAGAGCCGGCGAACCCGGATTGGTATGCAGCAATCTTGCGGAAGCTGCGCAAATCGCCGCCGTCGCCGCAGGATACGCGGGCGCTGCAGTACCTCAACGAATGTTTTGCAAAGCGTGCCTGCAAACAGGACCTGGCTTTCCTCGATGAGGCCTACGCGGTGGTGATGCGCACCCCGCATCCATCGGCCCTGCTGTACTACGTGCATTCGCAATACGTCGCGTTCCTCAAGAACGACTACGAAAGCGCGGAAAGCGATCTGCGACGGACAATCGCAATGGCGCCGTTCGACGCCAATGCAAGGGAAGCGCTCGTCACGATCCTCCTCGAAAGCGGCAAGCGGGCGGAGGCGCAAGCCGAAGTCGATCGGATGAAGCAGGCGAATGCCTGGGGTGTTTTCGATGGCGTCTTGCATGACGCCGAAATAAAGATGCAAAGCGTCAAGTAAGGGGGCCGAATGGCCTTTGAGTACGCCGAAAAGCGGCAGGTCGGACGAACCTGAACGGCGCAGGCCTTTTCCTACGCGATCCGTCGGTCCTCTCTTGCATCCGGCGTCCTCATTTCGTGCATTTCGGCGTTTCCCTCCAGATACCATAGCGCCGTGCCGGGCAAGGGCACTGGGGGAGGGGGAACATGCGCGGCTTCGTCGTTGCGTCGCTCGTTGCGCTGGGCACCGTGGCTTCGGCGGCTCCGCCGTGGCCGGAGAATCCCGATGGCACGCCGTCGGTTACCGATCCGTCGATTCCGCTGACGTACGTCGGCAACGATGCAAGCGTCTCGCTCGGCATCAACGCCGAAGGCGAGACGGAAGGCCAGCTGCTCGGCGTCTTCGCGCGCAACAACGCGCGCGCGACCGTCGCGCAGCTCTGGTGGGACCGCGCCGGCGCCGGCGGCATGCAGGCCGACTTCAACTGGCTCTGGGGCTTCGATCCGGTTCGTGCGCGCGAGCATCCGGAGCAGGCCACCGTCGCCCGCCTCAGCTTCGCGCTCGACCAGAACGCCGACCACGACCGCAAGGCGACGGTCGGCTTCGGCATCGAGCGCCGCGAGTTCTCGGTCGAGGCCTATCTCTCGGGCGGCATCAGCGGCGCGCGGCGCTCGGACACCGCGCTGACCCAGACGCAGACGTCGATCGGCGGCTCGGACGAGCTTGGCGACTACACGCAGGTCGAGACGACGTCGACCGAGACGATCTTCGACCGCAAGCCGTACGGCGCCGAAATCGGCCTGCAGGCGAGCCATTTCTTCGAGGCGACGTCGACGCGCCTGCGCGGCGGCCTCAGCTACCAGGACGGCGACGGCAGCGCTCACGCCAGCACGCTCTCGCTCGGCGTCGACACGCCGCTCGGCACGCGCGGCTGGGGGCTCTCGGCGCTCGCCGAGCACGTCAGCAAGCACGGCAGCCTCGACGGCAACCCGGACGACGATCGCCTTTCGGTATTCCTGCGCTACGAGTTCGGCTCGCGCGGCTCGTTCGTGCCGACGAACCAGATCGACGGTCCGGCCTGGATCTCGCGCTCGCTCGCGCGGCCGTCGAGCGCGCATCCGCGCGTCGTCGAATCGTATCGCACGAAGAAGACGACGAACGTCACGACGACCCGCGGACCCAAGCAGTACACGAACCATTTCCCGCTGGCGCAGAACGACAGCGCGAGCGTGACGGACGGCTCGTCGGTCACGATCGAGGTGCTCGCGAACGACAGCGATCCCGACGGCGACGCGCTCGCGATCACGGCCGTCGCGGCGCCGGCGCACGGCGTCGCGTCGATCGCCGGCAGCGCGATCGTCTACACGCCTTCGGCGGGATTCACGGGCACGGATACGTTCCGCTACACGATCGGCGACGGACACGGCGGCGCGGCGAGCGCGAGCGTTTCGGTGGCGGTCGGCGCCGCGCCGAATCGCCCGCCGCATGCCGAGGCCGACAGCGTCAACACGACGTTCGGCCGCGCGGTCACGATCAACGTGCTCGCGAACGACAGCGATCCGGATGGCGATGTCTTGACGATCGCGGGCATCACGCAGCCGGCCGGCGGCCGCGTCGAGATCGAAGGCACGCGGCTCGTGTTCACGCCGGCACCCGGCTTTTCCGGCGTCGCGCGCTTCACGTACACGATCGACGACGGCCACGGCGCGACGAGCAGGGCGCCGGTCAGCGTGTTCGTCGCCGCGCAACCGGATCGTCCGCCGGTCGCCGCCGACGATGCGGCGACGACGGCGTTCGCGACGCCGGTTTCGATCGACGTGCTCGCGAACGATCGCGATCCCGACGGCGACGCGCTGTCGATCGCGAACGTCACGGCACCGGCGAACGGTTCCGCGACGGTCTCCGGCACGTCGATCGTCTATACGCCCGCGGCGGGCTTCTCGGGCACCGATCGCTTCACGTACACCGTCGGCGACGGTCGCGGCGGCACCGCGAGCGCTGCCGTCAGCGTCACCGTGCTGCCGCAGCCGAACCGTCCTCCGGTCGCCGTCGACGACGCGGCGACGACGCCGTTCGCGACGCCGGTCGCGATCAGCGTGCTCGCGAACGACAGCGATCCCGACGGCGATCCGCTGACGATCAGCGGAGTGACGTCGCCCGCGAACGGCAGCGTCTCGGCCGCGGGCGGAACGATCACGTACACGCCGGCGCTCCGCTTCACGGGCATCGATCGCTTCACGTACACGATCGACGACGGCCGCGGCGGAAGCGCGACCGCGAACGTCACGGTCACGGTCGGGGCGGCGCCGAACCAGCCTCAGGTCGCGGTCGACGACGCGGCGACGACGATCTCGGGCGCACCGGTCGCGATCGACGTGCTGGCGAACGACAGCGATCCCGACGGCGATCCGCTGACGATCCAGTCCGTGACGGCGCCGACGCTCGGCACGGCGGCGATCTCGGGCGGCGCGATCGTCTACACGCCGGCCGCGGGCGTCATCGGCCCGGACCGCTTCGCGTACACGATCGGCGACGGCCGCGGCGGCACCGCGACCGCGAACGTGACGGTCACGATCACGCCCCCGCCGAACGATCCGCCGATCGCGGTCGACGATGCGGCGACGACCGCGTTTGCGACACCGGTCACGATCAATGTGCTCGCGAACGACAGCGATCCCGACGGCGACGCGCTGACGATCGTCAGCGTCTCGCCGCCGGCGGGCGGCATCGCGACGATCGAGAACAACGAGGTCACGTACGCGCCGTCCCGCGCGTTCAGCGGGCTCGACACGTTCACGTACACGATCAGCGACGGACACAATCACACGGCCAGCGCGACCATCACGGTCGACGTGCTGCCGATTCCGCGTCCGGACGAGGCAGGCGCACGGCTACAATAGGCGGATCGCCGCGCGCCGCGCGGCTTTCGCCCGAGCCTTCATGCCCGTTCTGCGTTTCGCGCTCGCCCAAAGGGATTTTCCGGTGGGCGCCGTCGCGGCCAACGCCGCGCGCATTCGCGAGCTGATGTTCGACGCCCGCGCCGGCGGCGCTGCGCTCGTTGCGTTTCCCGAGCTCGCGATCTCGGGTTATCCGGCGGAGGATCTGCTGCTGCGGCCGTCATTCCTGCGCGCCTGCGCGGACGAAGTCGGCGCGCTCGCGCGCGATGCGATCGGCATTGCCGCGTATGTCGGCCATCCGCACGCGCAAGGCGAGGTCTACAACGCGGCGAGCTTGCTGCGCGACGGCGAGATCGGGATCACGTATCGCAAGCAGGCGCTGCCGAACTACACGGTGTTCGACGAGAAGCGCTATTTCCGTCCCGGCCACGAGCCGGCGGTCGTCGAGATCGACGGGGTGCAGGTCGGGCTCCTGATCTGCGAGGACATCTGGCAAGCCGAACCCTCCGCGCGCGCGGCGCGCGCCGGCGCCGAGATCATCCTCGTCATCAACGCCTCGCCGTTCGACACGGCGCAGGCGAAGAAGCGCGAGGCCGTGCTCGCGGCGCGCGCACGCGAGAACGGCGTCGCGATCGCCTATGTCAACGTCGTCGGGGGCCAGGACGATCTTCTCTTCGACGGCGGCGCGCTGCTCGTCGAGCCCGACGGGCGCATCGCGGCGCGCGCTCCGCAATTCGTCGACGCGCTGCTGTTCGCCGACTACGACAGCGAAACGCGCCGCTTCGCCGCGCGCGACTGGCCGGGCGTCGAGGACGCATCGACAGAAGCCGTGGTCTACGCCGGGCTCGTGCGCGGCATCCGCGATTACGTCGGCAAGAACGGTTTTCCCGGCGTATTGCTCGGCCTTTCGGGCGGCATCGATTCCGGCCTCGTGCTCGCGCTCGCCGTCGATGCGCTCGGAGCGGAACGCGTGACCGCCGTCATGATGCCGAGCCGCTACACGTCGGATCTCTCGACGAACGAGGCCGGAGCGCAGGCCCGGAGGCTTGGCGTCGAATACCACGTGCTGGCGATCGAGGCCGCGTTCGGCGCATTCGCGGAAACCCTCGCGCCGGCCTTCGCGGGGCGTGAGCAAGACATCACCGAAGAGAACCTTCAGGCGCGGTGCCGCGGCGTGCTGCTGATGGCGCTTTCGAACAAGCTCGGCGGACTCGTGCTCTCGACCGGCAACAAGAGCGAGATGGCCGTCGGCTACGCGACGCTGTACGGCGACATGTGCGGCGGCTACGCGCCGCTCAAAGACGTGTACAAGACTCTCGTGTGGGATCTCGCGCGATGGCGCAATGCCCGGGAAGCGGGCGCCGACCATGGCGCTGCGCCCGGAGCGAGTCACGAGGCGCAAGGCGAGAGTCGCAAGTCGCGGGTCCCAAGCCCCGAGTCGTCGGCCGCGATCGCGAAGTCGGAAGGCGAAAACCGGTCGCGTGACGACGTATGGGTGATACCACCGGCCGTGATCGAGCGCCCGCCGTCGGCGGAGCTTCGTTCGAACCAGCTCGATCAGGATTCGCTTCCGCCATACGACGTGCTTGACGCGATCCTCGCGCGTTTCGTCGATCGCGAGGAATCGCAGGCCGAGATCGTTGCGGCCGGCTTCGACGAGGCCGTCGTGCGCCGCGTCGCACGCCTTGTGCTCGCCAGCGAATACAAGCGCCGCCAGGCGGCGCCGGGTCCGAAGATCACGACACGGGCCTTCGGAAGGGATCGTCGTTATCCGATCAGTTCGGGTTGGCGCTGAGAAATTTATTCTTATGTATTTCTTTTTTTTACATCCAGTGAGAGGAACGTCGGTGTCGGAAAGCGAGGCAGTTCACGGAAAAACAGCCGGGGAGCGCGAGCCGCTCAGCCGCGATTGCTGAGAGGAATCAGTTTCCAGTACCACGCCCGGTAGTGCGGCCAGTCGCCGCGGAAGAACGGGTGATCGGGGTAGTTGAGCTTCAGCACGCGCTCGGCATCGTCGGCGAGCTTGTCCTGGCCGAGCTTCTTGTAGCTCTCGACCATGATCGCGAGCGCGTCGCCGGCCTGCGGCGATTGCGGGTAGGTTTCGACGATCTGCTTCGCTCGGTTCGAGGCCGCCACGTACGCGTTGCGGCGCAGGTAGTACACCGCGACGTGCAGGTCCGACTCCGCCATCATGTTGCGCAGATAAACCATGCGCTGGCGCGCGTCCGCGGTGTACCGGCTCTGGGGATAACGCGTGAGCAGCGCGTTGAAGTCGTCGAACGACTGGTGCAGGCTCGCCTGGTCGCGCTTGCTCATGTCCTGGCCGACCCAGCGCTCGATGAACCCGGCCGAGCGGTTGAAGTTGATCAGGCCGCGCAGGTAATACGCGTAATCGATGTGCTTGTGCGTGGGGTAGGTCTTGATGAAGCGGTTGATCGTCGAGTACGCGTCGTCGGGCTTGTCGTTCTTGTACTGCGCGTATGCGGCGTTGATCTGCGACTGCTCGGTGTACGGGCCGAACGGAAAGCGCGCGACGAGCCGCTCGAACGAGCGTGCCGCGAAATCGTAGTTGCCGGAGTCGAGCGCATCGACACCTTGCTGGTAGAGCTGATCGACCGGCAGCGTATCCATCGGATCGCCCTTCTTGCCGCGATGGAACAGCGAGCAGCCGGCGAGGGCGACGAGAAGCGCCAGCAGCGCGAGCCGGGCGAGGAGGCGGATCGAGCGGGAAACTCGCATGCGGATGGGGGCTCTGCGATGATTGACGGACGATGATAACCCGAACGCCGATCGCGCCGGAAACGCGGGGACCGGCGCAGAATGCGCCCGAACGAACCCTGAACGCCCGCGTTCCCGACGAGGCCGCCGGCCGCCGCTTCGACCAGGTCCTGGCCGATCTTTTTCCGGATTTCTCGCGCTCGCGGCTCGCGTCCTGGATCAAGGCCGGCGCGGCGCGGCTCGACGGCGCCGAAGTCGTGCCGCGGCACATCGTGCGCGGCGGCGAGGCGATCGTCGTCGACGTGCGCGCCGAGCGCGAGATCGGTGCCGCCGCCGAGGACATTCCGCTCGACATCCGCTACGAGGACGCCGACGTCATCGTCGTGAACAAGCCGGCCGGCCTCGTCGTGCATCCCGGCGCCGGCAACCCGGCGGGAACTCTCCAGAATGCGTTGCTGCACCACGATCCGAAGCTCGCCGGGATTCCGCGCGGCGGCATCGTGCACCGGCTCGACAAGGATACGTCCGGCCTGATGGTCGTCGCGCGCTCGATGCGCGCGCACACCTCGCTCGTCGAGCAGCTCGGCGAGCGCGACGTGCACCGGCAGTACCTCGCGGTCGTGTACGGCAGGATGGTCGCGGGCGGCACGGTCGACGCGGCGATCGGACGCCATCCGCGCGACCGCCTGAAGCAGGCCGTGCGCGAGGACGGCCGCGAAGCGATCACGCACTATCGCGTGCGCGAACGCTATCCCGCGCTGACGCTGATCGAGTGCCGGCTCGAGACGGGCCGCACGCACCAGATCCGCGTGCACATGGCGCATGCGCGGCATGCGCTCGTCGGCGACGCCGTCTATGGTGGCGGACTGAAGCTGCCGAAGGGCGCGAGCGCGACGCTCGTCGAAGCTTTGCGCGGATTCCGGCGCCAGGCGCTGCACGCCGAACGGCTCGAGTTCGCGCATCCGGCCGACGGGCGCACGGTCGCGGTCGAAGCCGAGATGCCGGCCGACATGGCCGCGCTGGTCGAGGCCCTGCGCGAGGACGCGCGCGGGAACGCGGGCTGACATCGTGAAATCGCGCGACGGCCTCGTCGTCCCCGACTGGCCCGCGCCGCCGAACGTCCGCGCGGTCGTCACGACACGCAACCTGCCCGGCGCATCGAAGCCCCCGTTCGACCGCTTCAACCTCGGCGTCCGCTGCGGCGACGATGGCGCGGCCGTCGTCGCGAATCGCGCGGCGCTCGGCGAGATGCTCGAATTGCCCGAGACGCCGCGCTGGCTGCGGCAGGTGCACGGCATCGGCGTGCACGACGCCGACGCGTTGCTCGCGGACGTCGATCCCGAAGCCGACGCCGCGGTCACGCGCCGGCCGGGACGCGTGCTCGCGATCCTGACCGCCGACTGCATGCCGGTGTTTCTCTGCGCGGACGACGGCACCGCCGTCGGCATCGCGCACGCGGGCTGGCGCGGGCTTGCGGGCGGCGTGATCGAGGCGACGATCGCGAAGCTCGGCATCGC
>DASZYR010000143.1:0-4467 GCA_035545255.1 Rhodanobacteraceae bacterium
AAACGGAAGACGCTGGGTCCCCGCTTTCGCGGGGACGACGAAGCGAAGAGGCTTCGCGGCGACCAGCCTCGACTCACCGCGCGAACTCCAGCCGCATTCCGCGTACCGAATCGTCCAGCTTGCCGTCCTGCCACGCGAGCCGTCCGTTGACGAACGTCGCCGCGATGCTCGATTGAAACGTATGCCCCTCGAACGGCGACCATCCGCACTTCGAGAGTACGTCGCCCGCCGTCACCGTGTGCGGCTTCGACGGATCGACGAGCACGAGATCGGCATGAAACCCTTCTCGAACGAAGCCGCGCTCGCGGACGTTGAACAGTATCGCCGGCGCGTGCGAGACGGCTTCGACGACGCGCTCGAGCGTCAGCTTGCCTTCGAGCACGCGCTCGATCGCGCACTGCAGCGCATATTGCACGAGTGGAAGTCCGGACGGGGCGCGCACGTACGGCTCGGCTTTCTCGCTCGCAAGATGCGGCGCGTGATCGGTCGCGAGCACGTCGAGACGGCCTTCGGCCAGCGCGCGCGTGATCGCGTCCCGGTCGGCCGCGGTCTTGATCGCGGGGTTGCACTTGATGCGGTTGCCGAGCCTGGCATAGTCGGCGTCGGTGAAGTGCAGGAAATGCACGCACGTCTCCGCCGTGATGCGCTTTCCGGCGACAGGGCCCGGCTCGAACAGGGCGCACTCGTCGGCGGTCGAGATGTGCAGTACGTGAAGGCGCGTCCCGTGCTTCGTCGCGAGCGAGATCGCGAGCTTCGTCGACTTGATGCAGGCTTCGCGCGAGCGGATCAGCGGATGCTGGTCCACGGGGATGTCCTCGCCCCAGCGCTCGCGCGCCTTCGCCTCGTTCGCGAGGATCGTCGGCGTGTCTTCGCAGTGCGTGATGATCGGCACCGGCGCATCGCGGAAGATCGCGTCGAGCGTCGCGGGATCGTCGACGAGCATGTTGCCGGTCGATGCGCCCATGAACACCTTGATGCCGGGCGCGGCGAGCGGATCGAGCCTCTGTATCGCTTCGAGGTTGTCGTTCGTCGCGCCGAGATAGAACGAGTAGTTGACGCGCGAGACTTCGGCCGCGCGCGCGTATTTCGCTTCGAGCGCCGTGCGGTCGGTTGCCGGCGGCTTCGTGTTCGGCATCTCCATGTAGCTCGTGATGCCGCCGGCGAGGCACGCGCGCGATTCGCTTTCGATGTCGGCCTTGTGCGTCAGGCCGGGCTCGCGGAAGTGCACCTGGTCGTCGATCATGCCGGGCAGGAGCCAGCGGCCGCGGGCGTCGAGCACGCGATCGCCCGGGCGCGCAGTCAGGCTATGCCCGATCTTGTCGATGCGGCCGTCGCGGATCGCGACGTCGCCGTGCACGCGGCGTCCTTCGTTGACGATTTCGGCATTCGTGATCAGCCAGTCAGTCATCGCTCGATGATGCTCCTTGGGTTCGGGGCGGCCGCCACGCGAAGCGTTCGGGCACGGGATCGATGCCGCCCTCGCAGAGCGGCTGACAGCGCAGGATACGCCGGATGCCGAGCCAGCCGCCGCGCAGCGCGCCGAAGCGGGCGATCGCGACGCGCGCGTAGTCCGAACAGCTCGGATGAAAGCGGCAGCGCGATCCGAACAGCGGGCTCAGCCAGCGCTTGTAACACTTGAGCATCAGGATGACGATGCGCGACACGCGGCTCCGGCGATCGAGCGGACGGATCGCTCAGTATGCATCCCTCGCGGGCCGGCGGTACCGTGCGGGCGCGGAAATCGCCGCGGTCCCGCGCTCGCGCAGACGCGCGCCGCGCGGTGATTTCGGCGGTTGCCGGAGGGTGGGACTTGGGCTATAACACGCGGCCGCCGAGACGAGGTGGACGCAAGCAATGGCAACGAAGAAGCCGGCATCCGCCGGCGCGAAGAAGGCGAAGCCCGCGGCGCGCGCGAAAAGCGCGGCGGGCAAGGCGCACAAGCCGGCGCCGAAGGCAGCCGGCAATTCCAGGCGGCCTGCGGTCGCGAAGAAGAGCGCCGGCAAGGCGGCGAGGCCGGTCGCGAAGACCGCGATGAAACCTGCGCCGAAATCGATGCCATCGAAACCGGCCTCGTCGAAACCGGCGAAATCGGCCAAGCCCGCGAAGCCGGCAAAGCCTGCGCCTGCGACGAAGAAGGCCGTCGCCGCGTCGAAACAGACAGCGAAATCCAGCACGATCGAAAAGCAGTCCGGGAAGTCAGTGAGCACGAGCAAACCCTCCGCAGTTTCCACCGCGACATCGACGACGAAGGGAGCCAAGGCGCGCGCCGTCGCGCCGGCGACCGATACGGGCGTGACCATGCAGGACGGCCGCTACGCGCTGCCGACGACGGTCCGCATCGAATTGCCGAACGGCTACAAGCCGACGGCGAAAGAGGAATACATGAGTCCGCGCCAGCTCGAATACTTCCGGCGCAAGCTCAGCAAATGGCGCGAGGATCTCGTCGAGGAGAGCCGTCAGACGATCGAGAGCCTGCGCGACGAAGTGCGTGACGTCGGCGACGAAGCCGAGCGCGCGACGCGCGAGACCGAGAACTCGCTCGAGCTTCGCACGCGCGATCGCTACCGCAAGCTGATCGCGAAGATCGACAAGGCGCTGAAGCGCATCGAGGAAGGCCGCTACGGCTACTGCGAGGAGACCGACGAGGAGATCGGCCTCGAGCGCCTCGAGGCGCGTCCGATCGCGACGCTCTCGCTCGACGCGCAGGAGCGCTGGGAGCATCGGCAGAAGCAGATGGGCGATTGATCATCGGAGGCAGGGATGAGGGACGAGGGGCGAGGGCGCAAACATCGACTCTCACGAATGCTTGAAAGTCCGATCATCGAGCCCTCGCCCCTTCCCCCTCGTCCCTCGCCCCCCATGACGTCGCGCAAATACTTCGGCACCGACGGCATCCGCGGCCGCGTCGGCGAGTGGCCGATCACCGCGGAATTCATGCTGAAGCTCGGCCGCGCAGCCGGCAGCGTGCTGGCGGGCAGGAACGGCAAGGCCATCGTCGTCATCGGCAAGGACACGCGCGTCTCCGGCTACATGTTCGAGTCGGCGCTCGAGGCGGGGCTCGTCGCGGCCGGTGCCGACGTGCGCCTGCTGGGTCCGACGCCGACGCCGGCTGTCGCGTATCTCACGCGCAGCCTTCGCGCGAGCGCCGGCATCGTCATCAGCGCCTCGCACAATCCGCACGAGGACAACGGCATCAAGTTCTTCTCGGCGGCGGGCGAGAAGCTCGACGACGAAGTCGAGCTAGCGATCGAGCGCGAGCTCGACGCGCCGTTCGCGACGGTCGAATCTCGCGCGATCGGCAAGGTCGTCCGCATCGAGGACGCCGCCGCGCGCTACGCCGAATTCTGCAAGTCGACCGTGCCGGCGTCGTTCAGCTTGCGCGGCCTCTCGATCGTTCTCGATTGCGCGCACGGCGCTACATATCAGATCGCGCCGAAGGTGTTCGCCGAACTCGGCGCGAAGGTCGAGGCGATCGGCAACCGCCCCGACGGGCTCAACATCAATCACGAGGTCGGCTCGACGAAGCCCGCGGCGCTCGCGCGCGCGGTCGTCGCGGCTGGTGCCGATCTCGGCATCGCCTTCGACGGCGACGGCGATCGCGTGCAGATGATCGACGCGAGCGGCAAGCTCGTCGACGGCGACGAACTGCTCTATGTGCTCGCGCGCGACTGGCACGCGTCGGGGCGCCTGCGCGGACCGCTGGTCGGGACGCTGATGAGCAACTACGGCCTCGAGCGCGCGATGCGCGAGCTCGGCGTCGAGTTCCTGCGCGCGAACGTCGGCGATCGCTACGTACTGCAGCTTCTGAAGGAGCACGGCGGCGTGCTCGGCGGCGAAACCTCGGGCCACATCCTGACGCTCGACCGGACGACGAGCGGCGATGCGATCGTGAGTGCGCTGCAGGTGCTCGACGCGCTCGCGCGCGGCGGCCAGCGTCTCGACGAAGCCGTCGCCGGCATGCGCAAGGTTCCGCAGACGACGGTCAACATCAAGGTCGCCGGCGGCGCGGCGCTCGTCGCCGACGCGGACGTGCAGCGCGTGCTGGAACGCGTGCGCGGCGAGCTCGAAGGGCAGGGGCGCGTCGTGTTGCGGCCGTCGGGAACCGAGCCGCTCGTGCGCGTGACGGTCGAGGCGGCGGACGATGCGCTCGTCGCGAGGCTTTCCGGCGAGTTGGCAGATGCGGTGAAGGCGGCTGCCACCAGAGTTAGCGCCTGATCGGCCGAAGTGCTTCGCTTTCCCTTCTCCCGCCTCGCGGGAGAAGGTACCGGAGGCGGATGAGGGAAGCTCTTGCTCTGGGCAACTCGAACCAAGAGCGCCCTCACCCTGCCCTCTCCCGCAAGCGGGAGAGGGGAACTGCGGCGCGATAGAATGCGTGCATGGCTTCGCGCATTCCGACGCTCGACATCCGCCGTTACGACACCGATCGCGAAGCCTTCGTCGCCGAGCTCGGAGCCGCATATCGCGAAT
>DASZYR010000144.1:0-15760 GCA_035545255.1 Rhodanobacteraceae bacterium
TCTTTTCCCCGCGTAACCGAGAACACAGGGATCGCGGCTGAAGCCGCTCCTACGACGCTCGCAAGCTCGAAAGCAGCGCCGAAGGTCGAGCTCAGGTCAGCACCCGGAGGACGAGCGCCTGCCAGAGCAGCAGCAGCGCCATCGCGGCGATCACGAGCCAGGTCAGCGCGATGCCGATCGCTCGTCCGGGCGATACGCCCGGCGAGCTCGAAAGGCCGAACGCGTGCAGCACGCGGCCGGCGATCAGCAGGCAGCCGAAGACGTGCAGCAGCAGCGGCTCCGTCTGGTCGAGCTCGAGGATCAGCAACAGCAGCAGCGCCAGCGGGAAATACTCGACAGCGTTCGCATGCGCGCGGACACGGAGCGCAAGCACTTCGTCGCCGCCGCTGCCGATGCCGACGCGCACCGCGCGCCGGCGCAGCGACACGCGCAACGCGAGGATCACGATCAGGAGTGCCGCGATGGCCGCATAGACACCCGTGATGCGCATGGCGCTTCTCCCGTGCCGAGGACGGATCGATCAGGGCGATCCGGCGGGTGCCGTTGCGGCGGCAGCCGGATTCCGCACGATGATCCGGTCCTCGTGCTGGATGCCGGTGGCCTCGACACGCGCGGTCGGGACGATGCGGTAGACCACGCGCACGTCGCCGACGGCCGGTTTCGCCGGATCGCCTGCGTAGAGCGTGCCGTTGGATTCGCGGAAGCTGACCTCGAGGTTCGAGGGAAGCTGCGTATTCCTGACCGCATACGGCTCGGCCTTGAGCTTCAGCGCCGGCCCGAGCCGGTAGTTGCCGATCTGGCGGCCGTCGACGCGGAACGCGCCGAGCCGCACGTCCTCCGCCGGGAAACGCGCGATGCCGAACGGCAGGCGCTCGGGATTCTCGTGTCCCTTCTTCTCGCGGAAATCCGCCGACTTGATCGTTTGCGGCGACCAGACCTGCTGGTACGTGCACTTGGCCTGCTTGCCGGTTCCGGAGCACTGCTCCTGCCATTGCAGCATCTCCACGAAGCGCAGCAGCATGAGCGCATTGGCGGTGATGCCGAGCTGCGGATCGGTCGCGGGCGTCTTGACGACGAGATCGCCCTTGATCTGGATCAGCCGGCCTTCGTTGGCGGGATCGATGCGATCCGAAGGAACGATCGCCGCGCCGCTCGCCGTGAACGAGGGTCCCGGCGGCGGGGTTTCGCTTTTCGTCGGCGCGGACGAGCCGCTTCGATGCAGCCACGCATACGCCGCGATCGCGATTGCGACCACAACGATGGCGACCAGCGGAACGATGGGCTTCGATCGATTCGTCGATGCAGGTGTCGCGGGAGTCGGTTTTTTTGCCATGGTGTGCTCAGGCTGTCTCGCCGATCAGCTCGGCGCGTTCGTCGGTGGTCGAAAAGCGGCCTTTCGCGTCGCGCGCCACGCGCGCGATCGCACAGCCGGCATCGTGGGTGAAGAAGAGCCGCATGCCGCGGGCGAGCTTGTCTTCGAGAAACGCCTTCTTCTCGTCGATCAGGAGCTCGGGATAGCGGTCGTAGCCCATCGTCACCGGCAAGTGTACCCAAGGACGGCCCGGAATCAGGTCGGCGCAGAACGCGACGCCGCCCTCGCCTTCGCCGCCGGGCGAGATTTCCGACAGCATCAGGCCCGGCGTATGGCCATTCGAATAAGCGAAGCGCACCTCCATGCCGAGCGTCGGCGAGCGAGCGCCCTGCACGCGCTCGAGCCGGCCCGACGCTTCGAGCAGCGGCTGGAGCTCCGGGATGAACGACGCGCGGTCGCGCGGATGCGGGTTCAGCGCGCGCTGCCAGCATTCCTCGCCGACGAGATAGGTCGCGTTCGGGAACAGAAGCCGCGGCGCAGCGCCCTCCTCCCACGCAGCGAGCAGCCCGCCCGCGTGGTCGAAATGGAGATGCGAGACGACGACGGCATCGATGTCCTCGTCCGAGAAACCGGCCTCGGCAAGCGAATCGAGCAGTACGTGACGCGATTCGACGACACCGTAACGCTCGCGCAGCTTCGGCTCGAAGAACGCGCCGATGCCGGTCTCGAAGAGGACGTTGCGCCCGTTCAATCCTTCGGCGAGCAGGCAGCGGCAAGCCAGCGGGATGCGATTGTCCTCGTCGGGCGCGATCCATTTCTCCCACATCGCGCGCGGCGCATTGCCGAACATCGCGCCGCCGTCGAGACGCTGGGAGTTGCCTTGGAGGGACCAGAGTTTCATGCGTCGGGATCTCAGTGCGTAACAATCGCATGGACCAGCAAAGCTGCGACGCATGCGCCGAGCAAAACATATGAAGAAATGTTCGCCCAGAAGATAGCTTGTCGCACCCGCGCTTTCTCGAAGCCGGGCAGCGCGGCGAGCGCGACGAGGCTTTCGAGCCAACACGAAACGGCAAGGTTGGGCACCAGCAGAACCAGTGCCGCGGTCGGGACCATCCAGTAAAAGTCGCTCTCGAAAGGCGTAAGCCATGCTGCCCCGAGGCTCGCTGCAACCGCTGGCTCGGATGTGAAACGAAGGCGTTCGCCGAATACTCGCTCGAGGCCGACGGCCACGAACGTGGTCACGAACTCGAGCATCAGCATCGCCATCCACGCAAGGGGCACGCCGACAATTGTCGAAACGATGTTCGCGCGCAACGAGATTTTCGCCGCACGCACGAATCGCAATTGCAGACACCTCGCGATGACGAATGCTTCGATCGCAACAATCGGCACCAAGGCGATGGCCATTCCAGGCCACGTCAGCATCAGCATCGGCAAGCCCGCGTCGGCTCTTGCCGATGTCGCATACAGCAACATCGTCGTCGCAACGGTCGCGAGCCATAGCGTGTGGACCGGACGCATCATTTACTTGACGACGCCACTACCCGACACACCGCGCGGATCCGACGCCGCACGCACCGCACCGGTTTTCTTGTCCCAGCTCACCGCATTCATGAATCCATACGGCCAGGTGCCGGCGGCGACGTTGATCTTGTGCCCCATCGCTTCGAGCACCCGGATGTCCTCGGCCGACAGTGCGTCCTTCTCGGCGTTGATCACGTCGGGCATGTATTGATGGTGATAGCGGCGGTTCGCGACGAATTGCACGGGCTCCTCGCCGGCAATGAACGCCAGGATTCCTTCGAGCGTCATCGTGATGATGGCGCTCCCGCCCGGCGTGCCGAGCACGGCCAGCCGGCCGGGTCCGTCGACGAAAGTCGGCGACATCGACGACAGCGGACGGCTGTGCGGCTTCGGCGCGTTGCGGTCGTTGCCGAGGAGACCATACGCATTCGGCTTGCCGGCGACGAGCGCGAAATCGTCCATCTCGTCGTTGAGCACGAAGCCCGTTCCCGGCACGACGAGCGCCGAGCCGAAGATGAGATTGACGGTCTGCGTCGCCGAGACGAGGTTGCCATCCTTGTCGATGATCGAGAAATGCGACGTGCTGACGCCCTGCTGCGTGTCGAGATAACCCGGCAGCAGGTCGCTCGGCGTCGCCTTGTCCGGGTGGATCGACGCGCGAAGGCCTGCCGCGTAGTCGGGACTCGTCAGGAGCCGGATCGGCATCTCGACGAAATCGGGATCGCCGAGGTATTCCGCGCGATCGCGATACGCGCGCCGCATCGCCTCGACCGCGAGGTGCACCTGATGCGCGTGGTCGTACTTCGAGAGGTCGTAACCCGAGAGGATATTGAGGATCTCCGCGATCGCGATGCCGCCCGAGGAAGGCGGCGGCGCGGTGACCATGCGGTAGCCTTTGTATTCGGTCGTGAGCGGCTTGCGCTCCTTGACCTCGTATTGCGCGAGGTCGTCGAGCGTCCAGCGGCCGCCCTCGGCGCGCACGCCGTCGACGAGCTTCTTCGCGAGATCGCCCTTGTAGAACCCGTCGTTGCCGTGCGCCGCGATCGTCTCGAGCACGCGCGCGAGATCGGGCGTCCTGAACACCCAGCCTTGCTTGGGCACCTCGCCGTCCACGAGATAGAGCGCGGCCGACGCCGGAAAGCGCTTGATGGCTTCCTTGCGCCGCGCGAGCTCGCCGAGAAAGCGCGAATCGGGCTCGTAACCTTCGCGAGCGAGGCGGATCGCCGGCGCGAGCGACTTCGAGAGCGGCAGTTTGCCGTAATGCGAGGCGATCCAGACGAGACCGGCGGGCTCGCCGGGGATAGCGGCCGACAGCGCGCCGATCGTCGAATGATCGCGGTTCGCGTCGCCGTTCGCGTCGACGTAGTCCTTCGCGTCGACCGCGGCAGGTGCGGTCTCGCGCGCGTCGATCATCGTCTCCTTGCCGTCCGATGCGCGTCGCAGCAGGAACAGGCCGCCGCCGCCGATGCCCGAGCTCTGCGGCTCCAGCACCGCGAGCGCGGCGGCGACCGCGACCGCCGCGTCGAACGCGTTGCCGCCTTCGGCCAGCACCTCGAACCCGGCTTCGGTCGCGAGCTTGTGCGCGCTCGCGATCGCTGCCTTGCCGGGCTTCGCGTCCGCGGCTTGCGCGGCTGGCCACGCAGCGACGAAGGCGACGATGAACGCGACGAGCGCGAGGCGTTGCTTCATTCCAACTTCTCCATGACGAGCCTCGAATATTTCGCGAGCAGCGTCTCGCGCGATTCCGGATGCTCAAGATCCTGCACGATGCACTCGACCGGGCAGACTTCGATGCACTGCGGCGTGTCGTAGTGTCCGACGCATTCGGTGCAGAGCGACGGCGCGATCTCGTAGATCTCGGCGCCCTCGGAGATCGCCTTGTTCGGACAGACGGGTTCGCAGACGTCGCAGTTGACGCAGAGATCGGTGATCTTGAGCGACATGTCCGAAGCTTAACGCATCAGCGTCGCGCACCGCGGCAGCGATGCGCCGCAGAACGCGGAACTCGTTGACGGCGACAGGCAAGCCGCCGCCGTCATCCTGACGGACGTGCAGGCGAAGCGGCAGCGCCTGGCCGCCTGCCGCGCTTTCGACTGCCTTGCCTCGACGACTTACTTCGCCTCGACGAAGCGCACTTCCGCAGCGGAAGACGCCAGCGCCTGCTTCACGGCATCGAGATCGCCGGAAGCGCCGATGAACAGCACGACGACATCCTTGAACGAGCCCGCCTGCGCATCCTTGAACGCCTCGACGACGAGATCGGCGGTCGTCTTCGAATCGGGGCCGCCGAACGCCATCATGTTGCCCGGCAGGACGCCGCGCGCGACGACGTTCTTGACGTTGTCGAGCTGGTTCTGGCGATCGGACTTCGTCGCGTCGTCGTCGCCGGCCGGCACGAAATACATGTAGGGATGATTCGTCTTGACGCCCTGCATGTTCGCCGTGACGACGCTGACGAGATACTGCTTCCAGGCGGTCTTGTCGTTCGGATTGGTCGGCACGGCCGCGACTTGCGGTGCCTGCTCGGCCTGCTGCTGGGCCGCTTCCTTCTGCTGGTTGCACGCGGCGAGCGCGAACGCGGCGGCGCACGCGAGAGCGATGATGGAAGAAATCTTGCGCATGGTCTTGCTGCCTCAGCTGGTAGTGGTCGGTTTGCGGTAATGGTTGCGCAGCGCCTGCTGCACGACCGGGTGCACGAACCCGGAGACGTCGCCGCCGAGCCGCGCGATCTCGCGCACGAGCGAGGACGAGATGAAGCTGTATTGCTCGGCCGGCGTCAGGAACAGCGTCTCCGCGCTCGGGATCAGGTGTCGGTTCATGCTCGCCAGCTGGAACTCGTATTCGAAATCGGACACGGCGCGCAGCCCGCGCAGGATGACGCCCGCGCCGGCATCCTCGACGAGATCGGCCAGCAGCGTCGCGAACCCGCGCACCTCGATGTTCGCGACACCGGCGAGCGCGACGCGCGCGAGCGCGATGCGCTCGGCGAGATCGAAGCTCGGCCCCTTCGTCGTCGAGTCGGCGATCGCGACGATCAGGCGGTCGAACAGCGGCGCCGCGCGCGTCGCGAGATCGACGTGCCCGTTCGTGATCGGATCGAACGTGCCCGGATAGACCGCCACGCGCGAGCGTTGCTGCGAAGTCGCCATCGATCAGGGCCTGCGCGCTGCCGGAGCTGTGCGCTAGCTTAACGGATCGGTCGCGGCGCGACGATACAGCGCGTGGCGCGCGGTTCCGGCGCGCCCTTCGCGATGGGCTTGCCACGTCTGCGGCAGCGCGATCCGCGCATCGGCCGGCGATTCGACGTAGATCCACGCGCCCGGAGCGAGCCAGCCGCCCTGCTCGAGCCGGGCCGCGGTGGCATTCCAGAGATTCTCCGCGAACGGCGGATCGAGGAAGACGACGTCGAACGGCTGCGGCGCTCCGGCGAGCAGCGACGCCGCATCGGTGGCCACGACGCGCGCTTCGCCCGCGTCGAGCCGCGCGAGATGGTTCTCGACGAGGCGCGCGAGCTCGCGATCGCTTTCGACGAACGTGCAGCTCGCCGCGCCGCGCGAAAGTGCCTCGATGCCGAGCGCGCCGGTGCCGGCGAAGAGATCGAGGCAGCGCGCTCCTTCGATCACCGGCGCAAGCCAGTTGAAGAGCGTCTCGCGCACGCGGTCCGGGGTGGGGCGAAGTCCCGGACGGTCCGGCACGACGATACGCGAGCCGCGCAGGCGTCCCGCGATGATGCGCACCTTTCCGGACGGACCCGGCGATGCGCGCTTCGGCCGGAAATCGGTCCTCTTCAATCGAAAATCCCTCGTTCGGCGATCGAGAAAGATCCTTCGTCGTTCCCGCGAAGGCGCGAAATCCAGCGCCTTTGCCTCCCGCGCCGAACGAGCCGCCCGCGGCGCCGGTGCTAGCATGCGCGCTCGAATTTTCGCCGATCCCGCTCGCAAATGCTGAAGTTCTGGAAAAAGAAGCCCGCAGAGGAAGCATCGATGCCGCGGGCGCCGGCCGAAGGCCGACAGATCGCCGGGGAGGCCGCCGCCGAAACGCTCGCCGAGCCGATGATCGCGAGCGCGCCGATCGAGCCCGCGCCGGCCACGCGCTCCGAGCCGGAGCCCGCCGCTCCCGCGAAGCGCTCGTGGCGCGAGCGCCTTTCCGGCAGCGGCTTCGCGAAGAGTCTCGGCTCGCTGTTCTCGCGCAATCCCGTGCTCGACGATGCGCTGCTCGACGAGCTCGAAACCGTGCTGATCACGGCCGACGTCGGCGTTTCCGCATCGGCCGAAATCGTGGACAACCTGCGCCGGCGCGTCGCCCGCCGCGAATTCGCCGATGCGCCGGCGCTGCTCGCCGCGCTGCGCGCCGATCTCGTCCTGCGCCTGAGGCCGGTCGAGAAACCGCTCGATGTCGGCAGTCGCAAGCCGTTCGTGCTGCTGATCGTCGGCGTCAACGGTGTCGGCAAGACGACGACGATCGGCAAGCTCGCGCGCCGCTTCCGCGACGAGAACCGCGCGGTCGTGCTCGCGGCCGGCGACACGTTCCGCGCCGCCGCGATCGAGCAGCTCGGAACCTGGGGCGAGCGCAACGGCGTGCCGGTGATCGCGCAAGGCCCGGGCGCGGATTCGGCCAGCGTGATCTTCGACGCATTGCAAACGGCGCGCTCGCGCGGCGCCGACGTGCTGATCGCCGACACGGCCGGCCGCCTGCACACGCAATCGGGGCTGATGGACGAGCTCGCGAAGATCCGCCGCGTGCTCGGCAAGCTCGACGCCGAAGCCCCGCACGAAGTGCTGCTCGTCATCGACGGCACCACCGGACAGAACGCGATCAGCCAGACGCGCCAGTTCCGCGAGGCGATCGGCGTCAACGGTCTCGTCGTGACGAAGCTCGACGGAACCGCGAAAGGCGGCGTCGTGTTCGCGCTCGCGCGCGAATTCGGTCTGCCGATCCGCTATGTCGGCCTCGGCGAGAGCGCGGAGGATCTGCGCGTGTTCGAAGCGCAGGCATTCGTCGACGGGCTCCTGCCGGCAACGCTGGGAACCGATGCCTGAGCGGTCGCGCCGGCGCCGGATCGTGCTCGCCGTTGCGGCGTTCGCGCTCGTGGCCGGAGCGTTGGCGGGCTGGTACGGCACGCGTCCGGAAACGTTGACGTCGTTCCTGATCGGACAGGCGCGAAGCCGGTTCGGTGCGTCGCTTGCCCTCGAGGGTCCCGCGCGGTTCGGGTTCGTGCCGGATCTGCGTCTCGTGCTGCCGCGGCCGTCGCTCGGCGATCCCGCGGGCGGCGCGCCGTTCCTCCGCGCCGAGACGGCCGATGTCGTCGTGCCATGGTCCGTCCTCTGGAGCGATCGCATCGAGATCCGCAGCGTCGCGCTGGCGAAGCCGACGCTCGACGTGGACGCGCTCGATCGTTGGCTCGCCGCGCACCCGTCATCCGGCGGCTTGCCCGATGTGCGCTTCGCGATCCGTGCGAACGGCACGCGCATCGTCGCGGGCGCAAGGACGATCGCGTCGGAGGTCGATATCGATCTTGCGAGCGCCGGGGACGTGACCGCGTGGCTGCGCGAGCGCTCGGCGAATCCGGCCACGGCTCCGTTGCTGCCGCCGCTGCATGGCACGCTGCGCGCGGCGAACGTCGAGATCGGCGGCACGCGCATCGAAGGCGTTCGCGTCGAGACGCGCGACGACGACTCCGCTTCGGCGACGCCGCCCGGGACGCATCCGTGAAGCCGATCGCTTCACGCGCGCTCGCGGGCGACGAATTCTCCGCAGCGCTGCTCGCGTGGTTCGATGCACACGGCCGCAAGGATCTTCCCTGGCAGCACCCGCGCACGCCGTATCGCGTCTGGCTGAGCGAAGTCATGCTGCAACAGACGCAGGTGCGCACGGTCGTCGCGTATTTCGACCGATTCGTCGACGCGCTGCCGACGCTTCGCGCGCTCGCCGACGCTCCGCTCGATCGCGTGCTCGCGCTCTGGTCGGGGCTCGGCTACTACAGCCGCGCGCGCAACCTGCACGCCGCCGCGCGCATCTGCGTCGAGCGCCACGGCGGCGAGCTGCCGTGCGAGCCCGATGCGCTTGCGGCCCTGCCCGGCATCGGCCGATCAACCGCGGGCGCGATCCTCGCGCAGGCGCACGGCATGCGCTTTCCGATCCTCGACGGCAACGTTCGGCGCGTGCTCGCGCGATGCCACGGCGTGCGCGGCTGGCCCGGTGCAGCGTCCGTGCAGCAGACGCTCTGGAATCTCGCCGAGCTGCACACGCCGGCCGATCGCGTTGCGGACTACACGCAGGCGATCATGGATCTCGGCGCGACGGTATGCACGCGATCACGTCCGCGCTGCGGCGCGTGTCCGGTCGCATCCGATTGCATTGCGTTGCACGATGGCAAGGTCGCCGAGCTGCCGGAACGGAAGCCGGCACGCCCGAAGCCGACGCGCGCGACGACGATGCTGATCGTTCGCGACGGCGCGGGTCGCGTGCTGCTCGAGCGCCGTCCGCCGACCGGCGTCTGGGCAGGGCTCTGGAGCGTTCCCGAAGCGCCGGATTCCGCGACGGCAGCGCATGCGCTGCGAGATCGTTTCGCGGTGGAGGCGAACGGAGCGATCGCGCTCGATCCGTTCGTGCACACGTTCAGCCACTATCATCTGCACGTGACGCCGCTCGTCGCCGCAGCCGCTGCGGGCGCGCGCGTCGCCGACGGCGAGAGCGGCTGGTTCTCGCGCGAGCAATGGACCGCGCTCGGCCTGCCGGCGCCCGTGCGAAGGCTGCTTGAAACCGTGTCAGAGGATCGCGAATGACAAGAACCGTGCACTGCGTGAAGCTCGGGCGCGAAGCGGAAGGCCTCGCGTTCGCGCCGTGGCCGGGCGAGCTCGGCCGGCGCATCTACGAGAGCGTCTCGAAGGAAGCGTGGCAGGCGTGGCTCGCGCATCAGACGATGCTGATCAACGAGAACCGACTGAATCCGCTCGATCCCGAGACGCGCGCGTTCCTCGCGGCGGAGATGGAGAAGTATTTCTTCGGCGAGGGATCGTCGAAGCCGCCCGGCTTCGTTGCGCCGGATTAGCCCCTCGCCGCTCCCGCTCGCGGGAATGAACGCCGTTCGCCCTCCCGCTTGCGGGAGAGTCGCGCCGAAGGCACGGATGAGGGAAACCTTGCGGCACCGTCCAAACGACCTCCATCAGCCTTGCGCCGCCGCTCCACCTACTCCCGCAAATGCAGGACAAGGGAAGCTCATCGCCTCTGCGTCAACGCGCCGCAAAGCGATCGATCGCCCGCTCGGCTTCCTCTCGCTCGTTGCGCGAGAGACGCCCGGCGACCTCGCGATAGCGCGAGATGAGATCGGCGTCGTGCGGCATGCGCCCGGCGAGCGCGACGAGAAGCTCGCGACACTCGTAGTCCGAGCCGATATCGGCCGCCGCATCGAGCACGACGCGTGAAGCAGTCTTCCCGAAGCCCTGCGCGCGGACCAGCGCCATCAGCGCCTCGCGACGCTCGTAGTCCGAGCCGATCTTCGCGGCTGCAGCGCCGTAAGCGGCGGCGAAATGCTCGGCATCGCTCGTGCGTGCCGCGGCATCGGCCAGCAAGCTGCGGCGCTCGTAATCCGAGCCGATCGTCGCGGCGGCATCGACGACGGTTGCCAGCGTGGCGTCGTCCGCGACGCCCGTTTCGAGCAGCGCCGACAGCACGCGGCGATGCTCGTAATCCGACGCGATGCCCGACGACGCCTTGAGCCACGCCGCGCGCACGTCTGCGGATTTCGCGAGTTGCGGCAGCAGACCGACGAGAAGCTCGGCCCGCTCGTAATCCGAGCTGATGCTGTCGGCTTGCGTCAGCACGAGCTTCTGCTGTTCCGCATCGAGCGGTTGAACGTTCGCGAGAGCCGCCAGCGCGTTGCGCTTCTCGTAGTCGGAATCGATCGCGCCGACGAGCGTCAGCGCGCGCGTCATCTCGTCCTTCGAAAGCTTCCCGCTCGCGGCGAGCTCGCGCACGTACACGCCGCGCGCGTAACCCGACTGGATGCGCGCGATCTCGTCGAGCACGGCGCCGGCGCCGCCCTTGTCGCGCAGACGGCGCACGCGGGCTTCGGCGCCGATCGCGCTCTCGCGGATGACGGTCGGGATCAGCTTCGCCATCCACGCCTCCGTCTCGGCGCCGGCCGGCTGCTCCTTGTCGTCGATGTAGTAGCGCCGCTCGAGCTTGCCGCCGCGACTCGCGACATCGAGGCGCAAGGTCTTTCCCGCGCGGGTTTCCTCGAAGCGCGCGGTGCCGCCGTCGGAGAGGCTCTCGACATCGTTCTCGCGCTCGTTGAACGCGATCTTGCCGTCGATCTCGACGCGGTAGCGATTTGCGCCGTCGCTGACCTGGACGACGGTGCTGTCACGCTCGCCGCTGGACCCGCCGCTCGAGGACATGTGCACATGCGTCGCCGAAGGCAGCGGCGGCGATGCGGGTGGTGCAGGCGCTGCCGGTGCGGCAGGCGGTTCCGGCGGCGAAGGCGGCACTTCTGTCGCGCGCGCTTCGCGCACGCCGGGCAACGCGAATGCGGCGATCGCGAGCGCCGCGACGGCGGCGAGACTTCCGGCGAAACCGGCGGAACGAAGATTCATCGGAGCTCCCGCAATCAGATAGTCGATGCGTTGCAACAGCGGCGATTCGCGCGCGGCCATTGCCGGCGCAAGGCCAGGATCGATCGCGCCGACGCGATGCCCCGCGCATTCGGCGAGGCATTCGGCGAGCGAGCGGCCGTCGCCGAGATGGATCGCGGCCCACGCGTCGCACGAGATTTCGGCGATTTCGTCGAGCCGGCGCCGCGCGAGCGGAACGAGCGGCACGAACCAGACGAGCGCGCTCCAGAACGCGGCCGCGAGCTTCCATGCGGGATCGCGCCGCGCGACGTGCGCGGTCTCGTGCGCGAGCATCGCGCGAAGCTGCTCGCGATCGAGCAGCTCGACGGCCCAGCGCGGCAGCACGATCCGACCGCCCGAGGCCGCCAGCGGACTCGCAAGCTCATCGAGTGCGGCGAGGCGCGGCGCATTCGTCCGCGCCTCGATCGCGAGCGCGGCCGCGTCGGTTGCGAGCGCCGCATCCGCGACGAGGCCGGCATGCGCCAGCATGCGCTCGAGCCTCAGCCACGCGATCAGCACGCGCGTCATGGCGATCAGCGCGCCCGCAAGCCATGCAGCGAGGACGAGCCGCGGCCATGCCGACCATGCCGGAGCCGTCTTCGCGGATCGCGCGCCGGCTGCGGGCGCTGCACTCCGCGCACGCACATCGGCGCGCGCCAGCGTGCCTTGCGTTCCGGCCGAGAGACTCGGCAGCGCGGATGCTCGCCGATCGGCGACGGCGACCTTCGAAGAAGCCTCAACCTGCCCGACGACCGCATGCGCCGGCAACTCGATACGCGCCGGCGACGGCGCATCGAAAAACATCTGGACGCTCGCGCTCAGCGCGGCGCCGAACAGCGCCGTTCGCCAGAGCGTCTCGCGCCAGGCTGGCCGCGCGCGCAACGCACCGCGATCGGCGGCCCACGCGATTCCGAGCAGGATGCCGGCATGAAGGCCGAGCGTGATCAGCCATGCGGCCAGAGTCTCAAGCGCCATCGTGTCCTCCCCGCGCCAGACGCCGGCGCACCTTGGCGAGATCGCCGGGCTCGATCTCCGATTCCTGGACGAGGTGCGCGACGAGCTCGCGTGCATCTCCCTCGAAGAGCGCACCGACGAGATCGGCGACCATGGAGCGGCGCACCTGTGCTTCGTCGACGAGCGATCGGTAGAAAAGCTGACGCCCGTCGCGACGCTGCGCGACGATGCCGCGCTTCTCGAGCCGCGTCAGCAACGTCGCGACCGTCGTGTGCTTGAGGTTGCGCTCTTCGGCGAGCTCGGCCGCCACATCGGCCGTGCTGGTCTCGCCGCGGCGCCAGAGCACGCGCATGACCGCGATCTGGAGCTCGCTGAGGCGTACGTCGGATCGCTTGCCCATTTCCGGACTCGTTCGACAACCGTAGTACTACACTTGTAGTAGAAGATCGCCGCGAAAGCAACAGGCCGGAAGTCACGAAGCGGTTTTCCTCCGCCGACACACAACGCAGGCGCGACGATCTGCCGGAAAGCCATGCTCCCTCGGCGTCGGCTTGACGCATCGGGGGGTGCCCGCTTCTAATACGCGCCCTTCGCTGCGGCCTCACCCGCCGCACGCACGCGCAGCGCAATCCTGGCCAGGTAGCTCAGTTGGTAGAGCAGGGGACTGAAAATCCCCGTGTCGGCGGTTCGATTCCGTCCCTGGCCACCAGTTGAATCAATCCGTTAGCTCAAAATTACCGCGAGGTGACTCCGGCTGGCTTGCGCCTGTTTGCCGCTGGTTTGCCGAATGCGAGCTTCAACGCGGATGATCACGCGCCTAGGCGTTTTTCCTGCGCTTCATCGATCAGGCCAGGCACGCGCCGGCGGATCTGCGCGGCGCGCCTGCGCTCGGAATGCAGCGAACGGACGCCGGTAATTGCGAGGACGGAAAACGTAAGCACCGAGAAACCGAGGAAAACGAGCCATGGCGAATTTCGGGCAAAGCCGGCGCGCCTTCCCGACCACGCGCTGGTCGCTGGTCACCCAGGTGTTCGGAGGCGGTGAAAGCGCATCGAGCGAAGCGCTCGGCGAGCTCGGCCTGCGCTACCGCTATCCGGTGTACGCGTACGTGCGTCGCTGCGGCCATGCGCCGGCGATCGCGCGGGACATCACCCGCAGCTTCCTCCATCACCTCCAGCGAGAAGTCCGCAAGCAATCCGCGCCTCCGGATCGCGGCCAGTTCCGCCGTTTCCTGCTCGAGCGCCTGCACGCCTGGCTGGCCGACGACTGGCGGCGGATCCACGAAGATCTCGACGAGGTTTCGCCCGAGGCGGACGGCGATCTGGAGGCCAGCTATGCGCGCGACCGGATGCACGTCGATTCACCGGATCAGGCCTTCCAGCGGGGCTTCGCGCTCGAGGTGCTCGCGCACGCGTTCGACCGGCTGCGCGCGGAAGTGCGCCAGACAGGCCATCTCGACATGTACGAGACGCTGGCGCCGTTCCTCGGCCGCGACCCGGAGCCCGGCCAATACGACGAGTTCGCGCGCGCGCTGCGCACGCGTCCGCTCGCCATCGTCGTCGCGTTGAAACGGCTGCGCCAGCGGCTGCGCGAGCTGGCCAGCGAGGAGCTGGCCGACACCGTCTCCTCGGCGGAGGAACTCGCGACGGAACAGCAGGCACTGTTCGCGATCCTGCAGGGCTGACGCGGTGACGACGCTGACCAGCGCAGACACGCACGCAGCCGACACGCTGCGCTGGGACGCCGGCGTCGCCGCGCTCGTGTTCGGATCGACCGGCCGCGAGGCGCCGGACCTCTCGCAACTGCGCCATCTCGCACTGCTGCCGGTCGATGCGCTCGAGCTCGATCTCGCTGATCCGGCCCAGCGCCGGTTCGGCGACTACGAGTTGCTCGAGCTGATCGGCGAAGGCGGCATGGGCGTGGTCTATCGCGCGCGTCAGGCCAGCCTCGACCGCGAAGTCGCGATCAAGCTGCTCGCCGCCGGGCCGTGGGCCTCGAAAGAGTTCATCGAGCGTTTCCGGCGCGAGGCGCAGAACGCCGCGCGCATGCAGCATCCGAACATCGTCGCTATCTACGAGGTCGGCGACGCCGAGGAGCTGCATTTCTTCTCGATGCGCCTCGTGCATGGCGGTTCGCTCGCGGCATTGCTCGAACGAGAGCGCGGTCTCGAACCGCAACGCGCGGCTCAGCTGTTGCGCACGATCGCCGAAGCCGTCGCCTACGCCCACAGCCTCGCCGTGCTGCATCTCGATCTCAAGCCCGCCAACGTGCTGCTCGACAACGACGGCACTCCGCACGTCGCCGACTTCGGCCTCGCGCGCCGTCTCGACAGCGCGCTCGCGGTCGACAACGAGGAAATCTCCGGCACGCCGGCCTACATGGCGCCCGAGCAGGCCGAGGTGCGCACGCAGAAGATCAGCGCCGCCACCGACATCTGGGGACTCGGCGCGATCCTGTACGAGCTCGTGACGGGCCAGCCGCCGTTTCGCGCCGGAACGGTGCACGAAGTCCTGCGGCTGGTCCGCGAAGGCCAGGTGATCTCGCCGCGGCGCTACGCGCCGAAGCTGCCGCGCGACCTCGAGGCGATCGTCCTGAAGTGCCTCGCGCGCGATCCGGGCGCGCGCTACGCCACCGCGCGCGATCTCGCCGACGACCTCGGGCGTTTTCTCGCCGGCTATCAGGTTCGCGCACGCCCGCTCGGCACGTCGCAGCGATTCGCGTGGTGGGTGCGGCGCCAACCGTACGTGGCGGCGTTCGCCGCATTGTTCGCGATTTCGCTGATCGCCGGCATCGTCGGCGTGAGCCTGCAATGGCGTCGCGCGAACGCGAACGCCGAGCTTGCGCAAGCGACCTTGTGGAAATCGCGCACCGACACCGCGCAGAAGCAGATCGAGCAGGGCGACGCTTATCCGGCGCTCGAAAATGCCTTCGCCAATCTGCGCGAGATGGAAGCGCAAGGCGATCGCGACGACGCCGCGCTCGAACGCCTGCGCATCGGCACCGCCCTTGCCAACGCGCCGCGGTTGATCGACGCGATTCGCCTCGGCACCGGCAAGCAGATCACCGCGCTCGCGATTTCTACCGACGGAAAATCCGTCGCTGCCGTCACCAACGCACGCACGATCCGTCTGATCGACGTCGCCAGCGGCAGGCAGCGCTGTCAGGTCGAGGCCACGCCGGATTCCTTCGGCATGACCGAGTTCGCGCTCAACGAGGGCTACCTCGAATTGCATTTCTCGGATGACGGGCAGCGCCTGATCGGCCACACCGTCGCGGTCGGTCCCGCCAGCGGCGACAACCCCATGCTGTATCCGCACGACATCGACGGCATCCTGATCGACGCCTCGACGTGCGA
>DASZYR010000145.1:0-9730 GCA_035545255.1 Rhodanobacteraceae bacterium
TTGCCGCTCGCTCGAAGCGCCTCGATCCGCATCGCGATCGCGTCCGGATGCTGGTCGAGCCACGGTTCCCACGCCGCTCGCGCGAGGACCGCATCGGGGCGGCCGAGCGCGAGCTCCCAGCGGCCCAGCTGGAAAAGCGCCGATTGCGCGATCGGCGCCGGCGGATTCGCGTCCAGCAGTTTCGCGAGCGCGCCGGCCGCGCCGGCGGGATCGCCGCCGACCCGCGCGAGTTCCGCATCGAGCAGCGGCAGCCACGGCCGCCATTCCGGCGTATCGGCGAGCGCGCGAAACGCCGAAGCGGCATCGCGCGCGGCGCCCGCGTCGCCGGCATCGCTCGCGGCCGCGACGGTTTCGGCGAGCAGCGGCGCGAGATTGCGTGTCGCGCCTTCGGCGGCATAGATCGCACGGGCGCGAGCGTATCCGGCGAGCGCATCGGACCATGCGTGACGGCGCGCATCGAGCGCGGCAATCGCCCAGTCGGCTTCGGCCTGCCAGTGCGTGTTGCGTTCGGCCTCGCCGAGCGCGAGCACACGCCTCGCGAGCGCTCGGGCGGCCGCGTCGCGCCCGAACGGCGCGAGCACCCAGACGAGCTGCGTCGCGATCAGCGCTTCGAGGTTCGTGTCGCCTTGTTCGCGCGCGGTGGCAAGGCCCTGCCTCAGCAGCGCGGCCGCCTCGAGCAGGCGGCCCTGGTTCGCTTCGGTTGCGCCGAGATTGCCGAGGATCGAGCCTTCGAGATGCGCATCGCCGCTCGCGCGCGCGGCATCGAGCGCGTCTTTCAGATGCGTTGCCGCGCCGGCCGCGTCGCCGGCGCCGTTGTCGATGCTCGCGAGGTTCGCGAGCACGTTCGCTTCGCCGCGCCGGTCGCCGGTCGTGCGCGCGAGCTTCAGTGCCTCGGTGAAATGCGCGCGCGCGTTCGCGAAATCGCCGCGATCGTCCTCGATCGAGGCATAGCCGACGAGCAGCGTGCTCATCGCGAGAGGTTGATCGGCCTCGGAAACCGCCGCGATCGCCTCGTCGAGGAAGCGCTGGGCGCTGGCGAGATCGCCGCGCCGGTACGCGTCAGCCGCGCGCTGACGAAGCGCCGGCACGAGCAGCTCGCGATCATTGCGTTCGCGGGCCGCGGCGACGACGCTCGCCGCGTTCGCATCGGCCTGCGCCGCTTCGCCGGTCGCGGCTTGCGAAGCGGCGAGGCCGAGGCGCGGCCAAGCGAGTCCCGGATCATGGTCGAGACAGATCTCGAAATATTTTTTCGCGCCGGCACCATCGCCGTGCAGCGCCGCATCGAGCCCGCGCGCGTAGGCCTCGGCGAGGAACGGGCTCGCGATGCCGCTGGCGCGCGCGTCGGGCAGCGGGGCGAGATCGAGCCAGCGCCGGATGCGCGCGACGGCATCGACGGCGAGCGGAGCCGGGGCGCTTCCGTGCAGGACATCGTGCCGTTCCGCGGCGCCGGCGGCGACGAGGCGAAGTTCGAGCTCGTAGACCGGTCCGACGCGGCGCAGCTCGCTCTCCACGACATGCGTCGCGCCGAGCGCCGAACGCAGGCGGCCGTCGCTCGCGCGGCTTCGGCGTGTGGCCGTCTGGACGTCCTGTGCCGAAACCGCCTCGATCCCGCCGGAGGCTTCGAGCAGGCTGCTCATGAGGCCCATGAGGCCGGCGCCGGTCCAGCCGAGGTCGGATTCTCCCGTGCGATCGGCGACCGGCAGCACCGCGACACGCGGCATCGCGTGCGGACCGGAGCCGGCGTGATCCGGCCAGCGTGATGCGAGCACGCCGAAAGCGAGCAATGCCGCGATGGCGGCCGTCGCGAGCAGCCAGCGGCGCGCGAAGCGTGCGGGCGTGCCGGCGTCCGGTGACGACGGCGCTTGTGAAACCCGAGGCGCGCCTGCTTGCGGCGCGATCGCGGCGGATTCGTCCGGCGGCGAGACGGATCTCGCTTCGTGCGTGCCGGTCTCGGCGACCTCGGCGACCCAGACGAGGCCGCGGCCGTGCACGGTGCGGATCACGCGCTGCGCCTCGCCGTCGTCGCCGAGCGCGCGGCGCGCCTTGCGCAGCTGCTGTGACAGCGCGGCATCGGTTACCGGGCGGTTGCCCCATAGTGCACCGACGAGTTCAGTCTTGGTGAGCGCGCGGCCGCGCGCGAGCAGCAGGAGCTCGATCAGATCGAAAACTTTCGCTTCGACGTCGGCGCGCCGGCCGGCGCGGAAGATCGCGCGCGCGCCGAGGTCGATCTCGACGTCGGCGAAGCGGTAGCGGCGGGCTGGGGACGAACGCGTGGGGGACAACCGGGTTCCAGCGGATTGAGCGATTGCGTGCGGGAGTCTACCGCCTCGGTCAAGGCGCCCGCCCGCGGCGTGCCGCGCGGCAGGTGACAATGGCCGCGCGCGGCGGCTATAAGTCACTTCAAGTCGCCGTGCCAAGTGCTTTCATGTCCGAAGAAATCCTGATCAACGTCACTCCGCGCGAGACCCGCGTCGCGCTGGTCGAGAACGGGATGCTTCAGGAGGTCCATGTCGAGCGGGCGACGCGGCGCGGCTACGTCGGCAACATCTACAAGGGCAAGGTCAGCCGGGTCATGCCGGGCATGCAGGCGGCCTTCGTCGAGATCGGCCTCGATCGCGCGGCTTTCCTGCATGCCTCGGACATCATCCGCCTCCATTCGCCGCTGATCGCCGAGAACGGCGAAGCGGCCCCGCAGCCGATGCCGTCGATCGGCGAGCTCGTGCGCGACGGGCAGGAGATCGTCGTGCAGGTCGTAAAGGATCCGATCGGCACGAAAGGCGCGCGCCTGACGACGCATCTTTCGATCCCGTCGCGCTACCTCGTGCTGCTGCCGTATTCGAAGGTGCTCGGCGTTTCCGTGCGCATCGAGGACGAGGCCGAGCGCACGCGCCTCAAGGACATGCTCGCCGAGCTGATCGGCGAGACGCATTTCGGCTACATCGTGCGCACGAACGCCGAACGCGAGTCGCGCGAGGCGATCGCCGAGGACATCGACTATCTCGGCAAGCTGTGGGCCGCCGTGCAGGAAAGCATCGCGAAGGCTAAGGTCGGCGAGCGCGTCTATGAGGATCTCAGTCTTCCGCTGCGCGCGCTGCGCGACCTGATGCGCCCGTCGATCGAGAAGGTGCGCATCGATTCGCGCGAGACCCTCGATCGTGCGCAGGCGTTCGTCCGCCAGTTCATGCCGGAGTTGGCCGAGCGCGTGGAACATTATCCGGGCGAGCGGCCGATCTTCGATCTCTACGGCGTGGAAGACGAGATCCAGCGCGCGCTGCGCAAGGACGTGCCGCTGAAGTCCGGCGGTTACCTCATCGTCGACCAGACCGAAGCGATGACGACCATCGACGTCAACACCGGCGGCTTTCTCGGCACGCGCAACCTCGAGGAGACCGTGTTCCGCACGAACCTCGAGGCCGCGCAAGCGGCGGCGAGACAGCTGCGCCTGCGCAACCTCGGCGGCATCATCATCATCGACTTCATCGACATGACCGACGAGGAGCATCGCCGCCAGGTGCTGCGCCAGCTCGAGAAATCGCTCGCGCGCGACCACGCGAAGGCGACCGTCTACGAGATGTCGCCGCTCGGCCTCGTCGAGATGACGCGAAAGCGCACGACCGAATCGCTCGAGCGCCAGCTCTGCGAGCCGTGTCCCGCGTGCAGCGGACGCGGCAGCGTCAAGACGGCCGAGACGGTCACCTACGAGATCTTCCGCGAGATCACGCGCGCCGTGCGCCAGTTTGAGGCGCAGAAGCTGCTCGTGCTCGCGGCGCCGAAGGTCGTCAACCGGATTCTCGAGGAAGAATCCGCCGCGGTCGCCGAGCTCGAGGAGTTCATCGGCAAGACGATCCGTTTCCAGCCCGAGGAGCATTATTCGCAGGAGCAGTACGATGTCGTGCTGCTTTGAGACGATGTCGCGCACCCGCATGTCATCCCCGCTGAAGCGGGAATCCACGTTGCTCTTCGCTACGACGGAAATGGATGCCCGCTTTCGCGGGCATGACGGCGAGTGGGCGCGTTCGTTCCGCCCGCGGCCACGAGGACGTTAGCGCCCATGCTGCGGCGTACGCTGCGCCGACTGCGTTTCGCGCTGTTCACGCTCGCGACGACCGTCATCATCGTGCTCGCGCTCCTGATGGGCGCGACGCAGCTCGCGATGCCGTGGCTCGTGCGCAATCCCGCGCGCATCGAGAGCTGGCTGTCGGCGCGCCTCCAGCAGCCGGTCCGCATCGGCTCCGTCAGCGGCACGTGGGCCGGCGGCGGCCCGGTGCTGACGCTCGATCACGTGCGGATCGGCCGCGCGAACGGCGATCAGCCGCCGCTCGAGATTCCGCGTGCCGAGCTCGCGCTGAGTCTCTACGCGCCGTTCCAGCGCGGCCGGGCGTGGAGCGAGTTCCGCCTGGTCGGCGTCGATGTCCGCATCGCGCGCGACGAGGCCGGCTGGCACCTGCGCGGCCTCGATCTCGGCGCCGGTCCCGCGCGCACCGAGCCGATCTCGATGGGCGCGCTCGGCGTGCTCGTGCTGAAGGACCTGAAGCTCGCGGTCGACGATCCGCGCGAGGACGTGCATCTCTCGCTCGGCGCGTCGGAGGTGCGCGTCGTCAATCAGGGCGCGACGACGCACCTCGCCGGCAAGGTCCGCAATCTCGCCGGCGATCCGGCGCCGATCGATCTCATCGCCGATGTCGATCTCGATCGGCGCAGCGGCATCCTCTATGCGGGCGGGCGCGACGTCGATCTCGCGCGCTTCGGCGCCGAGCGTCCGTTCTCGGGCATCGAGCTCCTGACCGGACGCGGCGATGCGCAGATCTGGATCGGCGTGAGCGCTGCGCGCGTCGACAGCGTGAGAGTCCGCCTTGACCTGCGCGATGCGACGTTCGCCGCGCACGATGCGCTCGCGCTCGACGACGGCATCGGCGTCGCACCGCGCACGCATTTCGAGCGCGTCGCGTTCGTCGCGCGCTGGCTGCGCGAAGACGAGGGCTGGACGGCCGACGTCGCCGACCTCGTCGTCGCGCACGGCGCGGCGCCGCTGCCGCCGGCCGGCATCACGCTCGAGCGGCGCGGCGCGGACGGCAGCACGCGCTACCGCGCGCAGACGACGAACCTCGCGCTCGAGCCGATCGGCAGCGTGGCGATGCTGAGCTCGCGGCTGCCCGATGCGCTCCGGCGCTGGCTCTACCTCGCGCATCCGCAAGGACAGATCGCCGGCGGCGACGTGCGCTGGAACGGCGCGCAGGATTTCGACGTCGATCTGCTGCTGCACGATGCCGGCTTCGCGAGCGCGGGCTTCGTGCCTGGCGTCGAGCGCGCCGAGGCCGAGATCCACGGCGACGCGTCCGCGCTGATGCTCGAGATTCCCGGGCAGCCGTTGCGCATCGATTACCCCCGTGTGTTCCGGCGGCCGTTCGCGTTCTCGGCATTCGGCGGCGACGTCGTCGCATTCCGCGAGGACGGCGGCTGGCGCATCGGCACCGATCGCGTCGCGTTCGAAGGCGAAGGCTACGGCGGCGAGCTCCGCGGCGGCGTCGAGATCCAGGACGATCACACCCGCCCGCTGCTCGATCTCTACGCGAACGTCACGCACGCCGACATCGTCGCGGCGAAACTCTTCTGGCCGACCAACGTGATGCCGCCTGCCACCGTCGCGTGGCTCGATCGCGCGCTCGTCGGCGGCAGGCTCGAGGAAGGACGCGTGCTCGTCCGCGGCGATCTCGACAGCTGGCCGTTCCGCGACAACGCCGGGCGTTTCGAGGCGCGGGGACACGTCGTCGATACGACGTTCGATTACAACGACGAGTGGCCGCGCGCCGAGCATCTCGACGCGATCGCGAGCTTCGTCGACGACAGCATGCAGGTCGAAGCCGATACGGCCGAGATCAAGGGCAATCGCGTCGCCAGCGCGACGGCGTCGATCGCGAACCTCGGCGAACCCGTGCTCGATCTCTCGGTGAAAGGCAGCGGCAGCGGCGCGAGCCTGCTCGGGTTCCTGCGCGACACGCCGATCGGCAAGCGCTACGAAAGCACGCTGAAGGATCTCTCGATCGGCGGCAGCGGCGATCTTTCGTTCACGCTGAACCTGCCGATCAAGGAGGCCTCGAAGCTCGCGCTCGACGGCACGGTCGCGCTCGCGAAGGCGAATCTCGACGACGCGGCGTTCGATCTGCATTTCGCCGACGCGGCCGGTACCGTGCGCTTCAACCAGAGCGGATTCGCCGCATCGCCGCTCGCGGTCGGATTCCGGCAGAACCCGGCGCAATTCTCGATCGCGGCCGGCGGCTACGTCGCCGATCCGAAGCACGCGGTCGAGGCGCGGCTCGAGGGCCGGTATCCGGCGACGACGGTGTTCGCCGACGTGCCGGATCTTCAGCCGGCGCTCGCGCGATTTCCCGGCATTTCGACATGGACAGGCTTGCTGACGGTCGACGAATCCGACGACGCGAGCGGCGGACGCAAGCGGCTCACGCTGTCGAGCGATCTGCGCGGCACGGCGATCGACCTTCCCGCGCCGCTCGCGAAACCCGCGGATGCGGCCGAGCCGTTCGAACTCGCGCTCGATGTTCCGTTCGTCGGGCAGCCCTTCGAAGCGAAGCTCGGCGACCTCGTCCATGCGCGCGGCCGGTTGCCGTCGCCGACCGAACCGCTCGCGGCGCGCGTCACGTTCGGCGCCGCGTCCGATGCGCCGCTGCCGGCGCGAGGCGTCGCGATCGACGGGCGCGCGCCGACGCTCGACGCGAGCGCATGGCTCGATCTCGCGCTGAAAGGCGCCGGCGACAGCGGCGGTCACGGCCTGGTCGAGGGCATCGATCTCTACGCCGACGATTTCACGATCGCCGACAAGCATTTTCGCGAGATGCACGTGCGCGTCGGCGACAAGGCGGGAGTGACCGAGCTCACGCTCGACGGCGATGCGCTGGCGGGCGTGCTGCGCATTCCCACGCACGACATCGCGAATCCCGGCGTGACGGCGGACTTCCAGCGCTTCCATTGGCCGGAGTCCGAACCGAACGCGCCGGAAAGCAGTGCGCTGCCCGACATCGCGCCGGCCTCGCTGCCGCCGCTGCACATCGCGATCGACGATTTCATGCTCGGACAGGCGAGCTTCGGCAAGGCCGAGCTCGAGAGCCGGCCGGTTGCCGGCGGCATGCACGTCGACAAGATCGAATCGCATTCGCCGAACGTCACGATGAGCGCGACGGGCGACTGGACCGGCACAGCCGGCGACAACCGCTCGCATCTCGTCATCACGCTCGCCGCGCAGAACCTCGGGCACATGATGGATGCGCTCGGATTTCCCGGTCTCATCGACGGCGGCCAGACGAAAGCCGGGATCGACGCCGTCTGGCCGGGTCCGCCTTCGGCCTTCGCGCTCGCAAAGCTCGAAAGCGGCACGATCACGCTGAAGGTCGCCGAAGGGCGCATCCCCGAAGTCGAGCCCGGCGCGGGCCGGTTCTTCGGCCTTTTCTCGTTGAGCGAGATCCCGCGCCGGCTGACGCTCGACTTCAGCGATTTCTTCAAGTCGGGCTTCACGTTCAACTCGATCGACGGCACGTTCCGGCTCGACGCCGGCAATGCGTACACGACCGATCTCGTCATCAAGAGCCCCGCGGCCGACATCGCGATCACCGGCCGGACCGGTCTTCGCGCGAGGGACTACGATCAGCAGATGGTCGTCTCGCCGCACGGAGGCGCGACGCTGCCGATCGTCGGCGCGATCGCGGCGGGGCCCGTCGGCGCCGCCGCCGGCCTCGTGCTGCAAGGCGTGCTCGGCAAGCCGATCGGCAAGGCGATGGGATCGCGCTATCAGGTCTCGGGCAGCTGGGAAAAACCCGAGATCACGTTGATCGCGAAGGAAACGCAGCGACGGCCGCGCCCCGAATCGAAGTCGCAGGAACCCGAGGCGAATCCGCCAGGGCCCGACGCGAAGCCCGCGGACGGCGGGTTGCGCTGAGCTCGCCTTGTGACCTACCGTGGCCGGCCCAATTTTCGGGGCCGTGGCTGAAAGGCGCCGGATCCCGCTTTCGCGGGGACGACGACAAGAAGCTCGAGGGTCGAGGAAAAAACGTTCGTCGTTCCCGTGAAAAAAATCTGTGTTTTCCGCCAAAGTGGGGCCGGCGGCGCCTTCCCGCTCGAAATCCGTCAGACCTTTCCGAACGCGATCCACTCCGATCTCATCGCATGAACGAGCTCATCATTCAGGCCGAGAACCGCCTGCTTCGCCCCGGCGGCATTTCCGTCGCCGATCTCGATCGCGTCTTCGCGCGCGCGACCGGTCCGTCGATCGACGCGGCCGATCTCTACTTCCAGCATTCGCGCAGCGAGTCCTGGGTGCTCGAGGACGGCATCGTCAAGGACGGCAATCACTCGATCGAGCAAGGCGTCGGCGTGCGTGCGCTTTCGGGAGAGAAGGCCGGCTTCGCTTATTCCGACGAGATCGCTCTGCCCGCGCTTTTCGAGGCGGCGGGCTCGGCGCGCGCGATCGCCGAGGCCGGCGCGAACGGCATCGGCAAGCCGCTTGCCGTCGCGAGCGCCCGCGCGCTCTATCCTGCGATCGATCCGATCGAGACATTGTCCAGCGAAGCGAAGATCGCGGTGCTGCGCGAGCTCGACGCGCTCTGCCGCTCGCTCGATCCGCGCGTGAAGCAGGTCATCGTCAGCATCGCGGCGAGCCAGGAGACGATCCTGATCGCGGCGGCCGACGGCACGCTCGCCGCCGACGTGCGGCCGCTCGTGCGCGCCAACGTGCAGGTCATCGCCGAGCAGAGCGGCCGTCGCGAATCCGGCAGCGCCGGCGGCGGCGGCCGCTACGGGCTCGACGAATTGCTCGCGAACGGACGCGCGCACGCATTCGCGCGCGAAGCGGTGCGCGTCGCGCTCGTCAATCTCGAATCGGTCGACGCGCCGGCCGGCAACATGCCGGTCGTGCTCGGCTCCGGCTGGCCCGGCGTGCTGCTGCACGAGGCGATCGGGCACGGTTTCGAGGGCGATTTCAACCGCAAGGGAACGAGCGCGTTCGCCGGCATGCTCGGCGAGAAGGTTGCAGCGCCCGGCGTCACGGTCGTCGACGACGGCACGCTCGCGGGGCGCCGCGGCTCGCTCTCGATCGACGACGAGGGCACGCCGACGAATTGCACCGTGCTCGTCGAGAACGGCGTCATGAAAGGCTACATGCAGGACAAGCAGAACGCGCGCCTGATGAAGATGACGCCGACCGGAAACGGCCGGCGCGAATCGTTCGCGCATCTGCCGATGCCGCGCATGACGAACACGTACATGCTGCCGGGGACGCGCGATCCCGGCGAGATCATCGCTTCGGTGAAGAAGGGCCTTTACGCGGTCAATTTCGGCGGCGGACAGGTCGACATCACGAACGGCAAGTTCACCTTCTCGGCGAGCGAGGCGTACCTGATCGAGGACGGCAAGGTCACGCGGCCCGTGAAGGGCGCGACGCTGATCGGCTCGGGACCGGAAGTGCTGACGCGCGTCTCGATGATCGGCAACGATCTCGAACTCGACGAAGGGGTCGGCGTCTGCGGCAAGGACGGGCAGAGCGTGCCGGTCGGCGTCGGCCAGCCGACGCTGAAGATCGACCGCATGACGGTCGGCGGAACCGCAGCTTGATCGACCGCGGCTCCCATGCATCGTCATTCCGGCGAAAGCCGGGATCCATTTTCGCCGTTAGCGCCGAAGATCAAAATGGGTTCCGGCTTTCGCCGGAACGACAATTACACGG
>DASZYR010000146.1:0-8747 GCA_035545255.1 Rhodanobacteraceae bacterium
TCGCCCCTCCGGGCGAATTCGGGTGCCGGAGGCGGATGAGGGAAGCTTTGGAACGTCGAACCAAGATTGCCCTCACCCTGCCGCTCCCGCAAAGCGGGAGAGGGGAAAATCCGACGCTGACTGACGGAACGAAGACATGAGCAAAATCCTGATCATCGCCGAACACCTCGACGGCAAGCTCAACGCGAGCACCGCGCGCTGCGTCACCTGCGCGAAGGACATCAAGCCCGACGCGATCGACGTGCTCGTGCTCGCGGCCGATCCGGCCGGCGTCGCGACCGAAGCCGCGAAGATCGACGGCGTATCGAAAGTGCTGACGGTCGCGCGCGCCGAGAACGCGCACGCGCTCGCCGCGATCCAGGCGCCGCAGGTCGCGACGGTCGCGAGGAACGGCTACACGCACGTGCTGCTGCCTTCGACGACGTTCGGCAAGGATCTCGCGCCGCGCGTCGCGGCGTTGCTCGGTGTCGCGCAGGTGTCGGACGCGATGTCCGTCGAAGGCGCGCACACGTTCAAGCGGCCGATCTACGCCGGCAATGCGATCGTCACGGTCGAGGCGCCGGCAGACAAGACGCTCGTCGCCACCGTCCGCACGGCTTCGTACGCGGCTTCGAACGCCGGCGCGAACACGGCGCCCGTCGAAACGCTTTCGCTCGACGTCGCGCTGCCGGCTCACACGCGTTTCGTCGAGCTGAAGCAGGGCAAGAGCGATCGGCCGGATCTGCAAGGCGCATCGCGCGTCGTCTCGGGCGGGCGCGCGCTCGGCTCGGCTGACAACTTCAAGATCATCTATGCGCTCGCCGACAAGCTCGGCGCGGCGGTCGGCGCTTCGCGCGCCGCCGTCGATGCAGGCTACGTCCCGAGCGATCTCCAGGTCGGGCAGACCGGCAAGATCATCGCGCCGGAGCTCTACATCGCCGTCGGCATCTCGGGCGCGATCCAGCATCTCACCGGCATCAAGGACGCCGGCACGATCGTCGCGATCAACAAGGATTCCGAGGCGCCGATCTTCGAGGTCGCCGATTTCGGCCTCGTCGGCGATCTCTTCAAGCTCGTGCCGGAGCTCGAGCAGGCGGTCTGACGCGAAGCCTGGCGCGCCGGCCGATCAGATCCGCGCCGATCAGATCGCACCGATCAGATCGCACCGATCAGATCGGCGGCGCGCTCGGCTATCATCATCGTCGGCGCGTTCGTGTTGCCGCCGATCAAAGTCGGCATGATCGACGCGTCGACGACGCGCAATGCATCGATGCCGCGCACGCGAAGCTCGCTGTCGACGACCGCATCAGCGCCATCGCCCATGCGGCACGTACCGACCGGGTGATAGATCGTCTCGGCTTTCCGGCGCACGAAGCTCTCGAAATCGGCATCGCTCTCCACCGAAGATCCCGGAAAGATCTCTTCGCCGCGATACGGATCGAACGGCGCCTTCGCGAAGATCGCGCGAGAGATGCGCGCTGCTTCGATCAGCATCGCAAGATCGTGTCCTTCGTCATCGCCGAGATAGTTCGGCCGGATCGCCGGATGCGCCGCGGGATCGGCCGACTTCAGCCGGATCATGCCGCGGCTTCGCGGGCGCAGCGCGCACGCGTGCAGCGTGTAGCCGAAGCCGTCGAGCCGGTTGCGGCCGTGCTGGTCGAGCAGCGCCGGCACGAAATGGAACTGCAGGTCGCAGCGCGGGTCGGTTGCGAAGCGCGAGCGCACGAATCCGCCCGCTTCGGCGATGTTCGACGTGCCGATGCCGCGTCGTCTCATCAGGAATTCGAGCGCGACGGCAAGATCGTTCGTGCGGTCGTACGTGACCGGCTGCGTCGAGCGCACGAGCGTCGAGATGTCGAGATGGTCCTGGAGATTGCCGCCGACGCCGGCCAGATCGTGCGCGGACGCAATGTCGTGCTCGCGCAGATGATCCGCCGGACCGATGCCCGACAGCATCAGAAGCTGCGGCGAATTGATCGCGCCGCCGGCAAGGATGACGGTACCCGCCTCGACGCGCTCGTCGCGTCCGCGGCGCCGGTAATCGACGCCGACGGCGCGCATCCCGTCCAGACGCACGCGGGTCGTCAGCGCATGCGTCAGCACCGCGAGGTTGCCGCGGTGTCGCGCTGGCGCGAGATACGCGCGCGCGGCCGAGCAGCGGGCGCCATTCCTCTGCGTGACTTGGTAGAGCCCGAAGCCTTCCTGCTTCGCGCCGTTGAAATCGGCATTGCGCGCGTAACCGGCCGCGACGGCGGCTTCGATCACGGCATCGGAGAGCACATTGCGATGACGAAGGTCCGATACCGCGAGCGGACCGCCAGTGCCGTGCCACGCATCGGCGCCGCGCGCGTTGTCTTCCATGCGCCTGAATACCGGCAACACGGAATCCCGCGACCAGCGCGGATCGCCGGTCGCGGCGGCCCAATCGTCGTAATCCTGCGGCGCGCCGCGCGTGTAGCACATCGCGTTGATCGAGCTCGATCCGCCGAGCACCTTGCCGCGCGGCCACCAGAGCCTGCGATGCGCGAGTGCGGCCTCGGGCTCGGTGTGGTAATCCCAGTTGATGCGCTTGTCGTCGACGAGCTTCGCGAGACCTGCCGGCATGTGGATGAACGGATGCCAGTCGCCGCCGCCCGCCTCGAGCAGAAGGACGCGCTGCGCCGGATTCGCGCTGAGGCGGTTCGCGAGCACGCAGCCCGCGGAGCCGGCGCCGACGATCACGTAGTCGTAGGTCATCGCGGTCGGAAGAGAAGCGAGTCGGCAGACTAGAAGCGGCGGCTAGAGCAGATGCTCCATCCTTGGCGGCGGATCGCTCGACTCTCGGTCATCCCGGCGAAGGCCGGGATCCCGCCGGCTGCGCGCGCGGTCTCGTCGACGAAGCCCGATTCCGGCCTCCGCCGGAACGACGTCACGCGAGAACCTCGACCTCGTCGCCGACGCGCAGCGTTCCCGTCGCGCGCGGAATCGCGTTCTGCCCGAACAATACGCCGCGCTCGCTGCGCCGGTAGCCGATCAGCGTGCGCAGCGGCTCGCCCGACGGATCGAACGCGCCCTTCTCGAAGTCGACCGTCGTGAAGACGCAGCGCGCGCAGGGCTTGACGATGTCGAGCTCGACGGTGCCGATGCGGATGCGCTTCCAGCCGTCCTCGGCATGCGGCGCGGTATTGGCGATGACGAGATTCGGACGGAACCGCAGCATCGGCACCGGCGCTGCGAGCCTCGCATTGAGCGCATCGAGCGCAGCTTGCGAGATCAGCATCAGCGGAAACGCGTCGGCGAAGCTGACTTCGTCGCCCTCGCGCGCATAGTTCGGATCGACCGGTCGCACGCAAGCCGCATCCATGCAGGCGAAGCGCGCCGGCATGCCGAGGAAGCGGCTGATCCATGCGTCCGACGCCGCATCGGCCGGGAGCGCCGCGACGTTGCTCGACCACACGGTGACCGGCAGCCGATCGCGGGTTTTCGGCGTCTCGAGCCGGAGCGTTGACATGCCGGGCGCGGACACGTCGAGCGCATCGCCGTCTGGCACGGCGCGCAGCAGCGTCAGGCGCGGTTGCTGGCGGCCCGTCAGGAAGCGTCCCTCGGCATCGGTGACGATCCATCGGCGATCATGCCGGAGACCGCGCGGACCAAGCTCGGCCGAATCGAGGACGAGAGGCGCGCACGACTTGATCGGAAACACGTGGATCGCGGAGAGGGTCGACGTCACCGGCCCAGTATGCCGCGTCGTCGCGCAAAATCCGCGTGCTTGCAAGGTCTCGAGGAACGCGTATCCAACGCGTTCCTCAATCGGAGGCACAAGCAGAGCTTGCGTACGTTCTCCGAAAATCAATCGCTTGCGCGATCGACTTCAACTAGCAGAACGGCATATATGGCCTGCACAGCGGGCACCGTGGCTTGGCCGCGGCGGACGTTCCCGCATCCTGCGCGGTCGCAACTCCGGAGCCGAACACCAATGCGACAGCGAGCGCGAGCGACAGTTTCGTCTTCAGATCCATGTTCGGAAATCCTCTAGAGGTTTGACCGGTGCCGGCCTGGCGCCGGTCGCGAGAGTCTATCGTCGCGTCCTGCTCATTCTCGAAAGGAAGCCGAAGGATCGTCGCGTCCGTTGGAACGCATTCAGCGAGAAAGCGTGACGGCCGTCACCGATGAAAGCCGGGATTCGGAATTCGGGATTTCCTGATCAATCAGGTCGGGATTTGCGACTTGCGAAAGGCCGGATCCATTTTGCTCCGGATCGCACGACCGCTCGAAAACCAGAATGGATTACAGCCCGCTCCTGCGCGCTGCCTTTCGCGCCATTCGTCTTGCGGCGAATGTTCGCTTCGGCTTCCTGCCTTCGCAGTCCGGCTTTCGCCGGAATGACGGGCCATACGGGAGGCTCGACGACGTCGCCGACACGCGGCATCCCGTCATGATCGGTCGCGTCCGCTTGCGCGGCGTGCAAAATCCGCGTGCTAGGCTTGCGCGCCGCAGCCGAGGGGGTCCGACGTGCCGCACCGTCCCGCCGTCCAGCGCCACGAATGGTTCGCGGTTTCCGTCGCGTTCGCGTATTTCTTCCTCGTCCTCGCCGCGTACTACGTGATCCGTCCGGTGCGCGACCAGCTCTCGGCGGCGGTCGGATCGACGTCGCTGCCGCTGTTCTACGCGGCGACGTTCGTCGCGACGCTGGCGCTGACGCCGCTGTTCGGCGCGCTCGTCGCGCGCTTTCCGCGGCGCACGTTCGTGCCGATCGTCTACCTTTTCTTCATCGCCGGCATGATCGCGTTCATTCCGGCGTTCCGCATGCAGGACGCGATCGGCGCGCGCCTGCTGGGATCGGTGTTCTTCGTCTGGGTCAGCGTGTTCAACCTCTTCGTCGTCGCGGTGTTCTGGAGCTTCATGGCCGATCTCTTCGACGCCGAACAGGCCCACCGGCTGTTTCCGGTCATCACGCTCGGCGGTGCGGTCGGCGCGCTGGCCGGGCCCGCGCTGACGAAGACGCTGGTATTCCTCGTCGGCGTGTCGGGCCTTCTCGTCGTCTCCTCGCTGATGCTCGGGCTTGCGATCGGCTGCATCGTCGCGTTGTCGCGCTGGTCGCGTGCGAATCCGGTCGCCGGCGACGCGCGGCGCGACGAGCGCATCATCGGCGGCGGCGTGCTCGCCGGCGCGATCGAGACGCTGAAATCGCCGCTGATGCGCCGTCTCGCGATCCTGATGCTGCTCGGCGACGCGGTCGGCACGGTCATCTACGCGATGCTGGCAGACTACAGCGGCGCGACGTTCGCGACGAGAGAGGCGCGCATCGGCTTCGCGGCCAGCATCGATCTCTACGCGAACACGCTGCAGATGCTGTTGCAGATCGTACTGACGCGCCCGCTGATGGTGCACTTCGGTCCGCGCTCGGCGATGGCGCTCGACGGCGCGCTGAAGGCGCTGATGCTGGCCGGGCTCGCCGTGTTTCCGGGCTCATGGATCGCGGCCGTCGCGGTCATCACGCGCGCGAGCGCGTACGGCGTGTTCAAGCCCGCGATGGACAGCCTGTACACGCGCGTCGAGGCCGAGACGCGCTACAAGACGAAGAACTTCATCGACACCTCGGTCTGGCGCTTCGGCGACATCGTGGTCACCAGCGGCTTCAACTTCCTGCGCTGGCTCGGCCTCGCGGCGCCGGGCTTCGCCGCGCTGACGATGCTCGCCGCGGCGGGCTCGGGCTGGCTCGGCTGGCGCATCACGCGCACGCCCGAACTGGCTGCGCGAAGCGCATTGCCAGAGCGCGGCTGACGTGCTTTGCTGCGTGCTTTCCGGCGCGATCCAGCGCGGACGAGCCGCGATCTTCCGCATCTGACTTCGAGGCACGACGATGGCCATCGAGACGATTTCCGAGCAGCGCTGCTTCGGCGGCGTGCAGGGGTTCTACAAGCACGAATCCGCCGAGACCGGCGGCGTCATGAAGTTCGGTGTATTCCGGCCGCCGCAGGCGGAAAAGCGCAAGGTTCCGGTGCTGTACTACCTCGCCGGACTCACCTGCACCGAGGAGACGTTCGTCATCAAGGCGGGCGCGCAGCGCGTCGCGGCCGAGCTCGGCCTCGCGCTCGTCACGCCCGACACGAGCCCGCGCGACACCGGCATCGAAGGCGCGACCGGCGACTGGGAATTCGGCGAAGCGGCCGGCTTCTATCTCGACGCGACGACGCCCGCGTTCGCGAAGCGCTTTCGCATGTACAGCTACGTGACGAAGGAGTTGCCGTCCGCGATCGGCGCGAGCTTCGCGTTCGCCGACATGAGCCGCGAGAGCCTCTTCGGCCATTCGATGGGCGGACACGGCGCGCTGACGATCGCGCTCAGGAATCCCGGGCGCTACAAGTCGGTGTCGGCGTTTGCGCCGATCGTCGCACCGAGCGAAGTGCCGTGGGGACAGAAGGCGCTTCCGCGCTATCTCGGCGACGACCGCAAGACGTGGCGGCCGTACGACGCGTGCGCGCTGATTGAAGACGGAAAACGCTTTCCGGGAACGATCCTCGTCGATCAGGGCTATGCGGACAAATTCCTCGACATGCAGTTGCAGCACTGGCGCCTCGATGCCGCGTGCCGCAAGGCCGGCCAGCCGCTGACGCTGCGCGTGCATGCGGGATACGATCACAGTTATTACTTCATCCAGACGTTCGTGGAAGATCATCTGCGGCATCATGCAGCGGCGTTAAGCTGACGCCGCGCGTTTGAAGCAACGCAACTACTCCGTCGTCCCGGCGAAAGCCGGGATACATTGTGCTCTCGCTTTTTGCACAACCGCGAAAATCGAAATGGGTCTCGGTTTTCGCCGGGACGACGGAAAGTCGTTTCCGCGCCGGAACGCAGATACGTGTGAAGGTGGCGGCGCTCGAGAAAGGTTGCGCGCTATCGGAGATCGAGCATCGTCCCGCGCATAGCGGCACCATCCGCGCCGAGCAGCCACACGATCGCGGAAGCAGCGAAATCCGGCTCCGGATGCATCAGCGTGTCCTCGCCGTAATACGCCGCGCGGCGCAGCACCGTGCGCATCGGCGCCGGCAGCAGCGCGTGCGTTCGGACGGGGCTTCGCTCGGTTTCCTCGTGCACGATCGAGGCGAGTCCTGCGAGCGCGTGCTTCGCGACGCCGTACCCGCCCCAGAACGCGTTGCCGACGCGCGCCGGATCGTCGAGCACGAACACGATCGCGGCGTCGGACGACTTGCGCATCAGCGGCAGCGCGGCCTGCGTGATCTGGAACGGCGCGGTCACGTTGACCTGCTGCGTGCGTGCCCATTCCTCGGGCGTCTGCTGGTCGAACGGCTGGAGGCCGTCGAAGTGCGCGGCGGCGTGGACGAGGCCATCGAGGCGCCCGCATTCGCGCTCGATCGCGGCGACGAGATCGGCGTGGTCGCGTGGCGTCGCGCCGGCGAGATCCATCGGATACACCGCGGGCTGCGCGCCGCCGCTCTGTTCGATCTCGTCGTAGAGCGCTTCGAGCGCGCGCACCTTGCGGCCGAGCAGCACGACCGTAGCGCCCGCGGCAGCGGCGGCGAGCGATGTCGCGCGTCCCAGCCCGCCGGTCGCGCCGGCGACGAGCACGACACGGTCGCGCAGCGCGTCCGCGGCGACCTGCCGAACGCCTTCGGGCTTCGCCAGCGGCAGCACGCGCTCAGGCCTTCTGCGCGTCCTTCACGAGACGACCAAGTTCGCCGGATTCGTACAGCTCCATCGTGATGTCGCTGCCGCCGATCAGCTCGCCGTGGATGAAAAGCTGCGGAAACGTCGGCCAGTTCGAATAACGCGGAAGGTTGGCGCGGATCTCGGGATCCTCCAGCACGTTGACGGCGAAGAAATCGGCGTCGACCGCCTTCAGCGCTTGCGCCGTGCGGCTCGAAAAGCCGCACATCGGAAACTGGGGCGTGCCCTTCATGAAGAGCACGATCGGATGCGACGCGAGCGTCGACTTGATGCGTTCAACGACTTCCATTGCGTTCTCGAAGCAGCCGGCGCCGGGGCGCCACTGAACGCAATTCTACCAGCGCGACGCGCGCGCGGCGGCTCGGCTCGCCGGGCTGGTAGACTGAACGACCTTTTCGCAAGGAGACGGAACGATGGCCATCGAGCTTCCCCCTCTGCCATGGGCGCGCGACGCGCTGGCTCCGCACATCTCGGCGGAGACGATCGACTACCACTACGGCAAGCACCATCAGGCCTACGTCACGAACCTCAACAACCAGATCAAGGGCACCGAGTTCGAGAATCTGGGGCTCGAGGAGATCGTGCGCAAATCGTCCGGCGGCATGTTCAACAACGCCGCGCAGACCTGGAACCACACCTTCTACTGGAACTGCCTGTCGCCCAAGGGCGGCGGCGAGCCTTCGGGCCGCCTCGCCGACGCGATCAACAAGGCGTTCGGCGGCTTCTCGCAATTCAAGGACGAGTTCACGAAGCTGTCGGTCGGCACATTCGGGTCAGGTTGGGGCTGGCTCGTCCAGCGCGCGGACAAGGGCCTTGGCCTCGTTTCGACCTCGAACGCCGGCACGCCGATCACGGGCAATGATCGTCCGCTTCTGACCTGCGACGTCTGGGAGCACGCCTACTACATCGACTACCGCAACGCGCGGCCGAAGTACGTCGAGGCGTTCTGGAATCTCGCGAACTGGGACTTCGTCGCGAGCCAGATGGCTTAAGAGGGAATCGGGAATAGGGAACTGGGAATAGGGATCGAGCCTCGGACTTTCTATTCCCGATTCCCGATTCCCGATTCCCGATTCCCGGCAATCGTTATCCGGCGGCCA
>DASZYR010000147.1:0-10566 GCA_035545255.1 Rhodanobacteraceae bacterium
ACGGTGACCGGCCGCGAACCGGCGCTCGTCGCCGATCTTCGCGCGGCGCCCGCGCCGGCACAGCCCGAAATCGCCGACGGCAGGAACATCGGCGCGGAAGAGCGGCGGCTTCGCGCGCAAAGCTACATGCGCATCGGCACGTCGCACTTCGCGGCCGACGACGCGCAGACGCGCGAGAAGGCGCTGCGCCAGGGCCAGCGAATCGGAGCGGATCGCGTGATCGTCTATGCCGAAAGCGGCACCGGCACGACCGTCGCATACTACGTGCGCTTCAAGCTGCCGTTCGGCGCGACATTCAGGGACCTGAGGGCCTCGGAGATGAGCGATCTCGGCACGGGCGGCGGCGTCGCGATCGGCACGATCGTCGGTGATTCGCCCGCCTCGCGCGCGAACCTCCTGACCGGCGACATCGTGCTGAAGTGCGACGGCAAGGCGATCATCGATCGCGCGGATTTCCAGAACAAGCTGCGCGAGAAGGCGGGCCATCCGGTGACGTTGACGATCATCCGGAACGGGGAAACGCTGCAGCGCGTGGTGAGGCTCGGCATGGTGCCGTCCGGTTCCTGATAAAATCGGCACCGGCATGCCGCCCGGCAATCGGGCGCAACGTCCAACCGACTTCACGGATTCGCATGTCCTCAGAGGTTCCATCCGACCCGGCATCCGCGACGGCTTCACCGGATCGCAAGGCCCCGTTCGATCGCATGGCCGGACTTTCCGCGAGCGCAATCCGCCTGCTCCAGGAAATTCATCGCGCGCTGCCCGCTCGCGACCGGAATCGCGCGCACCAGGCGTTGCAGGCATTGACCGCTCTCGCGCCTTCGCATCCCGAAACGCTGCGCGCACGCGCCGCGATCGCGCATCTGCAAGGTCGTGACGACGAGAGCATCGCGTTGCTGCGCCGCGTGGTCGAATCGCGGCCGCAGGACGCCACGGTCCTGTTCGATCTCGGCAGCGCGTTGGCGATGACGGGCGACAACGGCCAGGCGATCGCCGCGTTCCGCAAGAGCGCCGATCTCGAACCCGTCTGGATCGCGCCGCTTCTTGGCATGGCGCGCGTCTTCGAGCGGACCGGCGACATCGATCGATCGATCGCGATGCTGCACGAGGCCCTGCGCCGCGAGCCGCGGAACGTCGCGGTGCGCAATGTCCTCGCGCGCGAGCTGCATTTCGCGGGACGCATCGACGAATCGCGCGACGAATATCGCCGCTCGATCCAGCTCGCGCCGACGTCGGCAATGGCGTGGTTCGGCCTTTCGACGCTGCGCACGTCGCGCTTCGATGCGAACGATCTCGCGTCGATCAGGACGCTGCTCGGCCGGTCGGACCTTCGCGAGACCGATCGCATCGCCGCGTCGTTCGCGCTCGCGAAAGCCTGCGAGGACAACGAACGTTACGACGACGCGTTCCGCGCAATGACCGACGCAAACGCCGCACGGCGCCGGCAGCTGCAGTGGGATGCGGCAAAGTTCTCCGCCAACGAGCGCGAGATCGAGCAGGCATTCGCCTCGTCGCACGCGGAATCCACGGATGCGACGATGGGACGCGGCATCGTCTTCATCGTCGGCATGCCGCGCTCGGGCTCGACGCTCGTCGAGCAGATGCTGGCCGCGCATCCCGATGCCGCGAGCGGTGGCGAGCTCGACGACGTGCGCGACATCATCCTCGCCGAATCGCAGCGGCGCGAAGTGGATTTCCCGGCATGGGTCGCGACGACGGCGCCCGACGATTGGCGGCGGCTCGGTCAAGGCTACCTCGATCGCACGGCGAAGCTGCGTGGACAAGGCGGCGCATGCTTCGTCGACAAGGCATTGCTCAACTGGCGCTACATCGGTGCGATCCGAGCGATGCTGCCGGCCGCGCGATTCGTCGACTGTCGGCGCGATGCGGTCGAAACGTGCCTTGGCTGCTATCGACAGATGTTCTCGAGCGATCTGCCGTTCACGTACGATCTGCACGAGCTGGCGAAGTTCCATCGCGATTACGATCGCGCGATGCGGTTCTGGCGCGAGCGATATCCCGACGACGTTCTCGTCGTGGAGCACGAACGGCTCGTGGCGCAGCCCGAAGCCGAAGCGCGCCGGCTGCTCGGCTTCTGCGGAATGGCATTCGATGAAGCGGTTCTGCATTTCCACGAGAACAGACGCTCGATACGCACGGCAAGCGCGGCGCAGGTCCGCGAGCCACTGCGCTCCGATACGGCTCGCGCACATTTTTACGGCGCATTGCTCGATCCGCTTCGTGCATTGCTCGCTCGAGACGACGCACCGACCTGAGTTTTCGCAGAGCCAAAAAAAAGCGGGCCGAAGCCCGCTCTTTTTCATGGCGCTTGCCGGAAGAGTCAGGCCGCGCCCTTCTCCTCTTCGGCCACGGCCTTCATCGACAGGCGAATGCGGCCCTGCTTGTCGACCTCGAGCACCTTGACCTTCACGATGTCGCCTTCCTTGAGCTTGTCCGAGACCTTCTCGACGCGCTCGTTGGAAATCTGCGAGACGTGCACGAGTCCGTCCTTGCCCGGCAGGATCGTCACGAACGCGCCGAAGTCCATGAGCTTGGCGACCTTGCCTTCGTAGATGCGGCCGGGCTCGACGTCGGAGACGATCTGCTCGATGCGCTTCTTCGCGGCGTCGGCGGCCTCGCGGTTGACCGACGCGATGACGACCGTGCCGTCGTCGTTGATGTCGATCGTCGTGCCGGTTTCTTCGGTGATCGAGCGGATCGTCGCACCGCCCTTGCCGATGACTTCGCGGATCTTGTCCGGATGGATCTTCATCGTGAGGAGGCGCGGCGCGAACTCGCTCATCTCGGTGCGCGAGGTCGAGATCACCTTCGCCATCTCGCCGAGGATGTGCAGGCGTCCGCGCTTGGCCTGCTCGAGCGCCGTGCGCATGATCTCTTCGGTGATGCCGTCGATCTTGATGTCCATCTGCAGCGCGGAAACGCCGCTCGACGTGCCGGCGACCTTGAAATCCATGTCGCCGAGATGATCCTCGTCGCCGAGGATGTCGGAGAGCACGACGAAATCCGAACCTTCCTTGACGAGGCCCATCGCGATGCCCGCGACCGGCGACTTCAGCGGCACGCCCGCGTCCATCATCGCGAGCGACGAGCCGCAGACCGAGGCCATCGACGACGAGCCGTTCGACTCGGTGATCTCCGAGACGCAGCGCACGACGTACGGGAATTCTTCCATCGACGGCTTGACCGCCTGCACGCCGCGCTTGGCGAGGCGGCCGTGGCCGATCTCGCGGCGCTTCGGACCGGCCATGCGGCCCGTTTCGCCGACGGAGAACGGCGGGAAGTTGTAGTGGAACAGGAACGTGTCCTTCGACTCGCCTTCCGGCGCGTCGACGATCTGCGAATCGCGCGTGGTGCCCAGCGTGACGGTCACGAGCGCCTGCGTCTCGCCGCGCGTGAAGAGCGCCGAGCCGTGCGTGCGCGGCAGCACGCCGACGCGAACCGTGATCGGCCGCACGTCGTCGAGATTGCGGCCGTCGATGCGCTGCTTCGTCTTGAGGACGCCCTGGCGCATCGTCGTGTATTCGAGATCGGCGAATTCCTTGGCGAGATCGGCGGCGAGCCAGCCTTTCGACTCGGCCGTCGCACCCAGCGATTCCAGCGTGTCCTTCTTGAGCGCCGAGATCGCATCGCGGCGCTGCAGCTTGTCGCGGATCTGAAACGCCTGCGCGAGATTGTTGCCGACCGCGCCCTTCAGCGCCTCGACGAGCTCGTCATTGCGCGCCGGCGCCGACCAGTTCCAGGATGGCTTGCCGGCTTCGGTCGCGAGCTCGCTGATCGCGTGGATCGCCTTCTGCATCTCGCGATGGCCGAACGTGACCGCACCGAGCATGACCTCCTCGGAAAGGAGCTTCGCTTCGGATTCGACCATCAGCACCGCATTCGCCGTGCCCGCGACGACGAGATCGAGATCGGACGTCGCGAGCTCGGTCTTCGTCGGATTGAGGAGGTACTGCCCGTTTGCGTAGCCGACGCGCGCGGCGCCGATCGGACCCTTGAACGGAATGCCGGCGATCGTCAGTGCGGCCGACGCGCCGATCAGCGCGGGGATGTCGCCGTCGACCTCGGGATTCATCGAGAGCACGGTCGCGATGACCTGCACTTCGTTCCTGAATTCCTCCGGAAACAGCGGACGAACCGGACGATCGATGAGACGCGAGGTCAGCGTCTCCTTTTCGGTCGGACGGCCTTCGCGCTTGAAGAAGCCGCCCGGAATGCGGCCGGCCGAATAGAACTTTTCCTGGTAGTCGACGGTGAGCGGAAAGAAATCCTGCCCTTCGCGGGCCTTCGCTGCGGCGACGACGGTGACGAGCACGACCGTGCCGCCCATGCTGACGACGACGGCACCCGATGCCTGGCGCGCGATCTCGCCCGTTTCGAGCGTGACGTCGTGATTCCCGTACCGGAACGACTTGCTGACTTTTGCCACGGTTATCTTTTCCTGATTGACGAGAACCGGCCCCTTGACCGGACCTCGGCGCACGCCAGCGAAGCACGTGCCTTATTTGAGAAGTGCGGCCATGGATGGCCGCTGTTGGACTTCACTTGCGAGTCGCCGCTGCCGGCCGGCAGCGACGTACGTGACGCGGCGTTCAGGGACGAACGCAAAAGCAAACGAGCGACCCTCGAGCCAGCACGCGCTGTCCCGAAGGCATCGGTCTCCGATCAGCGACGAAGGCCGAGACGTTCAATAAGCGACTTGTAGCGGTCGCCGTCCTTGTTCTTGAGGTAGCCGAGGAGACGGCGGCGCTGGTTGACCATCTTCAGGAGACCGCGACGCGAATGGTGATCCTTGTCGTGATCGGCGAAGTGCTTGGTCAGGTGCTCGATACGGGCCGAAAGCAGCGCAACCTGGACTTCGGGCGAGCCCGTGTCGTTGGCGGCGCGGCGATAGTCCGCGATGATCTTGCTGGTCTGTTCGTTGGAGAGAGACATCTTCGAATCCTGAAAACGGCGAGACTTGCGAAAAGCCGCTCGTCGATACGGCGGAAGGCGCCGCACGCGTGCGGCTCTTCGCAAGCCCCGCGGGTGGGGACAGTCGTGCTGCGGTGAACAAGATATTTTAGCCGGCGGACTATCGGCAAAACAAGAGTTTACGCTTGCCCATCCCGTTCCTGCGCTGCCGGAGCCGGGTTGAAGCCGCGCAGCGACCGCAGCCGGCCGCCGACGCTCTCGGCCAGCGCAACGGCCTTGCCGGCGGGATCGAGCGCGACGAGCCGCCCCGAAGGCGCGCCCGGCACGACCGCGACCTGCCCGTGGCGCAAGCGCGCCGACGCCGCCTCGTCGAGGGCGATGCGCGGATAGCCGGCAAGGCCTTCCTCGAGCGGAATCAGGAGCGCGTCGAGCGCGTCCGTCCCGCCGGCTTGCGCAACATCGCGCAGCGTCTCGAGCCCGGTCATCCGCGGCGCGAGGAACGGCTCGACCCAGAGCCGGCGCAGCGAAGCGACGTGCGCGCCGCAGCCGAGCCGCTCCCCGAGATCACGCACGAGACTGCGCACGTAGGTGCCCGAGCCGCATTCGACTTCGAGCGTCAGCAGCGTCGATGTCCGACGGACGAGGCGGAAAGCATGGACGTCGACTTCGCGGACCGGCACCTCGACTGCCTCGCCGCGCCGCGCGCGCCGGTAGAGCGGCTCGCCGCCTTGCTTGATTGCCGAGTAGGCCGGCGGGATCTGCCGGATACGCCCGGTCAGCACCGCGAGCGCCGCTTCGATCGACGCGTCGTCCAGCGAGGGCACCTCGCGCGTCTCGACGATGCGCCCTTCGGCGTCGTCGGTTTCCGTCGTCGCTCCGAGCCTCGCTTCGGTGACGTACGCCTTGCGCGAGCCGAGCAGGAGGCCCGCGATCTTCGTCGCCTCGCCGAAGCAGATCGGCAGCAGGCCCGTCGCGAGCGGATCGAGGCTGCCGGTGTGGCCGGCCTTCGCGGCGCCGTAGAGGCGGCGGACGATCTGGAGTGCCTGGTTCGACGAGAAGCCTTGCGGCTTGTCGAAGAGCAGGATGCCGTGGACGTCGCGGGTGTCTTTGCGTTTCATCTGCGGCGGTCGTGCCCGGTTCGCGGCTCCAACTTCGTCATTCCGGCGAAAGCCGGACAAGCGCGAAGCGCGGAGAACGTCCGAGGGACGGCCCGAAGGGCGAGCGAAGCGAGTAATCCATTTTGATTTTCGTCGCAGAAGGAAAAATGGATCCCGGCTTTCGCCGGGATGACGGCGAGGGGTTTGCCGTGATGACGGAGTCAGCCTTCCGGCGTCTTCTTCGCGTCGTCCCGCAGCAGCGACTCGATGCGCTCGCCCTTGTCGACCGAATCGTCGTACTTGAACCGAAGCTCCGGCACGCGCCGGATGCTCAGCATCCGCGACAACTCGCGCCGGAATTCCTTCGCGAGCTCGTTGAGCGCCTTCGTCGCTTCCTTCGCCTGATCGGGAACGAGCGTCGTCACCCAGACCGTCGCGACGTCGAGGTCTTTCGTGGTCTCGACGTCCGAAACGCTGACGGACGGGAGCGCGTGATCGCGCACGGCCGCATGGACGAGCAGGCCCAGCTCCTTGCGGAGCTGGACGGAAATGCGATCGGTGCGGTTGAAGGATTTGGAGGGCATGGGAATCGGGAATGGAGAATAGGGAATCGGAAAAGGAATCGTCGTTCGATTCCCCATTTCCCGATTCCCTGTTCCCGCAGTCAGAGCGTCCTCGCCACCTCGATGCGCTCGAAGCACTCGATCTGGTCGCCCGGCTTCACGTCGTTGTACTGCTTGACGCCAATGCCGCATTCCATGCCGTTGCGCACTTCGTCGACGTTCTCCTTGAAGCGGCGCAGCGACTCCAGCTCGCCCTGAAAGATCACGGTGTTGTCTCTTAGCACGCGGATCGGCTTGTGACGCTCGACGCGCCCCTCGATGACCATGCAGCCGGCGATCGCGCCGAACTTCGACGAGCGGAACACCTCGCGCACCTGCGCGACGCCGATGATCTCCTCGCGCACTTCCGTGCCGAGCAGGCCCGACGCGACCTGCTTCACCTGGTCGATGACGTCGTAGATGATCGAGAAGTAGCGAAGGTCGAGGCCGTTCGCTTCGATCACCTTGCGCGCCGATGCGTCGGCACGCACGTTGAAGCCGATGATGACGGCCTTCGAGGCGGCCGCGAGCGTCGCGTCCGACTCGGTGATGCCGCCGACGCCGGACGCGATCACGTTGATCTTGATCGCATCGGTCGTGATCGCGGTCAACGCTTCGCGCAGCGCCTCCGCCGAGCCCTGCACGTCGGCCTTGACGACGATGTTGAGCGTCTGCTGGCCCTGGCCCTCGCCCATCTGGGCCATGATGTCTTCCATGCGGTTGCCGGCCTGCTTGACCAGGCGCGACTCGCGGCGCTGATGCTGGCGCTGCTGCGCGACGTCCTTGGCCAGGCGCTCGTCCGCGACGACGACGAAATCGTCGCCCGCGTTCGGCACGCCGGAAAGACCGAGCACCTGCACCGGAATCGACGGCCCCGCTTCGGCGACCTGCGATCCGGTTTCATCGAAGAGCGCGCGCACGCGGCCGTATTCGACGCCGCAGACGAGGAAATCGCCCTTCTTCAGCATGCCCTGCTGCACGAGCACGGTCGCGACCGGGCCGCGGCCCTTGTCGAGGCTCGATTCGATCACGACGCCCGACGCGCGGCCGTCCGGACGCGCTTTCAATTCCATGACCTCGGACTGCACCAGGATCGCGTCGAGGAGATTGTCGACGCCCTCGCCGGTCTTCGCCGACACCGGCACGAACTGCACGTCGCCGCCCCACTCCTCGGGAACGACTTCGTGCTGCACGAGACCCTGCTTGACGTTGTCCGGATTCGCTTCGGGCTTGTCCATCTTGTTCATCGCGACGAGCAGCGGCACCTTCGCGGCGCGCGCGTGCTGGATCGCCTCGATCGTCTGCGGCATGACGCCGTCGTCGGCCGCGACGACGAGCACGACGATGTCGGTCGATTGCGCGCCGCGCGCGCGCATCGACGAGAACGCCGCGTGGCCCGGCGTGTCGAGGAACGTGACGACGCCCTTCGGCGTATCGACGTGGTACGCGCCGATGTGCTGCGTGATGCCGCCCGCCTCGCCCGCCGCGACCTTCGTGCGGCGAATGTAGTCGAGCAGCGAAGTCTTGCCGTGATCGACGTGGCCCATGATCGTGACGACCGGCGGACGCGGCGCGAGATCGCCTTCGTCGACGGCGGCGCCGGTCTGCGCGAGCAGCGTCGTCTCGGCGCTCGTGTCGGCCGCGCGCACGACCTTGTGGCCGAGTTCCTCGGCGACGAGCGCCGCGGTGTCGTGGTCGATGACCTGGTTGATCGTCGTCATGACGCCCATCTTGAAGAGTTGCTTGACGACGTCGGCGCCCTTGACGGCGAGCTTGCCCGCGAGATCGGCGACGGTGATCGAATCTCCGACCGCGACTTCTCGCGACATCGGCGCCGTCGGACGCGAGAACGCGTGCGCCGGGCCCGAGCGGGCCGGCTCGACCTGCCGAGCACGCGGCTTCTTGCGGCCCGTGCGGCGCGCGCTGCCTTCCTGCGACAGGTGCAGCTCGGCTCCGAAATAGCGCGCGCCTCCGGCGGCTTCCTCGCTGTCGCCCTCGCCGGACGGCATGCGATGCGAACCGTGCGCCTTCTGCCGGTGCTTGTGCGGCGCCTCGTTTTCGCGGCCGCGATCGTGCCGCGGACGCTCGGCTTCGCGCGGCGGAGCGGCCGGAGCAGCAGCAGCGGCGTCGCGGCGCGGCGGACGCGCATCGGCATCGCGCTTGGACTGCGCTTCTTCCTCCGCCTTGCGGCGCGCTTCCTCTTCGGCCGCCTTGCGGCGCGCTTCTTCCGAAGCGCGAAGCTTGGCGTCCTCTTCCTGGCGGCGGCGATCTGCCTCGGCACGCGCGGCTTCCTCGGTCTCGCGCTTGAGCTGCGATTCCTCGAGCTTCTTCAGCGCTTCCTCGCGCTCGGGATCGACCTGCGCGTTCGCCTCTTCCTCGACGACGCTGCGCTTGACGTAGGTGCGCTTCTGACGCACCTCGACGTTGACGGTCTTCGCCTGCGCGCCGCGCTGGCCCGGCGTCACCGTGATCTCGCTGACGGTGCGCCGCTTCAACGTGATCTGGCGCGGCGCCGAGTTCGACTCGACCGGAGCCTCCTGCTTGCCGTGCGTGCGGCGCAGGAAGCCGAGCAGCTTCACCTTCTCGGTGCTGCTGATGACCTGCTCCGGGTCGTTGAACTTCATGCCCGCCTCGGCGAGCTGCGCAAGCAGCTTGTCGATCGGCGTGCCGAGCACCTTGGCCAGCTGCTTGATCGTAACGTCCGACATCAATGTACTCCCTGACCCAGGACTCGCCTGAAGATCGCCGTTCCCGCGCACGCGGGAATCCATGTCGCCCTTGCGATGGATGCCCGCATCCGCGGGCACGACGTCGTCCGGCTGTCGGTACCTCGTTCCTGCCGCATGCTTCGAATCAGGACGCCACCGCCTCGCGCGCCGCCATGATCAGCGCGGCGGCTTTTTCCTCGTCGATCCCGTCGACCGCGAACTCCATCAGCTCGTCGGTGGCGAGGTCGGCGAGGTTCTCGCGAGTGATGATCCCGTGTTGCGCGAGCTCGAATGCCGTCGCCTCGTCCAGGCCGTCGACCGCGAGGAGATCGTCGGCCGGCTTGTGCTCCTCGATCTCCTCTTCGACCGCGAGCGCATCGGTAAGCAGCGCATCGCGGGCGCGCGCGCGAAGCTCCTCGACGATGTCCTCGTCGAAGCCCTCGATCCCGAGCAGCTCGGCCGTCGGCACGTAGGCGATTTCCTCGACCGACGAGAAGCCTTCCTGGACGAGGATCTGCGCGATCTCGTTGTCGACCTCGAGCTTGTCCATGAAAAGCTGGCGTGCGGCGTCCTGCTCGGCCTCACTCTTCTGGCGCACCTGGTCGGCCGTCATGACGTTGAGCTGCCAGCCCGAGAGCTTGCTCGCGAGCCTGACGTTCTGGCCGCCGCGGCCGATCGCCTGCGAGAGCTTGTCCTCGGCGACCGCGATGTCCATCGAGTGCTTCTCTTCGTCGACGATGATCGACTGCACCTCGGCCGGCGCCATCGCGTTGATGACGAACTGCGCCGGGCTTTCGTTCCACAGCACGATGTCGATGCGCTCGCCGTTCAATTCGTTCGACACGGCCTGCACGCGCGAGCCGCGCATGCCGATGCAGGCGCCGATCGGATCGGTGCGATGGTCGTGCGCGAGCACGGCGATCTTGGCGCGGTCGCCCGGATCGCGGGCGCAGCCCTTGATCTCGACCAGGCCCTGGCCGACTTCCGGAACTTCCAGCTTGAACAGTTCGATCATGAACTCCGGCGCGGCGCGCGACACGAACAGCTGCGGGCCGCGAACCTCGGACTTGACCTCGTAAAGATAGCCGCGCACGCGATCGCCCACGCGCGCCGATTCGCGCGGAATGGTCTTGTCGCGCGGGATGAAGGCCTCGGCGTTGGAGCCCAGGTCCAGATACACGTTGCCGCGCTCGACGCGCTTGACGATGCCGGTGATGAGCTCGCCGA
>DASZYR010000148.1:0-2756 GCA_035545255.1 Rhodanobacteraceae bacterium
CTCTCCCGCAAAGCGGGAGAGGTAACATCCGGGCCGATCAGGAAAGCTGGCCGTGGCAGTGCTTGTATTTCTTGCCCGATCCGCACGGACACGGATCGTTGCGGCCGACCTTCGGCGCGTCGCGATGGACCGTCTGCTGAGGCATCGCAGCCGGCGCCGGCTCGGCCTCGCCCGGTGCGATGCTGCCCGCTTCGGCGTGCTGGAACTGCAGCTGGCGCGCCTGAGCCTGCCGCTGCTGCTGCTCTTCCAGCGCCTGCACTTCGTTCTCGCTGCGGATGCGCACGCGCGCGAGCATCTGGATGATCTCGTGCTTGACGCGCTCCAGCATCCCCTCGAAGAGCTCGAACGCCTCGCGCTTGAACTCCTGCTTCGGCTGCTTCTGCGCGTAGCCGCGCAGGTAAATGCCCTGGCGCAGGTAGTCCATGCTCGCGAGATGTTCCTTCCATGCGTTGTCGAGCACCGACAGCATCACGTGCTTCTCGAGCGCGCGCATGACCTCGGAGCCGACCATCGCCTCCTTCTCGCGGAAGAGGCGCTCGATGTTCTCCTCGACACGCTCCTGCACGTCGGCGGCGTCGACTTCGTGCTTGCCTTCGAGCCAGAACCCGAGATCGAGCTTCAGCCCGAATTCGGACTCGAGCTCGCGCTCGAGGCCGGCGATGTCCCACTGCTCGTCGACCGAGCCCGCCGGCACGAAGCGGCGCACGATCTCCGCCACGACGTCCTTGCGGATGTCGACGACCGTCTCGGCGACGCTTTCGCTGTCGAGCAGCTCGTTGCGCTGCTGGTAGATGACCTTGCGCTGGTCGTTCGCCGTGTCGTCGAATTCCAGGAGATGCTTTCGGATGTCGAAGTTGTGCGCCTCGACCTTGCGCTGGGCCTTCTCGATCTGCCGCGAAACCATGCGATCCTGGATCGCGTCGTCTTCCTTCATGCCGAACATGCGCATCATCCGCGCGACGCCCTCGCCCATGAAGATGCGGATCAGGTTGTCCTCGAGCGAAAGGTAGAAGCGGCTCGATCCCGGATCGCCCTGGCGGCCCGAGCGGCCGCGCAGCTGGTTGTCGATGCGTCGCGATTCGTGGCGCTCGGTGCCGACGATGCGAAGCCCGCCGAGGCCGATCACTTCCTCGTGGCGCCGCTTCCATTCCGTCTTGACGCGCTCGCGCTCCGACTCGGGCGTGCCTTCGGGCAGCGCGCCGAGCTCGGCCTCGAGGCTGCCGCCGAGCACGATGTCGGTGCCGCGGCCGGCCATGTTCGTCGCGATCGTGATCGACTTCGGCCGGCCGGCCTGCGCGACGATGTGCGCTTCGCGCTCGTGCTGCTTCGCGTTCAGCACCTCGTGCGGGACGCGTTCCTTCTTGAGGAGGCCCGACAGGAGCTCGGACATCTCGATCGACGCGGTGCCGACCAGTACGGGCTGGCCGCGCTCGTACGATTCCTTGATGTCCTCGACGATCGCGTCGAACTTCGGCTTCTGCTTCAGGAAAACGACGTCGGCGTCGTCCTTGCGGACCATCGGCCGGTGCGTCGGGATCACGACGACTTCGAGGCCGTAGATCTGCTGGAACTCGTAGGCTTCCGTGTCCGCCGTGCCGGTCATGCCGGCGAGCTTCTTGTACATGCGGAACAGGTTCTGGAACGTGATCGACGCGAGCGTCTGGTTCTCGCGCTGGATCGGCACGCCTTCCTTTGCCTCGACGGCCTGATGCAAACCGTCGGACCAGCGCCGTCCCGCCAGCGTGCGGCCGGTGAATTCGTCGACGATGATGACTTCGCCGTCGCGCACGATGTAATCGACGTCGCGCTGGTAGATCGCGTTCGCGCGCAGCGCGGCGTTCAGGTGATGCACGACCGAAAGATGCTGCGAATCGTAGAGGCTCTCGCCCTCGCCGATGATGCCGTCTTCGCGAAGCAGCTGTTCGGCGTGCTCCATGCCTTCTTCGGAGAGGTGCACCTGCTTCTGCTTCTCGTCGACGTAGTAGTCGCCCGGCACCGGCGGCTCGTTGGGCAGCGGCTCCTTTTCCTGCCGCGTCATGCGCGGCACGATGCGGTTGACCTTGACGTAGAGCTGCGGCGATTCGTCGGACGGGCCCGAGATGATGAGAGGCGTGCGCGCTTCGTCGATCAGGATCGAGTCGACCTCGTCGACGATCGCGTAGTGCAATCCGCGCTGGTAGCGCTGCTCCTTCGAGAGCGCCATGTTGTCGCGCAGATAATCGAAGCCGAATTCGTTGTTCGTGCCGTACGTGATGTCGGCGGCGTAGGCTTCGCGCTTGTTGCCGTGGTCCATGCCCGGAAAGACGACGCCGACCGTCATGCCGAGGAAGTTGTAGACCTTGCCCATCCATGCGGCGTCGCGCTTGGCGAGATAGTCGTTGACCGTGACGACGTGGACGCCCTTGCCTTCGAGCGCGTTGAGATAGACCGGCAGCGTCGCGACGAGCGTCTTGCCCTCGCCGGTGCGCATCTCGGCGATCTTGCCCATGTGCAGGACCATGCCGCCGATCATCTGCACGTCGTAGTGGCGAAGGCCGAGCACGCGCTGCGAAGCCTCGCGCACGGTCGCGAACGCTTCCGGCAGCAGGCTGTCGAGCGTCGCGCCGTTCGCGAGACGATCGCGGAATTCGGCGGTCTTCGCGCGGAGCGCATCGTCGGCCAGCGCCTGGAACTCGGGCTCCAGCGCGTTGATCTTCTGCACCACCTTGCCGAGCTGGCGCAGCACGCGCTCGTTGCGGCTGCCGAAAATGCTCGTC
>DASZYR010000149.1:0-2619 GCA_035545255.1 Rhodanobacteraceae bacterium
GCACTAAGCACGCCGAACAGAGTCGAGGGTTCGACCCGTGACCATCAACGCAACACTCATCGCCCAGATGCTGGTCTTCCTGATCCTCATCTGGTTCACGATGAAATACATCTGGCCGCCTCTGATGACGGCGATGGACGAACGCGCGCGACGCATCTCCGAGGGTCTCTCGGCCGCCGAGAAGGCGCGCAAGGACCTCGCCGACGCCGACGCGCGCGTCGCGGACGAAATCCGCAAGGCGCGCACCGAAGCGACGTCGATCATCGACAAGGCGCACCAGCAGGCCAATCAGATCATCGAGAAAGCCCGCCAGGACGCGATCGTCGAGGCGACGCGCCAGAAAGCGACGGCCGCCGCCGACATCGAGAGCATGGCGCACCGCGCCCGCGAGGAGTTGCGCAGCCAGGTCGCCTCGCTCGCGGTATCGGGCGCCGAGAAGATCCTGAAACGCGAGATCGACGCGAACGCCCACAAGGCGCTGCTCGATCAGCTCGTTGCCGAGATGGGATGACATGTCGCAGCCGCTGACCCTCGCACGTCCCTACGCGCGCGCCGCGTTCGAGCTCGCCTCGTCGGGCAACGCGCTCTCCGACTGGGCGAAGAAGCTCGCGTTCGCGGCGCAGGCCGCGACCGATCCGCAGGCACGCGCGCTGATCGGCGATCCGCGCGTGACGCCGGGCGAGCTTGCTTCGCTGTTCCTGCCGGACGGCGAGCCGGTCGACTCGCCGTTCGCGAACTTCGTGAAGCTCGTCGCGGACAACCACCGCCTCGGCGCGCTGCCCGAGATCGCCGCGCTGTTCGAGCAGCGGAAGCGCGAGGCGGAGAAGATCCTCCAGGTGCGCGTGCGCTCGGCGACGCCGATCGAAGCCGGCGAAGCCGCCAGGCTCAAGGACGCGCTGAAGCGCCGTTTCGGCCGCGACATCGAGCTCGAGCAATCGGTCGATCCGAGCGTGCTCGGCGGCGCGGTGATCGACGCCGGCGACGTCGTGATCGACGGGTCGGTGCGCGGAAGGCTGCATCAGCTCGAGGCTGCTTTGACGCACTGAGCGTCACGAATCGAAATCCATAGGGTGGGCTTCAGCCCACCAGAAGCGGTGGGCCAAGGCCCACCCTATGAGGAAACAGGATCATGGCAACGACACTCAACCCCTCCGAAATCTCCGAGCTCATCAAGAGCCGCATCGAGAAGTTCAAGCTCACCGCGGAAGCGCGCAACGAAGGCACGCTGACCAGCGTTTCCGACGGCATCGTGCGCATCCACGGCCTCAACGACGTGATGTCGGGCGAGATGGTGGAGCTGCCGAACTCGACGTTCGCGCTCGCGCTGAACCTCGAGCGCGATTCGGTCGGCGCGGTCGTGCTCGGCGACTACGAGCACCTGCGCGAGGGCGACGTCGCGAAGACGACGGGGCGCATTCTCGAAGTGCCGGTCGGCCGCGAGATGCTCGGTCGCGTCGTCAACGCGCTCGGCGAGCCGATCGACGGCAAGGGACCGATCCAGACGAAGCAGACCTCGCCGGTCGAGAAGGTCGCGCCGGGCGTGATCTGGCGCAAGTCGGTCTCGCAGCCGGTGCAGACCGGCTACAAGTCGATCGACTCGATGATCCCGATCGGCCGCGGCCAGCGCGAGCTCATCATCGGCGACCGCCAGACCGGCAAGACCGCGGTCGCGATCGACACGATCATCAACCAGAAAGGCTCGGGCGTTAAGTGCATCTACGTCGCGATCGGACAGAAGCAGTCCTCGATCGCGAACGTCGTGCGCAAGCTCGAGGAATACGGCGCGCTCGATCACACGATCATCGTCGCCGCCGCCGCGGCCGACTCGGCCGCGATGCAGTACATCGCGCCGTACGCCGGTTGCGCGATGGGCGAGTACTTCCGCGATCGCGGCGAAGACGCGCTCATCATCTACGACGATCTCACCAAGCAGGCGTGGGCGTATCGCCAGATCTCGCTCTTGCTGCGCCGTCCGCCGGGCCGCGAGGCGTATCCGGGCGACGTGTTCTATCTGCACTCGCGTCTTCTCGAGCGCGCCGCGCGCGTCAACGAGGAATACGTCGAGCGCGAGACGAAGGGCGAAGTGAAGGGCAAGACGGGCTCGCTGACCGCGCTTCCGGTCATCGAGACGCAGGCGGGCGACGTTTCGGCGTTCGTTCCGACCAACGTGATCTCGATCACCGACGGCCAGATCTTCCTCGAGACCGATCTCTTCAACGCCGGCATCCGCCCGGCGGTCAACGCCGGCATCTCGGTGTCGCGCGTCGGCGGCGCGGCGCAGACGAAGATCATCAAGAAGCTCTCCGGCGGCGTGAAGCTCGCGCTGGCGCAGTACCGCGAGCTCGCGGCGTTCTCGCAGTTCGCCTCGGACCTCGACGCCGCGACGCGCGCGCAGCTCGAGCGCGGCCAGCGCGTGACCGAGCTCATGAAGCAGAAGCAGTACGCGCCGCTCTCGATCTCGCAGCTCGCGATCTCGCTGTACGCCGCGGAAAAGGGCTATCTCGACGACATCCCGGTCGCGAAGATCCTGCCGTTCGAAGCGGCGCTGCATGCGCACTTCGAGAACAACTACGGCGATCTCGTGAACAAGATCAACGAGACGGCCGACTGGAACAACGA
>DASZYR010000150.1:0-2869 GCA_035545255.1 Rhodanobacteraceae bacterium
CGACGTCGGCCGTGCCGAAGATCTCGCTCAGGACGCGCTGGTCGCGGCGCTCGAGCAGTGGCCGGTCTCCGGCGTGCCGCGCAACCCCGGCGCGTGGCTGATGGCCGCGGCCAAGAACCGCGCGATCGATCAGTTCCGCCGCGCCAGGCTCCTCGATCGCAAGCACGAGCAGATCGGCTACGAGCGCGGGATCGATCAGGACGCGCCGCCCGATCTGGAGGCGGCCATCGACGACGACATCGGCGACGATCTGCTGCGGCTGATCTTCACGGCATGCCATCCGGTGCTGCCGACCGAAGCGCGCGTCGCGCTCACGCTCCGTCTCGTCGGCGGCTTGACGACGGCCGAGATCGCCCGCGCGTTCGTCGTGCCCGAGCCCACAATCGCCCAGCGCATCGTCCGCGCGAAGCGCACACTGACGAAGGCGCAGGTCCCATTCGAGCTGCCGCGCGGCGCCGATCGTGCGGCGCGGCTGTCGTCCGTGCTCGACGTGATCTATCTCGTGTTCAACGAAGGCTACTCGGCCACGGCCGGCGGAGACTGGACGCGTCCCGAGCTCTGTGAGGACGCGCTGCGTCTCGGCCGGATCCTCGCCGAGCTCGCGCTGCAGGAGCCGGAAGTGCACGGGCTCGTCGCCCTGATGGAGATCCAGGCGTCGAGATTGCACGCGCGCGTGGGGCCGGAAGGTGAGCCGATCCTGCTGTTCGATCAGGATCGCGCGCGATGGGATCAGCTGTTGATCCGGCGCGGGCTGGCAGCGCTCGAGCGAGCCGAGTCGTTGGGACGGATGCGTGGCCAGTACGCGCTGCAAGCCGCGATTGCCGCGTGTCACGCGCGCGCCAGAACGCCGGAGGAGACCGACTGGATACGCATCGCGCGGCTCTACGCCGAGCTCGCGTCGCTCACGCCATCGCCCATCGTCGAGCTGAATCGCGCTGTCGCCGTCGCCATGGCCGAAGGGCCGGCCGCCGGCCTCGCGATCGCCGACGCGATCGTCGCGGCCGGATCGCTCGAGCGCTATCACCTGCTGCCGAGCGTGCGCGCCGACTTCCTCGTCAAGCTCGGCCGTGTGGACGAGGCGCGTCAGGAGCTCGAGCGCGCCGCGTCGCTGACGCAGAACGCGCGCGAGCGCGCGCTGCTGCTCGACCGGGCGCGCGCCGTTACCACGTCCGGTACACCTCCGCCGCGCGAAAGCCTCTGACGTCGACCGCGAGGAGAGGCGGACGTTCGCGCGCTTTCTGGACAGCCGCGTAGTTCTCGAAGTACACGCGGCCCTGCTGCACGATGAACCAGTCATCCGGCCGCGGCGTGTCGTGCTCCGGACGCGCGATGCGCAGGTCGCTTCGTCCCACCGCTGCGGCGTAGAACGCGACGACCGCGGGCGCGTCGGTCACGAGCCGCGCGTGCGCCGGCGCGATGCGCGCGACGTCCGTCACCGCTTCGCGAAGACCGGCGTCGTAGAGCTCGTCCGGCGCGAACCAGAGGCGGCCCGGCGACACGCGTGCGCCGAGCACGTTGCGATAGAGCGCCGAGAGCGGACGAGCCTGGAGCCACGCCGCCAGCGGCGCCAGGAGCACGACGGCTGCACCTGCCGCGACGATGCGGCGTGCGGCGGCCGATCGCGCGTTGGACGCGAGCGCCACGCCATCGGCGATCGCGACGGCGGCCGCGACGTCGAGCATCGCGAGCGTCGGCAGCATGTAGCGCAGGAACTTCGTCGCGACGAGCGAGTAGGGTAACAAGGTCAGCACGATGAACGTCAGCACGTACATGGCGCCGCGATCGTGACGATGCGACAGCCGCCACACGCCGATTGCGCTCGCGGCCAGCACGGCCAGCGGGATCTTCGTCAGCAGATCGGCGAGGTAGAACCATGGAGGCAGCCCTGCCGGCGTCGACGACAGCGTGTTCCGCCAGAGGCGATCCTGGAAGACGTATCCCGTGTGCTGGACCGCGTGCTCGCTGAGGAAGCTCGCGATGGTCATCCAGTTGCCCGGCAGCAGCACGGGAAAGTTGGCGATCAGGAACGCGAGCGCCATCGCGCCGAAATACGTGGGTTTATCTGCGCGATTCGAGCGGGGATGCGGCTCGGCGAGGCGGAAGTACAGGATGTGGATGCCGACGAAGTACGGCACGTACTTCGACGCGAGCATCAGGCCGAATGCCGCTCCGGCCGCCGCGAACCAGCGCTGCGCGCGCGTGGGATCGGTGCGACCGATCGTCTTCGCCCACTCGTAGCAGAGCGACGCCACGAGCAGGAACAGCACGACGAAGGTGTCTTCCTTTGCGATGCGATTGATCGCGATCGCGTTGACATCGAAGGCCCACAGCCACGCGGCGAGCAGGCCCGTCAGCGGCGAGAACCAGTGCGTGACGAGCAGGAACAGCACGAGCGCGATCGCGGCGCCTGCGATCGCGTTCGGCAGACGCACCGCCGTTTCGGTGCGGATGATCGGCGCGCGCGCCGGCTTGTGTGCGTTCCATGCCGATGCCGCGCTCAGCGAGCCGAGCACGGCGAGCTTCATCAACGCCGGATGCTCGCCGTCGAACGCGAAATCGCCTCGGCTGTACGCCTCGGCACCGCGCAGCTTGTCCATCTCGTCTTCGGAAAAGCCGGCCGCGTCGAGCGACGTCACGCGCGCCGCGAGTGCGCTCGCGAAGACGAGCAGCAGGATCAGGCTGCAACACCGCGTGAGCTTCCACGCCGTGCAGGCCGGCCGCGCTCGGAAGGGGACGGAATGGGTGAGAACGGCTGTGGCCACCGCGCGTTCCGATGACGCCTCGCTCGCATGCCGCGAGCCAGGCACACCTCCGTCGGTGCGAAAGCGGTACCAGAACGAGTGGCGGTGTGAGGGGAGGCTCGATGGCG
>DASZYR010000151.1:0-4088 GCA_035545255.1 Rhodanobacteraceae bacterium
CGGCTGAAGCCGCTCCTACACGCGATGCCGTCGTAGGAGCGGCTTCAGCCGCGATCCTTCATCCCGCCGCAGCTCCTTCATCTTCGGCAAGTGCGAGACGGCGCGGAACACGCCGGCGCGAGGCGAAGCGCACCGCTTCTCAGCCTTTCTTGACCCCGACGTCCTTCATCGCTTCGAGGCCCGAAAGATTGAGGCTGCCGACGGCGGCCTTCAGCTGATCCATGCTGTCCGCGTCGCCGGAAACCTTGACCGCGAAGCGGTCGCCCAGCACGACGCCGTACTCCCCGGACTTGCTCGAGCCGTCCCATTGCTCGTGCACGAGGCGGCCACCGTCCTTGTAGGTCTTCTCGTAGCCATGATCGGTTTCCTTGTCGTTCTGCACGGCGGCCCAGCCGGCGAGCGACAGGAAGCCTTTGGCCGAGCCCGTGTCCGTCACTTCCAGACGCAGCGAGCGGTTCGCGCCGTCGGAATACGTCGCATGCGCCTCGGATACCTGCATGCCCATCGCGCCGTTGCGCTCTGCCGAGAAATCCGTGCGTTTCATGCCGCCGAGCGTCTCCGGCACGAACGGCTTCAGGAGGTCCGGTGCGAGCGCCTCGACCTGATCGCCTCCGCCGAGCGCGGCTCCGACGATCTTGCCGAGCGCCTGGCTCTGCGCGTCCTTGTCGCCGGATTTCTGCGCGGCGTCCATCTGTTTGCCGGCCGCTTCCATCTTCTTGCTCCACGCGTCGAGCTTGCCGAGCGTGGAGTCCTTGTCGATCGTCACTTCGCCGCCGCCGACCTGGCCGAGGCTTCCGGCCGCGCCGCTCATCAGCGCACCGGTGCCGATGACGCCCGCGATGACGAGGCCGATGACCCAGCTCAGCACGATCGCGATGACGATCGTCACGGCGGTATAGCCGCCGGCCTTGTCGGCCGGCGATTTCATCGTCGCCGGCAGGCCGAGATAAAGGAGATAGATGCCGTAGATCAGCGCGGCCAGCATGATCAGGAAGCCGAGCCAGGGAATCAGCGCGGCGATGCCGGCAACCCAGCTCGCCGTCCAGGAATAAGCGACGGCCTTCAGCGCCTGGACCTGGCTCTTCTGGCCGGAGAACGTCGGCGCCAGCGCGTCGACGATCAGCGCGACGACGTAGACCAGCACCAGCGACAGCACGTAGCCGACGACGAGGGCGGTCAGACCCGTGCCGATCGGGGTCCGATAATGCACGCCCAGCATGCCGTAGCCGATGAAGCTGCCCTTGATGAACTGGCAGACCGCGGGAATCGCCGCGATCCAGATGATGTAGTTCTTGTACAGATCGGCCACGGTCGCGGGTTCCGCCGCGATGACGGGCCATTCAGTTTTCGGTGTCGTGAGGATCGCCTTGACGCGCGCGATCAGCTTGTTGAAGTCCATTCGTCCCTCCCGGTTTCGGTTCGACGCCGTCGCAGGGCGCCCCGCCCGGCATTCTAGGCCGAAAGGCCGGGGGCCGAAGTGGCAGCCATTGCGCAGGTGTCCTGCGACTTCGATCACGGTAAAAGTTGGCACGGCTCCTGCTGGTAAACTTCCCGGAACATTCATCGAGAGCTCGCTTCCATGTCCCGCCCGAACCCCGCCGCGGAAAAGCGGATACCCGCCAACGCCGAGAACCGCTACGAGGTCACGCGGAGCGACCTGCCGCTGTCGTGCCCGATGCCGGCGATGTCGTTGTGGAATTCGCATCCGAAGGTATATCTCCCGATCGTAGAAGACGGCGGGCGCGCGAAGTGTCCGTATTGCGGCGCCGACTACGTGCTCGTCGACTGAATGGCCAGCGCGCGCCGACTGACCGTCATCCAGCTCGTCCCCGCGCTCGAAACGGGCGGCGCGGAGCGCTCGGCTGTCGAGATCGCGCGCGCTCTCGCCGCGGCCGGCCATCGATCGATCGTCGTTTCCTCGGGCGGGAAGCTCGTCGCGCGGCTCGTCGCCGAGGGCAGCCTGCACGTCGAGCTGCCGATCGCGAGGAAATCGCTCGGCACGCTGCGGCAGGTCGGCGCGCTGCGCGAGCTGATCCGGCGCGAGCGGCCCGACATCGTGCACGCTCGCTCGCGCGTGCCCGCCTGGCTCGGCTGGCTCGCGGTTCGCGGACTCTCGCCGCGCCCGCATTTCGTCACGACGGCGCACGGACTCAACACGCCCGGCTGGTACAGCGCGATCATGGCGCGCGGCGAGCGCGTCGTCTGCGTCTCGAACACCGTGCGCGACCATCTCCTGCATCACTATCCGCGCACCGATCCTGCGAAGCTGATCGTCATTCCGCGCGGCGTCGACGCCGAAGCGTTTCCGTACGGCTACCAGCCCGGCGATTCGTGGCGTGAATGGTTCTTCGCCGAATTTCCCCAGCTCGAAGGCGTGCCGCTCCTGACGCTGCCCGGACGCGGCACGCGGCTCAAGGGCCACGCCGATGCGATCGAGCTCGTCGCCGATCTGAAAGCGCGCGGCATCGAAGTCGCGCTGCTGCTGCTCGGCGCGCACCAACCCGGGCGCGAGCGCTACATCACCGAGCTGACCGAGCTTGCGATGGCACGCGACGTCTACGAGCGCCTCGCGATCAGCGTGCCGCGCGACGACGTGCGCGACATCTATGCGATCTCTTCGCTCGTGCTGCAATTGTCCGGCAAACCCGAGGCGTTCGGGCGCACCGTCATCGAAGCGCTCTCGCTGTGCCGGCCGGTGCTTGGCTACGACCACGGCGGCGTCGGCGAGCTCCTGTCCGATCTCTATCCCGCGGGCCGCGTCGCGCCCGGCGACCGCGCACGGCTCGTCGAGCGCGCGGCCGAGCTCCTGCACCGCGCCCCCGCAATCGCGCCGCTGCAAAGCTACCGGCTCGTCGACATGCAGGAAGCGACGCTTGCGATGTACGAGGACGTCGTCGCTTCGCGCTGACGATGGGCGCGTCCGCGTGCTGTGGAGCGCCGACGCCGGCGCCGACAACGACGCCGCATGACGGCATGCGCGGTCACGACGACGTGCAGGCCGATCGAATGTTCCCATAGAATCGACAGGCCGCACGACGCGTCGCATTCGCGCTGCTTTGCGTCGCTTGCATCCGGAGTACATCGTGAATCCGAGTTCGCCGCTTCGAGCCGGGATGTGGCCGCCGCTGACCGTGCTCGCGGTCGTCGTGCTGCTGCCGGTCGGACGCGCGGCGGAGCTGCCGATCGCGATCGGCGCGCTCGCGGCGCTCGTTTTCGTTGCGCGCGGGCGCATCGAAGCGCGCGACCGCGCGAACGTTCTCGCGATCGTCCTGTTCGCGTGCTACTGGATTCCTGCATTCATCTCGGCCTTCGGCGCGATCGCGCCGGAGCGAACGTGGTCGACCGTCGCAACGACGCTACGCTTCCTGCCGTTCGCGCTGTTCGCGATCGTCGCCTTGCGCGATGCGCGCGTCTGGGACCGCATCGTGCTCGCGGCCGCGATCGTCGTCTCGCTCTGGATCGTCGATGCGTTCGTGCAGATGACGACCGGCTACGGTCTCGGCGGCGGCGCGGAAGCCGAGCGGCTTTCCGGCATCTTCGGCAAGGGCAACCTGAAGCTCGGCCCGGTGCTCGCGGTGCTGTCGCCGTTCGTCCTCTTCGCGGCTCGCGAGCGGTTCGGCTGGCGTGGCCTCGCGGTCATGTTCGTCGCGCTCGCCGTGCCGATCCTCCTGGCCGGATCGCGCGCCGCGTGGCTGATGTACGCGCTCGTCTGCTGCGCGATCGCGTGGCGCGAGACGCGCGACATCGGTCGCTTCGCGCTTGCGATCGCGCTCGCGGCCGCGCTGATCGCCGGCATCGGCGCGGTCGCGTTGCACGATTCTCACGGTTTCGGCGCGCGCATCGAACGCAGCCTGCTCGCGCTCAACGGCACCGAAAGCGCGGTCGATACGGCGTCGGCGGGCCGTCTCAGCATCTGGCGCACGGCAGTCGCGATGTGGGAGGCGCATCCCGCGACCGGCGTCGGCGTGCGCGGCTTCCGCTATGCGTATCCGCGATACGCCGCGCCGAAGGATGCGTTCGTCGACCGCGCCAGCGACACCGGCGCCTCGCATGCGCATCAGATCGTGCTCGAAGCGCTCAGCGAGACG
>DASZYR010000152.1:0-23186 GCA_035545255.1 Rhodanobacteraceae bacterium
CGCCGAGCTACACCCGATACCCGCGATGGATCGCGACGATCCCGGCCGCGAGATTGCGCACGTCGACGCGCGCGAACCCGGCCGTCTCCATCATCGCCTTCAGCGTTTCCTGATCCGGATGCTTGCGGATCGACTCCGCCAGATAGCGATAACTCTCCTCGTCGTTCGCGACGAGCCTGCCGATGCGCGGCAGCACCTCGAACGAGTGAAAATCGTAGAGCGGCTTCAAGGCATCGATGCGCACGCGCGAGAACTCGAGGATCAGCACGCGCCCGCCGATCTTGAGCACGCGATGGATCTCGGCCAGCGCGCGCTCCTTGCGCGTGACGTTGCGCAGGCCGAACGCCATCGTCACGCAATCGAACGCGCGATCCGGGAATGGCAGCGATTCCGCGTCGAGCTCCGCGTAGTCGAGCCCGCGCACGCGGCCGCGGTCGAGCAGGCGGTCGCGGCCGACGCGCAGCATCTCGGCGTTGATGTCGCCGACGACGACGGAACCCTTCGTGCCGACGCGCGGCAAGAGGAGCGCCGCGATGTCGCCGGTTCCGCCGGCGAGATCGAGCACGCGATCGCCCTCGCGCACGCCGCTCGTCGCGACGAAATGGCGTTTCCAGAGGCGGTGCGCGCCGAACGACATGAGGTCGTTCATGACGTCGTACTTCTTCGCGACCGACGTGAACACGCGCCCGACGAGCTTCGCCTTCTCGGTTTCGGGCACTTCTCGGTAGCCGAAATGGGTCGTCGGTTCGGTCATGCGCGCATCGTACCGCAAGCGCGCAGGCAGTCGCGGATGAGCCCGTGCGCCGGCCGTGCGATCATGGGCGCGGCGGTCCGGAGGGGGATGCCATGCTCGTCTGGTGGGTCGGAGCGATCGCGCTCGTCGTCGTCGCGGGTGCGGTGATCGTGTTCAACGAGCTCGTCGCGGCGCGGAACCAGGTGCGCGCCGCGTGGAGCGACATCGACGTGCAGCTGACGCGACGCCACGACCTCGTGCCGCAGCTCGTCGCGGCCGTGAAAGGTTACGCGGACCACGAGCGCGCGACGCTGACGGTCTTGACCGAGCTGCGATCGCGCGCCGTCGCGGCCGCCTCGCTCGCCGACAAGGCCGAAGCCGAAAGCGAGCTCGCGCGCCAGATCGATCGCATCCTCGCGTTGCAGGAGCGCTATCCGGATCTCAAGGCCAGCGACAACTTCCTTGCGCTGCAGCGCGATTTGGTCGAGATCGAGGATCACCTCCAGTACGCACGCCGCTTCTACAACGGCGCCGTGCGCGACTTCAACACGAAGATCGAGACGTTTCCGTCGCTGCTCGTCGCGCGCGCGATGGCGTTCAGGCCGGCGGAGTTCTTTCGTAGCGGGACCGATCAGGAGGCACCGGGATGATGCATCCGCTACTCGCAACGAGTGCCGTTCCCCCTCTCCCGCTTGCGGGAGAGGGTTGGGGTGAGGGCAAATTGGGTTCGCGGCCGCAAAGCTTCCCTCATCCGCCTTCGGCACCTTCTCCCGCGAGCGGGAGAAGGAAAAGCGAGCGCCATTGCAGCGTGTGGTTGCTCGCAGTGCTGTGCTGCGTGCTCGCACCCACTGCAACTGCCGACGAGCGCATCCTCGATTTCCACAGCGACATCGCGATCGCGCCCGACGCGGGCATGACCGTCGACGAGACGATCCGCGTCCGCGCCGAAGGCAACCAGATCCGCCACGGCATCTATCGCGATTTCCCGACCGATTACAAGGACAAGCTCGGCAATCGCGTGCACGTCGCGTTCGAGCCCACGGCGCTGACGCGCGACGGGCGCGACGAGCCGTTCCACACCCAGGGCGAAAGCAACGGCGTGCGCGTTTACTTCGGCTCGGAGGAAACGCTGCTCCCACCCGGCGAATACACGTACGTGCTCCGCTATCGCACGACGCGCCAGCTCGGCTTCTTCGCCGATCACGACGAGCTCTACTGGAACGTGACCGGCAACGGCTGGGATTTTCCGATCGATTCGGCGAGCGCGACCGTCGCGCTGCCGGGCTCGATCGCGCCGTCGGCGCTTCGTCTCGATGCCTACACCGGCGTCGAGGGCGCGAAAGGCAGCGATTACCTCGCCGAGGCCGACGCGCCGTCGCATGCGACGTTCCGCACGACGCGCACGCTCGCCGCGCGCGAAGGGCTGACGATCGCCGTCGGCTTCCCGAAAGGCATCGTCACCGCGCCGACGAACGAGCAACGCGTGCGCTGGTTCCTCGCCGACAACGGGGGCGTGCTCGTCGGCGGCATCGGCCTCCTCCTGATGTGGGCGTATTTCCTCTGGCAGTGGCTGCGCGTCGGCCGCGATCCGAAGCCCGGCGTGATCATCGCGCAATACGAAGCGCCCGCCGGGTTCTCGCCCGGCGTGCTGCGTCACGTCGAGCGCATGGCCTACGACGACCGCTGCTTCGCGGCCGATCTCGTCGATCTCGCGGTGCGCGGCCGCGTCGAGATCCGCGAGGAGAAAGGCACGTACTCGCTGCTGAGGAAAAGCGGCGGCGACCGCGACGAATTGCCGGAACCCGAAGCCGGCATCCTCGGGGATCTGCTCGGCTCAGGCCGCAGCACGCTCCAATTCAAGCAAAGCGAGCACACGACGATCGCGGCCGCACTCAAGAACCACAAGGAGACGCTGAAGAAATCCGACGTCGGACGCTACTTCAACACGAACTCGAAGCTGGTGATTCCGGGTGCGCTCGTCGGCCTTGCCGCCCTTCTCGCCGGCGTGTTCACGCTAGGCGCCGCGCCGCGGCTCGCCGGCGCGGGATTCATGCTCGTCTGGCTCGGCGGCTGGTCGTTCGGCGTCATTGCGCTCGTCGTGAGCGTGATCCGCGCCTGGCGTGCGCCACCCGGCATCGGCACGTATTTCTCGGCGATCTTCCTCACGCTGTTCTCGCTGCCGTTCCTTGCGGGCGAAGTGTTCGGGATCGGGGCGTTCACGATGATTGCGGGCCCGGGCCTCGCGGTGATCGCGGCGCTCCTGCTCGGCACGAACTTCGCTTTTTTCCACTGGCTGAAAGCGCCGACGCAGGAAGGCCGCAAGCTGCTCGACCGCATAGCAGGCCTCAGGCTGTATCTCGGCGTTGCCGAGCGCGACGAGCTCGCGGCGCAGAAGGCGCCGCCCGTCACGCTCGAACAGTTCCAGAAATTCCTGCCGTACGCGCTTGCGCTCGGCGTCGAGAAAACGTGGGCCGACAAGTTCGCGGCAACGGTCGGCCCTGCTGCGGCCGCGGCGGCCGCGGGCGCGATCGGCTGGTATTCGGGGTCGGGCATCTCGGATCTCTCCGGTTTCACGAGCGGCCTCGGCTCGTCGCTGAGCTCGTCGATCTCGTCGTCGTCGAGTGCGCCGGGATCGTCGTCGGGTGGCGGCGGCGGCGGATCGTCGGGCGGTGGCGGTGGCGGCGGTGGTGGAGGCGGGTGGTGAAGAAAGGGGTCAGGACTGGAGCCGCGGCCAGGGTCCGGAACGGGTTTCTTTCACGGGCTGCGGTTTTCGAGCCTGGCTCTGCCCTCTAGTCTCCTGCCCTTCTCCGCGTCATCCCCGCCGCATCGAGCGCCGCGAGATACTCGCGCCAGTTCTTCTCGTAATCGCGTCCGAGCTCGTGCAGTACGTTCCACGAGAAGATGCCGCTCGCGTGGCCGTCGTCGAAGCGGAGCAGCACCGCGTAGTTGCCGATCGGCTCGATCGCGTCGATGTTGACGTCGGCCTTGCCGCCGACGAGCGTCTTCTGCCCCGCTCCGTGGCCCTGCACTTCGGCGCTCGGCGAGTTGACGCGCAGGTATTCCGCGGGCAGGCGGAACGTCTCGCCGGAATCGAAGCCGACTTCGAGCACGTGCGAGGCGCGGTGCAGCGTGATCGTCGTCGGATACGGACCGGTCATCGGATCAAGCCCGAAAATGACCCGCTTTTCCGAACCCCTCGCCGCCGCCGCATCGAAGTGCGCTGCTCATGTGCGGCCAAGGACGGCCGCATCTGGACTCCGGCATCGTACTGCCAGCCAATCTGACGTCCGCGAACCATCACGCTGCGATCACGGACGATCGCACTAATGAACCGTGTCCGAGGCCGGCACGCGCGGCGACAACGGCCCGTTCGGCGCGCCGGCGACCTGCCACAACGCATCGAGATAACCCGATCCGAACCCGATGGAGCCGATCGCCTCGTATTCGTACGCGCCGGTATCGGGATACCACGTCGCGTTCGGATCGAGCTCGCGCAGCACGATCGCGTTCGCGTCGATCCCTTCGATCTGTCCGACGTAGCTGATCTCGCCTTCGTCGTCCTCGACGAGGTTGACCGAGATCAGCGGCGCGATCGCGGCTGCCGTTTGAGCGATCGTCGCCCAGTCGTCGAGGCGGATGCCTTCGGGAACGACGAGCGTCTCGCCGCGCAATGCGAGCGCGCGCTCGACGAACTCGCGCGCGGGGTCCTCGTCGAGCGCCGTGATGTCGGCGATCGCAATCGCGAGATAGCCGTCGAAGCGGATCGAGTCGCCGACTTCCGCGACGAGGCAGAAATCGCGCGACAGCGCGGCGACGTAGCCGTGGATGACGCCGGGCTGGATGCGCTCGCGCTGGATGCGCACCGGCGCGCGCTCGTCGAGCGCACGCTTGAGCTCGGCGCGAACGCCGCGGGCCTTGAAAGGGACGACAGTGGTCATGCGCGTATGGTCGGTCGTTTGCGTGATGCGTGCAAGGAATTGCGCCGACATGCCTTCCCTCACCCGCCGCGCTCCGCGCGTCGACCTCTCCCGCAAAGCGGGAGAGGGGAAAATCAAAGAATATACCGCGACAGGTCTTCGTCCTTGACGAGCGATCCGAGATGCCCGTCGACGTACGCCGCGTCGATGCGGTAGCGCTGGCCGCCCTGATCGGCGGCGGCGAACGAGATCTCGTCGAGCAGACGCTCCAGCACCGTATGCAGGCGACGCGCGCCGATGTTCTCGGTGCGCTCGTTGACCTGGAACGCGATCTCGGCGATTCGCGCGATGCCATCGTCGCTGAACTCGAGCGTCACATTTTCGGTCGCGAGCAGCGCCGTGTACTGCTTCGTCAGCGCGCTCTGCGGCTCGGACAGGATGCGCCGGAAATCGTCGGCCGAAAGCGCCGAGAGCTCGACGCGGATCGGAAAGCGCCCTTGCAGCTCCGGCACGAGATCGCTCGGCTTGGCGAGCGAGAACGCGCCCGACGCGATGAAGAGGATATGGTCGGTCTTGACGATGCCGTATTTCGTCGACACCGACGATCCCTCGACCAGCGGCAACAGATCGCGCTGCACGCCTTCGCGCGAGACGCCGGCGCCGCTCCATTCGCCGCGCTGCGCGATCTTGTCGATCTCGTCGATGAAGACGATGCCGTTCTGCTCGCAGTTCCGGATCGCGAGCGCCTTGATCTCTTCGTCGTTGACGAGCTTGCCGGCCTCCTCCTCGACGAGGATCGGCCGCGCCTGCGCGATGGTCATCCGGCGCGACTGGCTGCGCTGGCCCGCGAGAGACTGGAACATGCCGCGCAGCTGGCTCGTCATCTCTTCCATGCCGGGCGGCGCCATGATCTCGACGCCGAGGTTCTGCGCGACGTCGATCTCGATCTCGCGATCGTCGAGCGCGCCCTCGCGGAGCTGCTTGCGGAATTTCTGGCGCGTGTCGGCATCGCGCGGCTCGCTCTGCACTGGCTCGTTCGCGAAACCGACGCCCTGACGTCGCGGCAGCAGCGCGTCGAGGATGCGGTCCTCGGCGCGGTCCTCGGCCGACGAGCGCACGCGCGACTTCGCCTGCTCGCGCGCCATCTTGACCGCCGAATCGGCGAGATCGCGCACGATCTGCTCGACATCCTTTCCGACGCAGCCGACCTCGGTGAATTTCGTCGCTTCGACCTTGATGAACGGCGCGTTCGCGAGCGCCGCGAGCCTGCGCGCGATCTCGGTCTTGCCGACGCCGGTCGGACCGATCATCAGGATGTTCTTCGGCGTGACCTCGTCGCGGAGCCCCGGATCGAGCTGCATGCGCCGCCAGCGGTTGCGCAGCGCAATCGCGACGGCGCGCTTCGCGGCGTTCTGGCCGATGATGTAGCGGTCGAGCTCGTTGACGATTTCGCGGGGAGTGAGTTCGGACATATGGGTCGTTCGCTGCTGCCGTCATTCCCGCGAAAGCGGGAATCCATTTCGATCGTGGCGAAAAATGGATGCCCGCTTTCGCGGGCATGACGTCGAGGGCTGGATCAGAGTTCTTCGATCGTGACGTTGTGATTGGTGTAGATGCAGATGTCGCCCGCAATCTTCAATGCGTTCTCGACGATCGCGCGCGGCGCCATCTCGGTGTGCATCAGCAGCGATTTCGCTGCCGCGAGCGCGTAGGGTCCGCCGGAGCCGATCGCGATCAACCCATCCTCGGGCTCGAGCACGTCGCCGTTGCCCGAGATGATCAGCGACGTCGACTTGTCCGCGACCGCGAGCAGCGCTTCGAGCTTTCCGAGCCTTCGCTCCGTGCGCCAGTCCTTGGCGAGCTCGACTGCCGCGCGCGTGAGATTCGCGCCGTGCTTGTCGAGCTTCTGCTCGAACAGCTCGAACAACGTGAACGCATCGGCGGTAGCGCCCGCGAAACCCGCGAGCACGTCGCCCTTGCCGAGCCGGCGCACCTTGCGCGCGTTCGCCTTCATGACCGTGTTGCCGAGCGTGACCTGCCCGTCGCCGCCGATGACGACGCGCTCACCGCGGCGGACGGATACGATGGTGGTGGCGTGGAACGAATCGTTCATCGACGATGGATCTCCCGAACGCACGGAATTGGGGTAGCTCGGCCTCGAATCCAAGGGCGCTGGCTTTTTCCCCTCTCCCGCTTTGCGGGAGAGGGCAGGGTGAGGGCACGTTGGTTCAGCGCTTCGATTTTTCGAACCTTCGATTGCCCGAAGAAGACCGGAGCATCGTCGCGAGACGTCGATTCACGTTTTCCCTCACCCCAACCCTCTCCCGCAAGCGGGAGAGGGGGTAAGGAGGACTCAACCCGTCTTCCGCTTCGCGCGCGGATGCGCCGCGTCGTAGACCTTCGCGAGATGCTGGAAATCGAGATGCGTGTAGATCTGCGTGGTGCCGATGTCGGCATGCCCGAGCAGCTCCTGCACCGCGCGCAGGTCGCCCGAGGATTCGAGCAGATGGCTCGCGCACGAATGGCGCATCAGGTGCGGATAGACGCGCTTCCACACGCCCTGCTGCTGCGCGCGACGCTTGAGGCGCGCGCGCACGCCGTTCGGCGTCAGCGGCTTGCCGCCGCGGCCGCGCACGAGCGGATCGGCTTCGTCCGGCGGATCCTGTGCTTTCAGCGCGGCGAGCGCGCCGAGCGCTTTCGAGCCGACCGGCACGATGCGCGTCTTCGAGCCCTTTCCGGTCACGCGCACGAAGCCGCCTTCGGCATCGAGATCGCGCCAGCGCACGCCGCACAATTCCGAGACGCGCAAGCCGCTCGAATAGAGCAACTCGAGCAGTGCGCGATCGCGCACCGCTTCGGCATCGTCGCCGGGCACTTCGACCCGCGCCGCCATCTCGTCCGCATCGAGCACTTGCGGCAGCTTGCGCTGGACGCGCGGCGAGCGGAGTCCCGTCGCCGGATTGATTTCGACTTCGCCTTCGCGCGCAAGCCAGCGGAAGAAGCTGCGCCAGGCCGAGGCGATGCTTCGCAGCGATGTTGGAGCGAGGCCGCGACGATGCTCGTTCGCGAGCAGGCCCTGCACTTGCGCGGGACGCAGATCGCGCCAGCGCGCGAGCGCTTGAGACTCGGCGAAGTCGACGAGCGTCGCGAGCGCTCGCCCGTAGTGATCGATCGTGCTCGGCGAATAGCGGCGTTCGACGCGCAGATGCGCGAGGAACGCGTCGGCTTTCGGCGCGAGCGCGGCGCTCATTGCCGCTCCCGAAGCTCGCGCCATAGGGTGGGCTTCAGCCCACCGCTTACCGATGCGTATCCTCGAGTCGTCCGATGTCGACGGTGGGCTGAAGCCCACCCTATTGGGTAAAGCATGGAGCGCGCGTGCGTCATCGCTCCGGCGCGAAGCGCGCGATCGCCGCGGCAACGCCTTCGGCGATCAGCTTCAGGAACACCGTGCCCATGCCGGGATGGAAGCGGTTCGCATCCGGGCTGCCGACGGCGAGCATGCCGACGCCCTCGACCGGCAGCAGCACGGCCGATGCGACGTCGCCGACGCGCGATCCGAACAGCGCGTCGAGCTTGTCCTGCTGCAACCGTCCGCAGAGCGGCTCGGCGCGCTTGAGAAATTCCGAGAACGCCGGCAGCGCCTGCGCGCCGTCCGGCTCGACGAGCAGCCAGTCGACTGCCGGGAGATCGGCGTCGGCGCGGAACAGCACGACGCGCACGAGATCGGTGTTGAAATCCTCGGTCAGCGCGGCGACCAGCGCGCTCAAGGTTTCGGGCAGCGACGTCGCCCGCATCAGCGCGAGCGTCAGGGTGTGCACGCGCACCATCAGAAGCTGGTTCTCGTGCGCGATCTCGATCAGCTCGTGCAGGCGGCGGTTCAACTCGCGATTCTTGTCGCGCAGGACATCGAGCTGGTAGCTCGCGAGCGAGGCGGCCTGACCCTGCTCGCGCGGCAGCACGAGCGAGAGCGCGATGTCGGGAAACTCGCCGAGGAAATCCGGATGCCGGCGCAGATAACTCGCGACTTCCATCGCGTCGAGGCCTTCCTTGACGCTGAGATCAGCCATGCCATTCCCCCTCGAAGACGAATGTTGCCGGCCCCGTCATCCACAGCGTCTCGCCGGGGCCGTTCCAGCGTATTCCAAGCTCGCCGCCCGGCAGCGCGACGGCGACGTCATTATCGACTCTCCCGCGCCGGCGCAACACCGCGACCGCGGCCGAGGCGCCGCTGCCGCAGGCGAGCGTCTCGCCGACGCCGCGCTCCCAGACGCGAAGGCGGATCGCGGAACGCGAGCGCACCTCGGCGAAACCGACGTTGCATCGCTCTGGAAACGCGCTCGCGTGCTCGATCTGCGGTCCGAGCGCCTCGACGGCCGCCGTCTCGACGTCATCGACTTCGACGAGCGCGTGCGGATTGCCGATCGACACCGCACCGATCTCGACCTCGCGGCCGGCAACGTCGATCCGGTAGCGGACGTCGCGCGCTTCCTCGTCGGCGACGAACGGAATCCCGGCCGGCGCGAAGCAGGGCTCGCCCATCTCGGCGCGCACGCGGCCGTCGTCGAGCAGCTCGACCGCGACCGGGCCCGACGGACTCTCGAGCCGCACCGAAGCGCGTTCGGCGAGCGCACCGGCGCGCACGAGCCAGCGCGCGACGCAGCGCACGCCGTTGCCGCACTGGCGCGCGCGCGATCCGTCCGCGTTCCAGATGCCGTAGGCGAACGCCGAACGCGCGTCGCGCGCCGGTTCGATCGTCAGAAGCTGATCGAAGCCGACGCCGAAGTGGCGGTCGCCGAGCCGGCGGATCTCGGCATCGCCCAACGCAAACGGAACCCTGCGGCAATCGACGACGACGAAATCGTTGCCGAGCCCGTGCATCTTGCTGAAGCGGAGCGCCACGCGATCCCGAGCCTCACGATCCGTCCGTCGCGGCAGGCCTCGCGGGCGCATCCGGCGACGGCATCGTCGTGTCAGGCGCCGGCCGGGTCGTCGCATTCGGCTTGACGAGCGGACCCTTGTTGCCGCAGGCCGCAAGCAGGCCCGCGATCATCAGCAGGGCCGCGATCCTGGCCAGGCCGGCCGTTCGGCGAATCGCCGGCATGTCGACACCTCCGGCACGCGCAGCGCAAAGTCCGACTCGGCTCGCGCGATGTCGTGCATTCGTCCGGGTTTTCATGGCGCCAGTATAGCCCTGCGGTCGCGCCGACGAACGGCTATGCTGCGCGCCATGCCGCTGACGCCGTTCCTGATCGGTTTCTACGGATTCGCGATCCTGTGCGTGCTGATCGCATTCGGCCATGCCGGCGGCGCGCGCCGGCACTGGCGCTCGCGGCGGCGCGTCGCGGCAGCGCACCGCGCGCTGTGGTCGCTCGTGTTCGTGCTGCTCGCGCTGCTCGGCGCGCTCGGCGGCACCGCGCTGCTCGGCTATCGCCGGCTGACGGCGCAAGCGCACGTCGCGACGATCGACACGCGGCAGATCGCACCTCGGCGTTATGCGATCGCGATCGAGCTGCCGGACGGCACGCGCCGCTCCGCCGAGATCGACGGGGACGACTGGCAACTCGACGCGCGCGTCATCAAGTGGGATCCGCGCGCGGTCGTGCTCGGAGCGCCCGCGCTCTACCGGCTCGATCGGCTGAGCGGGCGCTGGCGCGACGCAGCGAAGGAAGCCGAGACGCCGAAGAGCGTCGTTGCCTTGTCGAGCACGAACGCGATCGATCTCTGGCAGCTCAAGCGTGCGTTTCCCCGGTGGCTGCCGTGGATCGACGCCGACTACGGCAGCGGCGCGTACCTGCCCCTCGTCGACGGCGGACGCTTCGACGTGACGCTCGCCGCCGCCGGCGGGCTCGTCGCGCGACCCGCGGATGCGTCGACGGCCGAGAAGATTCGCGCGACGAGCTTCTAGGGCAGCAACCCGTCGGCGACGAGACGCCTGCCGACGAGAAGCGCGCCGTCGGTCGTGAGGTGTCCCGAATCCCAGGTGACGAGTTGCGATTCGCCGGCCGGCGCGTGCGTGAGGCAGCCTCGCGCGTTGCAGAAGAAATCCATGATCGAAAAATAGGCGACACCGCGCGCTTCGAGAGCGCCGCGCATGTCGGCGTCTGCGGGCGTGACGCCGAGATCGCGCCCCCCGGCGAGATATTCCGGAACGACGTGGAACGGCCGCGCATCGAGCCACGCCTTGTACGCGACCTTCGGCAAGCCGCCCTTCCAGACCGGCGCCGGTCCGACGACGACGATCTTCGGCACGCCCGCGAGGCGCAGCGCGTCGATCGTCGCGAGCAGCGAAGTCTTCGACGCCGACGGTCCTTTCCAGTCGACCTGGTAGTGCGTCCACGCGGCGAACAGGATCACGGACTCGGGCTTCAGGCGCGCGATCTCGCCGACGACCCACGCATTGCTCTGCCGGCAGACCGCATAGGCGATCGCGAGCGCCGGCAGGCACGCATCGCGCGTGAACTGCGCCAGCGCGACGCGATCGCCGAGCGCGGCCCTGAGGCCGGGATAGAGGCGCGCCGCGTGCGAATCGCCCCAGAGGACCGCAAGATCGCGGCCCGCGGCTTCGCCCGAGCAGAACGAAGCGAACCCGTCGAACGGCTGCTCCCGGGAGAGCCAGCAATCCGGATAGCGCGCGTCGGTCTTGTACTCGTACTTGAAGTTCGCAAGCGCGCGCACTTCGGCCGGAAAGCGCTCGGGCGCGCCGTCGCGCTCGAAGGTCACGAATCCGATCGCGCCGATCGCGAGCGACGCGGCTGCGAGCGCGGGAACCTTGCTCCGCCGCAATGCGGTTCCGAAACGGATCGGTTTCTCGACAAGCCGGTAAGTGGCGACCGCCAGCACGATCGCCGCCGCGATGAGCGCGATGCGCACGCCGACCGACGGCATTCCGCTCGCCGCGATCCACGCAAACGAGAGCAGCGGCCAGTGCCAGAGATAGAGCGGATAGCTGACGAGTCCGATGCCGACGAACGCGCCGCGCGAGAGCACGCTGCGGGAGAACCAGGCGTCCGGACCCGAAAGGATGACGAGGAACGCGCCGACCGTCGGTGCGAGCGCCCACATTCCGGGATAGCCGAGCTTCGCGTCGAGCAGCGTGATCGAAAGCGCGATGAGAATCGCGCCGGCGATCGACAGCGCGTCGGCAACGGCGCGCGACAGCGGAGTCATGCGCGGGCCGAGCAATGCGAGCGCGCATCCGAGCTGCAGTTCCCAGAACCGGGAGAGCGGCGAATAGAACGCGGCGACCGGATGCTTGCCGACGGTCGCGAGATTGATCGCGAACGAGATCGCGCCGATCGCGAAGACGAGCCGCAGCGCGTCGCGCCGGAACCGCGCGCATGCCCAGAGCGCGAGCGGCCAGACGAGATAGAACTGCTCTTCGATGCCGAGCGACCACAGGTGCAGCAGCGGCTTGGCGTAGGCGGCCGCGTCGAAATATCCGGATTCGCTCCAGAGCGCGAAGTTCGAGACGAATGCGATGCCGGCCGCGACGTGCCTGGAAAGCTGCTCGTATTCCTCCGGCAGCAGCGCGAACCAGCCGCAGGCGAAAGCCGCGGCGAGCACGAGCACGAGCGCGGGCAGGATGCGCTTCATGCGCCGCGCGTAGAAATCCGCGAACGTGAACGATCCCGTGCCGATGCGCCGCTCGATGACGCCCGTGATCAGGTAGCCCGAGATCACGAAGAAGATGTCTACGCCGGCGAAACCGCCGGGCAGCCGCGTCGGGAAGGCATGGAACGCGACGACCGCGAGCACGGCCACCGCGCGCAGCCCGTCGATGTCCCGCCGGTAGCCCTCCTCTCCGGCGGGCGACGTCGCCGTCGTCGAGAGGCCTCGCGGGCCCGGGGCCTTCGTCATCCGCGCTCCGCGTTCACGAACGTGGCGGCATCTTATAGCAGCTCGATTCGGCATCCGGCGCACGCCTGCGCATGCGTCGCGCTTCGAGCGTGAAATCGCGCTGAATCGCGCGGCGCCGAGGCCGTGCCGGTTCAGGCGGACACTTCGAGAATTCCGCTCGGCGCAATCGGCGCCGCGATCGGGATTCATCCGATGAAAACGAACTGGCTGATGGCCGCCGGTACCGCCGCGGCTCTGCTCGCGGGCAGCGTCGCGTACGCCGAGGACCTTTCACCCGCCGAGCTCGATCCGCTCGTGAAATCCGGCCGCGTCCTGCCGCTCGACGAGCTCCAAGCCGCGGCACTCGCCACGCACCACGGCGGTCGCGTGAAGAGCGGCGAAGTCGAGCGCAAGAACGGCGGCTACATCTACGAAGCCGAGGTGACCGATCACGACGGCGGGGACTGGGACGTCGACATCGACGCGACGACCGGCCTTCTGCTCAAGGACGAGAAGGACTGACGCTTGCGCCGACGCGCGCGGTGCGGACCGGAACCGGCACGAACACCTTCTCGTAACGCAGCGCGTCCGCGCCGTCCTCGTAGTAGGCGAGCCGGACGCCGAATCGCCGGTAGCCGCGGCGCTCGTAGAGTCGCCGCGCGGCACCGTTGCCGGCGCGCACTTCGAGCCGCATCGCGGTCGAGCCGCGCCGCCGGGCGGATCGTTCGGCCGCCGCGAGCAGGGCTTCGCCGAGGCCCGTACCGCGCGCCTCGGGTGCGACCGCGATCGAATACAGTCGCGCAATCCGATGCGCGGAACGGAAGAACACGACCGCCGCGCCGACGATCGCGCCGCCGCGATCGGCGACGAGCACGTCGGCCGACGCGTTGCGAAGATGGCGCCGCCACTGGCGGGCGCTCAGCCGGTCGGTGGCGAAAACGCGATCTTCGAGCGCGACCAGCGCCGCGAGATCGGCAGCGCGCGCGCGCCGGATTCGGCCGGTCGAAGGGGAAGCGCCGAGTCTTGGCACGCCGCGAGCCTAGTCGACGCATCGTCCCGTCGCAACGGCGCCCGCGAAGGCGCGCGGCGGTCGCGGACTCCGGCTGCACGGATGCGTGCGGTTGTGCCAAACTCCGCGCCGCACGCATGCCGACCGCTCATCCCGCCCCTGCCCCACACCGCGGCGACTCCTTCAGCCTTCGCTGATCCGAACGCATGAGCCGGCTCGTCATCGTCGTCGAGAAAGCGTCCGACTGGGGCTCGTATTACCCGTCGGACAACGTCGTCACCGCGCAGGATTACCTGAAGGAGCCGGTCGGCGCCGACGACGAGCGCACGCAGGTCATCAATCTCTGCCGGAGCTACAAGTATCTCGGCACCGGCTACTACGTCTCGCTGCTCGCCGAGGCGCGCGGGCACAAGGTCATCCCGTCGGTGCGCGCGATCAACGACCTGCGCCGCCGCTCGCTGTACGGGCTCGACATCGACGACCTCAACCAGAAGCTCCAGAAATTCCTGCCCGACGGCGGGCGCGACACGACCGATTTCGGAGTGCTCGTCTACTTCGGCGAGACCGCGTCCGAATCGCTCGAGGACATCGCGCGGCAGGTGTTCGAGACGTTCCCATGCCCGATCCTGCGCATCGAGTTCGAGCGCGAGCGCGTCTGGCAGATCAGCGCGATCAAGCCGACGGGCCTGCACACGCTGTCCGATCCGCAGGAGGACGCGTTCGCGCAGGCGCTCGACAAGTTCTCGAAGAAGCTCTGGCGCAAGCCGCGCGCGAGGAAGAAATTCCGCTTCGATCTCGCGATGCTCTGCGACGCGAACGATCCGATGCCGCCGTCGAACAAGCGCGCGCTGAAGGCGTTCGTCGAGGCCGGCGCCGAGCTCGGCATCGAGGTCGACGCGATCACCAAGAACGACTACACGCGCCTCGCCGAATACGACGGACTCTTCATCCGCGAGACGACGGCGCTCGACAACCACACCTACCGCTTCGCGAACAAGGCGGAAAAGGAAGACATGGTCGTCATCGACGATCCGTCGTCGATCCTGAAGTGCACGAACAAGATTTACCTGCACGATCTCATGAAGGCGAAGAAGCTCCCGACGCCGAAGACCGAGATCCTCTATCGCGACGAGCCGAAGAAGCTCGCGGAATTGCCGGATCTGCTGGGCTTCCCGCTCGTGCTGAAAATTCCGGACGGCTCGTTCTCGCGCGGCATCGTCAAGGTCGAGAGCGCCGAGCGGCTGAAAGCCGCCGCCGACGATCTCTTCCAGCACACCGCGCTCGTGCTCGCGCAGGAATTCATGTTCACCGAGTTCGACTGGCGCATCGGCATCCTGAACCGCGAGCCTCTCTACGCCTGCAAGTACTACATGTCGCGCGGCCACTGGCAGATCTACAACCACGCCGCGAAAGGCAGCGCGAAATCGGGCGGTTTCGAGACGTTGCCGGTGCGCGAGGCACCGGCCGACGTCGTCAAGCTCGCGCTTCGCGCAACCGCGGCGATCGGCGACGGGCTCTATGGCGTCGACCTCAAGCAGTCGAGCGACCGGCTCGCGATCATCGAAGTCAACGACAACCCTTCGATCGACGCCGGCGTCGAGGATGCGTATCTCGGCGAGGACCTTTATCGCCGCATCATGGACGAGTTCCTGCGGCGCATGGAGCGCAAGCGGCTTGGCCTGCGCGGCTGACGCTCGCGCGCGGATCGCCGCGAACGCGCCGCGCGCCGGCGAGCGGTGGCCCTCGTACGTTCTCGCGCTGCTGATCGCGGCCGGCACGATCGCGTTCATCGGCATCGTGATCGATCAGCTCGTCGACAAAGGTCCGTTCGGCTGGCATCTGGCGAGACCGCGGACATGGCAAGGCGGCATCGAAGTGCTCGCGCTCGCGGCGTTGCTCGCGATCGTCGCGGGCGTCGTGCGTTCGAAGGTCTGGCGCGCGTTGCTGCTCGTCGCGATCGGCGAGCTCTATCTTCGCCGCCACTATGTCGATCTGCCGATGTTCGTCGACGTGCTTTACCTCGAAGCGCTAATCGGCACCGGCGCGTTCGCCGCGAAGCTCTGCGGCGCCGCGCGCGCGGCCGACGCGCGCGGCTACCTGCGTCTCGCAGCCGCGGGCATCGTGCTCTGGAGCCTCGGCGCGTGGACGCTGTCCGCATTCGGAATCGGATCGATCCAGGCCCTGCGCGCGTGGACGCTGCTGTTCGCGATTCCGGCCGTCGTCGCGCGACAGACGCCGCTGACGGTTCATCTCGCGCGGCGCTTCGCGACGCTCGGCGGATCGGAGCGTGCGATCGTCGCTGCGATCGGAGCATGGTTCCTTTGCCTCGCGGCGCGCACGAACCTCGTGAGCGGCTTCGATGCTTGGTGGTACGGCCTGCGCGGCGAATATTCGCTCGTCGCGACCGGCTCGGTGTTCAGATCGCTCGAGCTCGTCGCGCCGGTCAATTACTACCCGAAGCTCTGGGAGCTGCTGCTGATTCCGGTCAGCGGGCTGCACGACACGAGCGTGATCGAAGGGCTGTCGATCGCGGTGCTCGCGCTCGTCGCGCTTTCATGCGCGCAGATCCTGAAACCGATCGTGCCGGGTTCGCGCACGCGGCTCCTGCTCGTCGCGCTCGTCGCAACCGTGCCCGCAATCGCGAACAGCGCGCTGTCGCCGAAGCCCGACCTCTTCTCGGCATGGGCGCTCCTGCTCGCGTGCATCGAAGCGGCCGCTTTCGCGCGCGAAGGCCGCGCCAGCGCGTTCGCCTGGACGATCGCCGGCTTTGCGCTCGCGTTCGCGAGCAAGCTCTCCGCCCCGCCCTACATCGTCGCGATCTTCGCGGCGCTCATCGGATTCTGGTGGCGCAACGGCCGGCCGCGCGCGATCGATGCGACGTCGGAACGCCGGTTCGCGATCGCGATCGCGGCCGCCGCGCTCGTCGTCGCGGGATTCGTGACCGCCCGCACGTGGCTGCTTGCCGGCGTGCCGCTGATCGGGCCGGAACCGCTGCTGCGCCTGTTCGCCGAATTCGGCCTCACGCTGAAACCGCCCGCCGGTCTTCTGGGCGGAGGACCGCCGCTCGACTGGCACGACCTGCCGGCGCTGCTCGTCGATCAGCTGTTCCGGCCGCAGGTGCTCGGCCACATGGTCATCAGCTGGATCGGCAACGTCTGGCTCCATCTCTTCGCGCTCGCGCTCGTCGCGATGCTGCTCGTGCGCAAACCCGCGGACGAAACGCGGGCGCGCGTCGCCCCCGTGCTCATCGTCGTGCTGCTGACGGGACTCGCGCTGCTGCTCTTCTACCGCAACCCCGAGCGCGGCGGCGACGGCAACTATTTCGTGCTGCCGGTCGCGCTCGCCATCGCGATCGGCGGCTGCGCTGCGCTGAAACGGCTGCCCGAAGGCATGTCGTCGCGGCTCCTGCTCGCGACGCTGCCGCTGTTCGTGGTATTCCAGGCAGCATACAGTTTCGTGAGCGCGGGCTGGGCGACCGGCACGCGCACGTTCGATTTCGACCTGACGCGCTCCGTGCTCGATCTTCCTCGCGAAAACGCGCGCATCTTCAAGGCCGACGGCATCGCGTACATCGCGGATTATCTTCGCGCGGTTCCGGGTACCGCGCGCGCGGTCGGCTACGTCAGGGACCGCTCCGCGTTCCGCCTGCCCGCGACATTCGAGACGCTCAACTTCTACGAGTACTGGCGACAGGAACCGCTCGAGAGCAGCGACGCGTTCGTCGCGTATCTCGCTGACCACGGCATCGACTATCTGGTCATGCCACGCGACGACCGCGATCCGCTGAAGCGCGAGATGGCGCCGGCCGTGCTCGCAGCCGAGCGCGAGCTTCGTGCGAAGCCCGACGTCAAGCTCGTCGAGGACCGCGGCTACGTGCTCTACGATCTCGCGACGCTGCACGCGCGGCGCGCGATGCGCTGAGACCGCACGTTGCGCGCGGGTCGCGCGCGGGCGAATGCGCGCCAGCCTTCGGTCACGCAGCGCGCGATACGGCGGCGCTCGACCCAGGCAAGATCGACGAGCGGCGCGACGACGAGCCAGAACGGCAGCGTCGCGCCGAAGAAACGGTCGCCTCGCGCGAACGGCACCAGCAGCAGGACGCCGACGCCGGTCGCGGCCCAGGCAAGCAGGCTGCCGGTCAGCGGTTTCGTGCGTGCAGGACGGGCGGCCGGGCGGTTCAGCGCCGCGGGCCTTTTCGCGGGCGACACCGGACAGGGTGCGATGAGCATGGCGATCGGTCTCCGATTGACGCCGCGATGCTGCGGCAAGGCGATCTCACGGCCTGAGATGCGTCGCGATGCGGGCCGGTCGACGATCCCGCGCGTGCCATAATCCCGGCACGGAGGATCCGTGCAGACCCATGGCTTTCTTCAATACGCGGTCGTGCTGCTGCTCGCCGCCGTCATCGCGGTGCCGCTGGCCAAGCGCTGGCAGCTCGGCGCCGTGCTGGGTTATCTCGCCGCCGGCGCGCTGATCGGTCCTTCCGGCATCCGTCTCATCGGCAACACCGAGGAGATCAGCCAGATTTCAGAGCTCGGCGTCGTGCTGATGCTGTTCGTGATCGGCCTCGAGCTCTCGCCGCAGCGGCTCTGGGTCATGCGCCGCACGGTGTTCGGCATCGGCAGCCTGCAGCTCGCCTTGACGACGCTCGCGATCGGCGGCATCGCGCTCGTGCTCGGGCTCGATTGGAAAAGCGCGCTGATCGTCGGCCTCGGTCTCGCGCTGTCGTCGACGGCGATCGACCTGCAGATTCTGGCCGAGCGCAAGGAGCTGCAGACCGCTCATGGACGGCTCGGCTTCGCGATCCTCCTGTTCCAGGACGTCGCGGCCATTCCGATCCTCGCGTTGATTCCGGCGCTCGTGATCGCGCATCCGACGGCGAGTCCGGCCGAGGGCGCGCTCGCGGCGCTTCGCATCATCTCGACGATCGCGATCGTCGTCGTCGGGGGCCGCTACCTGCTGCGGCCGATGTTTCGCGCCGCCGTGCGTGCCGGTTCTCCGGAAGTCTTCACGGCGACGGCGCTGCTCGTCGTCATGGGCACGGCTTGGCTGATGGAATTGGCTGGCATCTCGATGTCGCTCGGCGCGTTCCTCGCCGGCGTGCTGCTCGCCGACTCGGAATATCGCCACGAGATCGAGGCGCAGATCGAGCCGTTCCGCGGATTGCTGCTCGGCCTCTTCTTCGTCAGCGTCGGCATGTCGCTCGACATCGACATGGTCATGCGCGAACCGCAGCTGATCGGCGCGCTGCTTGCCGCGCTGCTCGCCGTCAAGGCGCTCGTGCTGTACGCGATCTCGCGCGGCGCGGCGCGCGAGGACCACGCGCAGTCGCTCGCGCTGGCGGCGATCCTCTCGCAAGGCGGCGAGTTCGCGTTCGTCGTGTTCGCGCTCGCCGCTTCGAACGGCCTGATCGATCCGGCGCAGCGAGATCTCCTGGTTCTCGTCATCACGCTGTCGATGGCAGCGACGCCGCTGCTCGTGCGCATGCGCGCCGAGATCAGCCCGCTCGACAAGAAGGCACGCAAGCCGGCGCGCGATTTCGATCGCGTCGAGGGCGTGCAGCCGCGTGTGATCATCGCCGGATTCGGCCGCGTCGGCCAGATCGTCGCGCGCATTCTGAACGCGCATCACATTCCGTTCGCCGCGCTCGAGCGCGACGCCGAGCAGGTCGATTTCGTGCGGCGCTTCGGCAACACGGTGTTCTACGGCGACGCGACGCATCTCGATCTTCTGCGCGCAGCGCAGGCGGACAAGGCCGAGATCTTCGTGATCGCGACCGAGAATCCCGAGGAGAACCTGCGAACCGCGCGCATCCTCAAGCGGCATTTCCCGCATCTCAAGGTTTTCGCGCGCGCGCGCAACCGCCAGCACGTGTTCCGGCTGATGGACATCAACGTCGACGAAATCGTGCGCGACACGTTCTTCTCGAGCCTCGAGATCGCGCGCTACGTGCTGGTCGCGCTCGGCTACGACGAGGCGACCGCGAAAGAGCACCTGCGCCGCTTCCGCGAGCACGACGAGCGCGTGCTGGCGAACCAGTATCCGGTCTACGACGACGAGGCTGCCCTCCTGCAGACCGCCGAAGAGGCGCGCGCGGATCTGCAACGGCTGTTCGAAGTCGATACCGGCGAAGAGGAAGAGACCGCGTGACCTCCGCGGCGCGGGACGACGGGCGCGGTTTCGCGCTCGGAGAGGCCGATCTTTCGAGCTTCGACCGCCAGTACCGCGCGCGTTGCCGCGTGCAACGGCCGGACCGCTACCGCCTGCTCGAAGCGTTGCCGCGCGACGTGCCGCGCATCGCGCGCGGCAGCGGCATCTCCTACGTCGCCGCGAGCTTCGGCGCTGGCGCGGTCAGCCAGTCGCTCGCGGCGTTCAATCGCATCCTCGCCTTCGACGAGCGCGACGGACGCCTTTGCGTCGAGGCCGGCGCGCGCATCGGCGACGTGCAGCGCTTCGCGCTCTCGCGCGGCTGGTATCTCGCGGTCGCGCCGGGCCATCCGGCCGCGACGATCGGCGGCTGCATCGCCGCCGACGTGCACGGCAAGAATCCTGCGCGCGACGGGACGTTCCGTGCGGTCGTCGAGCATCTGGAGCTCCTGACCGCCGACGGCACTTCGCGCGTCGCGAGCACGGCAGAGAATCCGGATCTCTTCGCCGCGACGTTCGCGGGGTTCGGCCTGACCGGCATCGTCACGCGCGCGGTGCTGCGGCTGGCGCGTCCGCCGGCCTCGCTCGTCGTGCGCCGCGTTCCGGTTTCGAACCTCGCCGAAGGGGCTCGCGCGCTGCGCGAGGCGTCGAATGCGCCGGTGCTCTATGGTTGGCACGACGGACGCGCGCGGCATTTCGGGCGCGGCGTGATCCGCGTCGGGCTTGCGAGCGACGCGGCCGATCCGCGGTCGTTCGACGTTCCGCCCGCGGCGCACGACTTGCCGGCGCGCATCGATCCGCTGCCGTTCGCGCTGTGGAATCGCGCCGGCATCGGGCTCTCGAACACGCTGTTGGGCGCGCGGTGGCGCCGGCCGGGCCAGTCGCCGCTGCCGCTCGCGGCGGCGCTGTTTCCGCTGAACGACGCTCGCACGTACTTCGCGGGTTTCGGCAACGCCGGCATGGCGGAAGCGCAGTGGCTCGTGCCGCATGCGCGCTTCGACGATTTCGCGGGCGCGCTTGCCGAGCACGTCGCGCGCGAAAGCCCGCGCATCGCGTTGATCGCGAGCAAGCTTTTCGCCGGCGAGCCCGACGGATTCGCGTTCGACGGAGTCGGCATCGCGCTCGCGATCCAGATTCCGGCGCCGGCGGAATCGCGTCAGCGCGCGTTCCTCGAAGCGCTGGCCGGGATCGCGATCGCGCACGGCGGGCGCGCGAACCTGATCAAGGAATCGACGCTCGACGGCGCGACGGCGCGCCGCGCGATCACCGGCTTCGATGCAGCGCGCGAGCGGCTCGCCGCGTTCAATCCGGACGGCTTGCACGGCTCGGAGCTCGCGCGGAGACTCGCGTTGTGAGGGGCGATGCGGCAACCGCGATCGTGATCGGTGCATCGAGCGGACTCGGCCGCGCGCTCGCCGAGGAGCTCGCGCGCAAGGGCCACTCGCTCCTGCTTGTCGCCTCGGACCGGCGCGATCTCGATGCGCTCGGCGCGAGCCTCGAGGTCGCGCACGGCATCGCGACGCGCGCGCTCGCGCTCGATCTCGGCCGTGAAGCCGATCCCGGCGCGCGCATCGCCGCGGCGCTCGACGGTTTGTCGCCGGTGAAGGCGCTGCTGCTGCCGATCGGTCAGTCGCGCGAAGACGACGATCTCTCGCTCGACGCCGCCGGCATCGGGCAACTCCTCGCCGTGAACCTGCACGCGCCGCTTGCGATCGTGCACGCGCTGTTGCCGCGACTCGTCGGGGCGCGGGGTACGATCGTCCTGTTCGGCAGCGTTGCCGCGATACGCGGGCGCGGTCGCAACGTCGTCTACGCGAGCACGAAGCGCGCGCTGGTTTCGTTGTACGAAAGCCTGCGGCAGCGCTACCGGCCGCGCGAGCTTCGCGTGCAGATGTACGAGCTCGGCTTCATGGCGACGAACCTGACGTACGGAATGAAGCTGCCGCTTCCCGCCGCCGATCCGCGAGCGATAGCGCGCATCGTCGTCGGCCGCCTCGACGGCGGATCTTCGCGTCGTTACCTGCCGCGCTGGTGGGCGTTCGTCGCGCTCCTCGTGCGCTGCCTTCCGTGGCCGCTTTACCGGCGCATGAAGAGCTGATCCTCGATCGCGTCTACTTCGCGGGAGCGTCGGCCGTCGGCTTCGAGGACGATTCGTCTTCGCATCGACGCAACAGCACGACCCGCCCTTCCGAGCGCGGCGTGCAGGTGATCTGGTCGAGGATGTGGCCGTGCCGCGATGCGGTGCGCGCGCAGCTCATGTTCGTCGTGCGAAGGCCGTAGGCGTCGACGTATTTCTGCGCCGCCGCTCTGGCGGCCGGCAGCTGCTTCGGATCGATCGCCTGCTCGATGCGCTGGACCGTGTCGCGGTATTCCGACGATTGAAACTCGGCGGCGACCTTGAGCCACGAATAGCCGACGAGATCGTTTCTTTCGACGCCGGTGCCAGCGAGATACATGTGGCCGAGGAGCCACTGGCTTTCCTTGTCGCCGGCGCACGCGGCCTTCTTCAGCAGCGGAGCCGCTTCGTCGTAATGCTTGTCGCCGTAGGCCGTCTTCGAGTTCGCGAGCAGCTCGCCGTACGCGCTGGAGAACGTGCGCTCGAACGATGCGTCCTCGGCGGCTGCTGCAACCGAAACGCCGATGGCTGCCGCGACGACGGCGAAACGAAGAAACCAGACGAACCGGCGAGATGACATCCGAGCCTCCTTCGAGCTCGCGATCGGGCGAGCGATCCCATATCCGTCAATCCGATGCGCGTGCCGGCCTGCGTAGTGTCTGCCTCGCGCTTGGTATCGGCGCGCGCTCGGCGCCGAGCTCGGCGGCAACGTCGACGTAGCCGAGCATTGCAGCGACTTCGCCGGCCGTACGGCCGACGAGATCGGTCTGCTCGATACGGGCGCCGTTTGCTTTCAGCGCGCGGGCGCAACCGAGCAGGCCATGGATCGCGCAGGCGTGCAATGGCGTCACGCCGCGGCGGTCCTGCGTGTCGACCGCCGCTTCGCGTTGCAGCAGGACCTTGACGAGCGCGGCGAGATGCTCGCCATCGCAAGGCGTGCCGGGCGGAGCACCGGCTCCAAGCAGCACGAGCACGGCGTCCTGGCCCGACGGGTTGGTCGCTGCGAGACCGGCGCCCGCGCGCAGCAGGATCTCCAGCAATTCGCGGATCGCGGCGGTATCGGCTGCCGCGAAAAATCCGGCTTGCGCGGCGGCTAGCAGTGGCGTCGTTCCGAGATCGTCCGCGGCGTTCGCGTCGGCGCCGGCTTCGAGCAGCGCACTCGCGAGATGCGGAAGGCCGAGCGCGGCCGCGAGGATCAAGGCCGTGCCGCCGCCGGGCATGCGCATGTCCGGTGCGACGCCGTGGGTCAGCAGCGTGCGCACGACGGCTTCGCGGCGCGCGCTGACTGCGGCGGCGAGGCAGTGGATGCCCGAGCTCGCTGCGTGCGCGCTGCTCGCGCCGGCTTCGACGAGGCGCACGACGAGTCCTGCGTAGCCCGAGCCTGCGGCGCGAATCAGCGCGGTCGCGCCTTGCGCGTCTTCGGCGTCG
>DASZYR010000153.1:0-1675 GCA_035545255.1 Rhodanobacteraceae bacterium
CTACGCGAACTGCTTCAGGAAGCGCAGATCGTTTTCGAAGAACTGACGAAGATCGCGGACGCCGTAGCGCAGCATCGCGAACCGTTCGACGCCCATGCCGAACGCGAAGCCCGTGTATTTCTCGGGATCGATCTCGCACGCACGCAGCACGTTCGGATGCACCATGCCGCAGCCGAGCACTTCGAGCCACGACGTCGTGCCGTCGTCGCGATCCCAGCGGATGTCGACTTCGGCGCCGGGCTCGACGAACGGGAAGTAGCTCGGCCGGAAGCGCATCTCGAAATCACGCTCGAAGAACGCGCGCACGAATTCGGCGAGCGTGCCCTTGAGATCGGCGAAGCTCACGTCTTCGGCGATCAGCAAACCTTCCACCTGGTGGAACATCGGCGAATGCGTCTGATCCGAATCGCTGCGATAGACCTTGCCCGCGGCGATCAGCCGGATCGGTGGCTTCTTCCCCGTCGCCGCGCGGATCTGCACGGGCGACGTGTGCGTGCGAAGCAGGCGGGCGATTCCGCTCTTGTCCGGCTCGAAATAGAACGTGTCGTGCATCGCGCGGGCCGGATGGTGCGGCGGGAAATTCAGCGCTTCGAAGTTGTGGAAATCGTCCTCGATCTCGGGGCCGTCGGCGAGGTCGTAGCCGAGTCGCGCGAAGATCTCCGTCATGCGATCGAGCGTGCGCGTGATCGGATGCAGGCCGCCTCGCTCGGCGCGACGGCCGGGCAGCGTGATGTCGATGCGCTCGGAGGCGAGGCGCTTGTCGAGCGCCGCCTTTTCAAGCGTCAGCTTGCGCACGGCGATCGCATCGGCGATCTGCTCCTTCACGCGATTCACTTCAGCGCCGCGCGCCTTGCGCTCGTCGGGCGCGAGCGCGCCGAGCGATTTCAGCGCCGCGGTGATCGCGCCGTTCTTGCCGAGCAGCGCGACGCGGAGCGCGTCGAGCGATTCGAGCGATTCGGCAGCGGCGATGTCGTCGAGCGAAGTCGTGATTTCGGCGAGTGGGGTCATTGCAACGATCCAGATAACGCTCTCATCCGTCTTCCCCGCGAAGGCGGGGACGACGACCTTGAAAGGGTCGTCGAAAAAAAACGGGAAGGAAGCCGAGGCCTCCTTCCCGCGTTGTACTGCATTCGCTCCGGCGAAAGCACCGAAAACGATTTACGCGGCGAGACTGGCCTTCGCTTTGTCAGCCAGCACGCCAAACGCCTTGATGTCGTGCACGGCGATGTCGGCGAGCACCTTGCGGTCGACCGTGACGCCGGCCTTCTTGAGGCCGTTCATCAGGCGGCTGTAGCTCATGCCGTACTGGCGGGCCGCCGCGTTGATGCGGACGATCCAGAGCGCGCGGAAATTGCGCTTCTTCTGCTTGCGGCCGATGTACGCGTACTGCAGCGCCTTGGTGACGGCCTGCTTGGCGACGCGGAACACCTTGCGGCGCGCGTTGTAGTAACCCTTGGCCTTGCCGAGGAGTTTCTTGTGACGGCGATGGGCGATGACGCCACGCTTGACTCGTGCCATGGTCGTCTCTCCTTACGCGTACGGCATCATGCGCGCGACGCGGCCGGCGTCTTCCTTGCGCACATGGTTGGTGGCACGAAGGCCGCGCTTACGCTTGGTCGGCTTCTTCGTGAGGATGTGGCTCTTGAACGCGTGTCCGCACTTGAACTTGCCGGAC
>DASZYR010000154.1:0-12091 GCA_035545255.1 Rhodanobacteraceae bacterium
GTCGTCGAGCGTCGCGATGCTGACGCCCGAATTGCCGATCTTGCCGTAGATGTCGGGGCGCTCGGCCGGGTCCTCGCCGTAGAGCGTGACCGAGTCGAACGCGGTCGACAGGCGCGCGGCTTTCTGACCGACCGACAGATAATGGAATCGACGGTTCGTGCGCTCGGGCGTGCCCTCGCCCGCGAACATGCGCGTCGGATCCTCGCCCGTGCGGCGATATGGATACACGCCGCCCGTGTACGGATACGCGCCGGGCAGGTTTTCCTTGCAGAGGAACGTCAAGAGCTCGCCCCAGCTCTTGTACGTCGGTGCCGCGATCTTCGGCACCATCTGGTGCGAGAGCGATTCGACGTAGTTGTTGCCTTCGACCGGCTTGCCGCGCACTTCGTAGACGTAATGCTCGTCGGTGATCGATTTGAGTCGCTGCGGCCATTCGCGCAGCAGCGAGATCGATTCGGTCGTCAGCGACTTCAGAGCATCCTGATAACGCTGACGCAAGACGAGCACGGAGCGATCCACCGATAGGGCGGGCCTCGGCCCACCGCTCTTCGCGTCCGTCGCATCGCCGCGATGGGCTGAAGCCCACCCTATGACGTCGTCCGCGTCGTAGAGATCGAGGGGTTTCGGGAGCTTCGGGTCTTCGACCTCATGCAGCGCCTGCCACATCGCCTGCGCGCGATCGGCGGCTTCGGCCTGCTTTTCGATGTCGGCGTTGATGCCGCGGCCCTGCTCCGCGATCTCCGCGAGATAGCGCACGCGCTGGCCCGGAATCAGCACGGTCGCGCGCGGTTCCTTCAGCGACGTATCGATTTCCGGCGTGAATTTCCCCGCTGGCAGGTGCAGCTTTTCGCGCAGCAGGCGGCAGAGATTCGCGAACATCCACGTCACACCAGGATCGTTGAACTGGCTCGCGATCGTCGGATAGACGGGGATCTCGTCGTCCTTCAGCTTGAACGCGACGCGATTGCGCTTCCACTGCTTGCGAACGTCGCGCAGCGCATCCTCGGCGCCGCGCTTGTCGAACTTGTTGAGCACGACGAGCTCGGCGAAATCGAGCATGTCGATCTTCTCGAGCTGGCTCGCGGCGCCGTAGTCGCTCGTCATCACGTACATCGGGAAGTCGACGAGATCGACGATCTCCGAATCGGACTGACCGATGCCCGCGGTCTCGACGATCACGAGGTCGTAGCCGAGGCCCTTGAGGCATGCGATGCAATCCTTCAGCACCGCGTTCGTCGCCGCGTGCTGACGGCGCGTCGCCATCGAGCGCATGAACACGCGCTTCGAGCGCAGCGAATTCATGCGGATGCGGTCGCCGAGCAGCGCGCCGCCCGAGCGGCGGCGCGTCGGATCGACCGCGAGCACCGCGATGCGCATTTCCGGAAACGCATGCAGGAAGCGCAGCAGCAATTCGTCGACGACGCTCGACTTGCCCGCGCCGCCCGTGCCCGTGATGCCGACGACGGGCGTCTTGCCGCCCGCGAGCTGCCATTCCTTGCGCAGGCGCGCGAGATCCGATTCGTCGAGCGAACCGTCCTCGATGACCGAAAGCATCTCGCCGATCGAAATCTCGTCGTCGAGCGAAACGCGCGCGGGACGCTCGGTCGGCAGACGATGCTCCTGCGCGCGTCGCACGACGTCCTCGATCATCGCGACGAGGCCGAGATGCATGCCGTCGTTCGGGTGATAGATGCGCTCGACGCCGTACGCCTGCAACTCGGCGATCTCCTCGGGCGTGATCGTGCCGCCGCCGCCGCCGAACACGCGCACGTGTCCCGCGCCGCGCTGCTTCAGCATGTCGACCATGTACTTGAAGTACTCGACGTGGCCGCCCTGGTACGACGAGACCGCGATCGCGTCGGCGTCTTCCTGCAATGCCGCGCGCACGACATCCTCGACCGCGCGATTGTGGCCGAGGTGGATCACCTCCGCGCCCTGCGCCTGGATCAGCCGGCGCATGATGTTGATCGCGGCATCGTGACCGTCGAAGAGGCTTGCCGCGGTGACGAAGCGGAGCGGCGCGCGCTCCGCCGAAGGATCCGCGACGACGTGCTGGGCTGTGGTGCTCATATGTGCGGTTCGGCGACTTCGATCGATCACGAATTGTACCCTTTCCTCCGCGATCGGCCGGCGACGCCTCTGCCCGGGCGCTCGTTTTGGCGCGATCCGCGGCCTCGGTCAGCGTCTCCTGATCTCCGGCAACGGCGGCGCCCGCAGCGGCACGGGCGTCGACTGCACGATCGAGCTCGTCGTGTTGCCGTACTTCAGTATCTCGTCGAGCACCGCTTCGAGCAGCTCCACGCGCCCGACGAGCACTTTCATGATGAAGCAGTCCTCCCCCGTCACGCGATGGCATTCGACGATCTCGGGCGTCCTGCGCGCGAGATCGCCGATTTCCTGAAGCCGGCCCGGCATCGGGCGCACTCGGACGAATGCGGTAATGCCGAGGCCGAGCGCGGATTGATCGAGATCCAGCCGTGCGCCGCGGATCACGCCGGCTTCCTGCATGCGCTGCACGCGCTCGGCGACTGCCGGCGCGGACATGCCGACGCGGCGGCCGAGCTCGCTCATCGCGAGGCGCGGCTCGTCGACGAGATGAGCCAGGATCTCGAGATTCGTCGCATCGAGGATGGCGTCAGGCTTGTCGAAGGAATTTCTTTCGTTTTTCCTTGGCATCGAAGAAATTTCCTCTGCATTTCCTTTCTTTCGTCATTCAAATGAATGACCTTGCTTTCGACAATAGCACACAAGATATCGCTCGATCATGGAGGAAAGCCATGAGATCACCGGATCTTCCGCTGGATGCTCCGCGCGCAATTCCGCCACAGGCGTATTTCCTCGCAAGCGCGCTGTTCCACTATCTCGGCCCCGCGTTCGCGGTGCTGCTGTTCCAGTCGATCGGCGCGCTCGGCGTCGCGTGGCTGCGCATCGTGACGGCCGCGGTCGCGTTCGCGCTCTGGCGCAAGACGTGGCGCGTGCTCGCGACAGCGACGAAACCGCAACTTGGCCTCCTGATCGCGATGGGCGTGATTCTCGCGCTCATGAACTCGGTGTTCTATCTCGCGATCGCGCGGCTGCCGCTCGCGACGGTCGGCGCGATCGAGTTCCTGGCGCCGATCGCGCTCGCGTTCGTCGGGCTTCGCGACCGGCGCAACGTCGTCGCGGTCGCGGTGGCCGTCGCAGGCGTGTCGCTGCTGACCCGCGTGCGCTTCGACGGCGAACCGCTCGCGTATTTCTTCGCGTTCGCGAATTGCGCGCTGTTCGCGGGCTACATCGTCGCGGGACACGCGCTCGCGCGCGACGGCGGTGCGTCCGGCATCGATCGGCTCGGCGCCGCGATGCTCATCGCGGCCGTCGCCGCCGCGCCGATCGGGTTCCACGATGCACTGCCTGCCTTCCACGACATCCGGCTGCTGCTTGCGGCGATCGGCGTCGGCCTCTGCTCGTCCGTGATTCCGTACGTCTGCGACCAGCTCGCGATGGCGCGCCTGCCGCGCTCGACGTTCGCGCTCATGCTCGCGCTGCTGCCGGCGACGGCGACGATCATCGGTGCGCTCGTGCTCGGTCAGATTCCGGCGCACGTCGAGATGGTCGGTATCGCGCTCGTGATCGCGGGCGTGTCGTTCCATCGCACGTCGACCGCAGCCTGACGAGGAGAACGCTGATGGCCGGACGCATCATCGAAGGCGGCTGCTTCTGCGGCGCGATCCGCTATCGCGCGACGGAGGAACCCGCGGCTCGAACGCTCTGCCACTGCGGATCTTGCCGGCGCGCATCCGGCGCGCCGACCGTCGCGTGGGCGATCTTTCCTGCCGCGTCGTTCGCGATCCTCGGCGGGACGCCGCGCGAGCGTCGTTCGTCCGGGCACGTGACGCGCAGCTTCTGCGGCGACTGCGGAACGCCGCTCGTCTATCGCAGCGACCGGCGGCCGGACGTCCTCGACGTGCCGATCGCGACGCTCGACGAGCCCGATGCGTTCGCCCCGGAGCGCGAGATCTGGACCGGCGAGAAGCTCGGCTGGGAAATCGTCAACTGTGCGCTGCCGCAGTTTCCACGCAGCAGCAAGGGTTGATCGCGGCGCGTCACGCGAGGCCGAAGGGAAGATCGGTCGTCGATACGATTCGCTTCCCGACGTCGTCGCCGCGCAGGAAATCGAGTACCGCACCGATGACTGCCGTGTCGCCGAGGATGCGGTTGTGCCCGAGCCCGACCGTGCTGAGAAGGCGCGCGGACGGCCAGAACCGCGCGTAACGCTCGCCCTCGCTCCACGGCACTTCGCGATCGGCGATGTCGTGGATCACGAGCGCGGGCCGGCCGATCTCGCGCACGTTGCGATGCGCCTCGAGCGCTTCGAACGTGACGGACGCGCGCGTTTCGAGATGCCGCTGCAGCGGGCCCTGAAGATGCGAAGCGAGGCCCACGAAATCGGCGAAACGATCCGCAGCCGCCGCGAGATCCGCCGGCGGCGCGATGAGGACCGCGCGTTTCGCGTCGAGTCCGTCGTGCAGCGCGATCGCGGCCGCGGCGCCGCCCATCGAATGGCCGACAACCGCGAATGCGGAACCGAACGCGCCGCCGACCGCGCGCAGGCAGCGCGCGAACTCGGGCAGCGTCGCGGTTGCGCCGGTGCTGCGGCCATGTCCGGGCTGATCGAACGCGACGACGGCGAACCCGGCCGCCCGCAGCGCATCGACGAGCGGCACGAAACGCAGCGCGTAGTCGGACCAGCCGTGGACGAGGAGAACATGCGGCTGAGTCGCGGGATCGCCCCAGCGATAGACCTCGATCGTGTTCGCGCCGACCGTCAGCGTCGACCTCGCGGCGCCTGCTTCGCCCGCCGCCGCAGCCTTGCGGCGTGCTTCGGCGGACGGCGTGCAGAACGCGTCGGCCGCGCGCTTGATCGTCGCGGCCGGCGCGATCCAGCTGCCAGCCGCGAATGCGATCCGGATCAGCGGCGGCGCGACATTTTTACGAACGATCGTGCTTTTATGTGCCGAGGGAGCGCGCGCGAACATGGAAGCCTCCGGATCAGGCGCGGCAGGAAGCGATCAGGCGCTCGAGGGCGCGTCGGGCATGCGAGCGCGCCTCTTCGAAGCCGAACAGCCGGCTGTCGTGGTGCATCGCGAGCTCGATGCCGAAGAGCTCGAACGCGAGCTGCATCGAGTCGGTGTCCTTGCCGAGCTCGCCGGTTTCGACGGCCATTTCGATCGCGCGCGCGAGCTCGGCGCGAAGGCGCGTCTGATAGAAGATCACTCGCTCGCGGATCACGCCGGGGCGGTCGTCATACTCGATGGCGGCGCTGACCATCGGGCATCCGCCCTGCTCGCTGAGGAGCCAGTCCATCCAGCGGCGGCCGATCGCCTCGAGACGCGGCAGGCCGCGGCGCTCGCGGAGCGCGGGGAGGAATACCTGCTCGGCGAATCGCTGCGCGGCGGAATCGAGTACCGCGAGTTGCAGTTCCTCGCGCGATCCGAAGTGCGCGAAGACGCCGCTCTTCGACATGCCGACCGACGTGGCGACCGTGCCGATCGAGAGTCCTTCGAAACCTTCGCGGCGCACGATCCAGTACGCGCGATCGATGATCGAATCGCGCGTGATCGCACCTTTGCCCGCCGTGGCCGCTTGCATGGGCGCAGAATAGAACGATCGTTCTATTCATGCAAGGGTTTCCGGTACGACAAGCTGGCCATGGCCCACCGAAATCCACGGCGGGCCATGGCTCACCCTCGGACGTCAGGTCGGCGCGGTCACCTTGATGCTGTCGTCGTACTTCACATCCTGCGTCGTATGGGATTTTCGCCCCATCGCCTCGCCGTCGCTCTCGACGTGCACGATCTGCCCCGCGGCGTTGACGAAGATCTTGTTCGTCGACGTCACGTGGATGCCCATCATCGTCGTATCGACCGAATAGCTGTATGCATGAGCAGGCTGGCCGTTCCACGTGGTCATGCCGTCGTCCGTGGCGCTCCTGGTCACGGCCTTCATGTCCTCGATCGACTTCGGCACGAACTGCTTGACCATGCCGCTCATGTCGACCGGCGGCTTCGTCCAGTCCTTGCCCATGCGCATCCACGTGCCTTCGGGCAGGACGATCATCTCCATCCGGTCGTTCCGGAAATGGATGCGCTCGACGGTGTCGTACTCGCCGTGCGATCTCGATGAGCTGCCGTCCGAGACCGTCGTGATGTCGACCGCGAAGCGCGAGCCCATCATCTTCTGATAGGCCTTGAACACATCCTCGCGCGCATCGGACGCATGCACCGCGCAGGGCGCAAGGAAGAGACAGACCAGCGAAAGCGCCGGCGCGAGCCGATCAGCCACGATCCGCATGGGGTGCTCCTGGTGAAGGATCCGCGCGGCATCTTGCGCGATACCGGCGCTTGCAGCAAAGCGGCGCTGGCCGGATTCGCACTGTCGTCCCTTGACGATGCCAGCTACACTACGCGCCGCAAAATGGCCTCTGGCCGCTGATTCTCACGTAAATCCCCCAACATAAACAGGCAGTTGCCCGGCTTATCTCAGGTGATTCAGCCGGAGCCGGCCACGTCCTTTCGCCGGCGTGCAGAAGCTGCTGCTGGAGCCCTCACGATGCTTTTCGAAACGATTGCAGAAACCGGTCACGAGCAAATCGTCTACTGCCACAGCAAGGACGCCGGGCTGAAGGCGATCATCGCGATCCACAACTCGGTGCTCGGTCCGGCGCTCGGCGGCCTTCGCATGTGGCCGTACAAGAACGAGTCCGAGGCGCTGAACGACGTGCTGCGCCTTTCGCGCGGCATGACCTACAAGAACGCAGTCGCGGGGCTCAATCTCGGCGGCGGCAAGGCCGTCATCATCGGCGATCCGGCCAAGGACAAGTCCGAAGCGCTGTTCCGCTCGTTCGGCCGCTTCGTCAACTCGCTCAACGGCCGCTACATCACGGCCGAGGACGTCGGCATCGACGTCAACGACATGGAATGGGTGTTCCGCGAGACCGAGTTCGTGACCGGCGTGCATCAGGTGCACGGCGGCTCGGGCGATCCTTCGCCGTTCACGGCGTTCGGCACGCTGCAAGGGCTGATGGCCGCGCTCGCCCACAAGTTCGGCAACGAGGACGTCGGCAAGTACAGCTACGCGGTGCAGGGCGCGGGCCACGTCGGCCTCGAGTTCATCAAGCTCCTGCGCGAGCAGAACGCGAAAGTGTTCGTCACCGACATCAACAAGGCGCTCGTCGAGCGCGCGGTCGACGAGTACGGCTGCACGGCCGTCGGCGTCGACGAGATCTACGACGTCGACGCCGACGTCTACAGCCCGTGCGCGCTCGGCGGTACCGTCAACGCGGAGACGCTGCCGCGCCTCAAGTGCAAGGTCATCTGCGGCGCCGCCAACAACCAGCTCGCGAACGACGCGATGGGCGCCGAGATCGAGAAGCGCGGCATCCTCTACGCGCCGGACTACGCGGTCAACGCAGGCGGCGTCATGAACGTCTCGCTCGAGATCGACGGCTACAACCGCGAGCGCGCGATGCGCATGATGCGCACGATCTACTATAACGTCGGCCGCATCTTCGAGATCGCCGAACGCGACGGCATCCCGACTTACAAGGCCGCGGATCGCATGGCCGAGGAACGCATCTCGATCATCGGCAAGATCAAGCTGCCGCACATGGGGAATCATGCGCCGCGGTTCCAGGGGCGAATGCGCGGGCAGTAACCTATGCGAAAGATCGGGCATCCTGCCGCGACTTTCGCGCAAACGACCGCAGCAAAGCTGCGCCACGTTTGCCGCCGCTGTCGCATGAGCAACAGCGGCGTCGGCACATCCCTGTGCCGACAATCACGCTGTTGGTGAGGTAGCGAATGCGTCCGTTCCCGCTCGGCGAAGACATCGACCTCCTCCGCGAAACCGTCCGCGCGTTTGTCGAAAAGGAGATCGCGCCGCGGGCCGATCTGATCGATCGCGAGAACGCGTTTCCTGCCGATCTCTGGAAGAAATTCGGCGAGATGGGCCTCCTCGGCGTCACGGTGCCGGGCGAGTACGGCGGCTCCGAGCTCGGCTACCTCGCGCACGTCGTCGCGATGGAAGAGATCTCGCGCGGGTCGGGCTCGGTCGGCCTCTCGTACGGCGCGCATTCGAATCTCTGCGTCCAGAACATCGCGAACAACGCGAGCGAGACACAGAAGAGGAAATACCTGCCGAAGCTGACCAGCGGCGAATGGGTCGGCGCGCTCGCGATGAGCGAGCCGGGCGCGGGGTCCGACGTCGTCGGCTCGATGACCTGCCGCGCGGAGCAGAAAGGCGATCGCTGGATCGCGAACGGCTCGAAGATGTGGATCACGAACGGCCCCGACGCCGACGTGATCCTCGTCTACATGCGTACGGCGCACCGTCCCGCGGGATCGCGCTGCATGACGGCGTTCCTCGTCGAGAAAGGCATGAAGGGTTTCACGACCGCGCAGAAGCTCGACAAGCTCGGCATGCGCGGCTCGAACACCTCCGAGCTCGTGTTCGACAACTGCGAGATTCCGGATGAAAACCGGGTCGGCGAGGTCAACGAAGGCGTGCGCGTGCTGATGAGCGGACTCGACACCGAGCGCCTCGTGCTCTCCGGCGGCCCCCTCGGCCTGATGCAGGCCGCGATGGACGTCGCGCTGCCTTACGTGCGCGAACGCAAGCAGTTCAACGCGCCGATCGGCACGTTCGGCATCATGCAGGCGAAGATCGCCGACATGTACACGATGCTGCAGTCCTCGCGCGCCTACGCGTACATGGTCGCGCAGGATTACGACCGCGGCGTCAAATCGCGCATCGATCCCGCGTCGTGCCTCTTGCACGCGTCACAGAGCGCGGTGCAGGTCGCGCTCGACGCGATCCAGGCGCTCGGCGGCAACGGCTACATCAACGAATATCCGACCGGGCGCATCCTGCGCGACGCGAAGCTCTACGAGATCGGCGCGGGAACGAACGAGATTCGGCGCATGCTGATCGGGCGCGAGCTGTTTCACGGGAAGAGCTGACTGAGGCGCGATGGATATTCCAAAGGATCTCGAACTCGTCGAACGCGTATTTGTCGTGCTTCGCGATTGCCCGGAGATTTCGACGCACCCAATCCTGTCGTCGATATGAACATCGCCGCCCTTCGCGAGATGTCGCAGGCAGAGAAAGACGCGTTCTTGGCGAGACTGCCGGAATTTGCCGGCGCGCACACGCGTCCGCGTCGCACCGACGAACCGATTCGCAGCCGGACCTTGCTGCTCTGAGCGAAGCCGGCGCTTGGTCGGCGGGTTCTTCGCGCCGCTTTGCGGCGCGTGTTCGTCGCAATTCGTTGTTTGCTGCACTGCAGCCAAGCGGAGCATAATCCGCTGATTCGTCCGCATCGCGGATTTGTCGACTCCTACGAGGCTCCCATGTCAGACATCGTCATCGCCGGCGCCAAGCGCACCGCGATCGGTTCCTTCCTCGGCCAGTTCACCGGCGTGCCGACGCCGACGCTCGGCGCGACCGCGATCAAGGCCGCGCTCGAACAGGCGGGCGTCGCGCCGGCGGACGTTTCGGAAGTGATCATGGGCTGCGTGCTGCCCGCGAACCTCGGCCAGGCGCCGGCGCGTCAGGCGTCGATCGGCGCCGGCATTCCGGTTTCGGCGGGATGCACGACGATCAACAAGGTCTGCGGCTCCGGCATGAAGGCCGTGATGTTCGGCCACGATCTCATCAAGGCCGGCTCGGCTTCGGTCGTCGTCGCGGGCGGCATGGAGTCGATGACCAACGCGCCGCACATGATCCCGAACTCGCGCACCGGCAACCGCTACGGCAACTTCGAGGCGGTCGACCACATGGCGTGGGACGGCCTGACCAATCCGTACGACGGCAAGGCGATGGGCGTGTTCGGCGAATCCTGCGCCGACAAGTACCATTTCACGCGCGAGCAGCAGGATGCGTTCGCGACCGAATCGGTCAAGCGCGCGCAGGCGGCGATCGCGTCGGGCGCGTTCAAGGACGAGATCGTCCCGGTCACCGTCAAGGGCCGCAAGGGCGACACCGTCGTCGATACCGACGAGCAGCCGGGGAAATCCGACATTTCCAAGATTCCGACGCTGAAACCGGCGTTCCGCAAGGAGAACGGCACGATCACGGCAGCAAGCTCGTCGAGCATTTCGGACGGCGCCGCGGCAGCGGTGCTGATGAGCGCGGACGAGGCGAAAAAGCGCGGCATCAAGCCGCTCGCCCGCATCGTCGCGCACGCGACGCACTCGCAGGAACCCGAATGGTTCACGACCGCGCCGGTCGGCGCGATCCAGAAGGTGCTCGACAAGGCCGGCTGGAAAGTCGGCGACGTCGATCTCTTCGAGGTCAACGAGGCGTTCGCGGTCGTCGCGATGGCGCCGATGAAAGAGCTCGGCATCCAGCACGGGAAGCTCAATGTGCACGGCGGGGCGACGGCGCTCGGCCATCCGATCGGTGCGTCCGGCGCGCGGCTGATCGTCACGTTGATCCACGCGCTCAAGCAGAAAGGCGGAAAGCGCGGCGTCGCGTCGCTCTGCATCGGCGGCGGCGAGGCCACGGCGGTCGCGATCGAGCTCGCCTAGCGATCGCGGCTTCACCGGCGGCGCGAGCCGCCACCACTCAAGGGGAGATCGATCGATGGACATCAAACGCATCGCACTTTGCACGATGCTGCTCGCGGGCCTCGCCGCGTGCAGCGACAACGCGCAGCAGCAGGCCGAGGACGCGGCGAACAAGGCCGCCGAGGCGACGAAGAAGGCTGCGGACGCAACGGCGGATGCGGCGAAGAAGGCTGCCGATGCCACGGCGAGCGCCGCGCAGCAGGCGTCCGACACGCTGAAGCAAGCCGGCAACGACGCGGCCGACGCGACGCAAAGCGCCGTGCAGAACGCCGCCGACGCGACGGGATCGGCGATGGACCACGCGAAGGACGCGACCGCGAACGCAGCCGAAGCCGTGAAGGACACCGCCAAGGACGTCGGCCATGCCGTCGCCGAAGGCGCGAAGGATGTCGGCCACGACGTCAAGGACGCAGCGGTCGACGTCGGCCACGGCGTCAAGGACGCGGCCAAGGACGTCAAGGACGCCGCGACCGGCGACGACAAGGACGACAAGAAGGACGGCGATCACTGATCGACGCCATACGATCGGCATTCAACATCACCGGCCGTTTGCGCGGCCGGTGGTTTTGCCGGACGGCGCCCACGACGGTCTTCGAGAATGCCGCATGAGCAAAGAGCGGTTGGCATTCTTTTCATGTCTGGCCGTCCTGTTCTTCGCGTTGTTCCTCCGGGAGAACGCGAGCGTGCTGGCGCTGTTCCTTGATTCGTCCGCCATCGAGCACACGCATGGTTCGATCGCGTTCTGGCTCGGCGGGGTTGCGTTGTCGCTGGCCGCGTCGTTTCTCTGCTTCGTGCTGTGGCAGCGACGAGGCTAGAAGTCGCCTTTCGCCGCGGTCTGGCGCAAGGCGTGCGGCCTGTGCTTTGATGGCCCTCTTCCTATCGCACGACGACCGATGCCCGCCATCCGCTCGCAAATCGATCCCCGCTCGCCCGAATTCGAGGCCAACGCCTCGCAGATGCGCGCGCTCGTCGACGACCTGAAATCGGAATTCGCGAAAGTCGCCGAAGGCGGCGGCGAGAAGGCGCGCTCGAAGCACACCGAGCGCGGCAAGCTGCTGCCGCGCGAGCGCATCCGCGCATTGCTCGATCCGGGCTCGCCGTTCCTCGAATGCTCGGCGCTCGCAGCGCACGGCATGTACGAGAACCAGGCGCCTTCGGCCGGCATCATCACCGGCATCGGCCGCGTCAGCGGCATCGAGACGCTCGTCATCGCGAACGACGCGACGGTCAAGGGCGGCACGTACTTCCCGATGACCGTGAAGAAGCACCTTCGCGCACAGGAGATCGCGCTCGAGAACCGCCTGCCCTGCGTCTATCTCGTCGATTCGGGCGGCGCGTTCCTTCCGCTGCAGGACGAAGTGTTTCCGGACAAGGAGCACTTCGGCCGCATCTTCTACAACCAGGCGCGCATGTCGGCGCTCGGCATCGCGCAGATCGCGGTCGTCATGGGCTCGTGCACCGCGGGCGGCGCGTACGTGCCCGCGATG
>DASZYR010000155.1:0-5361 GCA_035545255.1 Rhodanobacteraceae bacterium
GATCGCGCCGAGTCCGGCCGCTTTCATCTCGGCTTCGGTCGCGACGAGATTCTCGATCTGCACGAGAAACCACCGATCGATGTGCGTCAGCGCGAACACGTCCTCGCGCGCAAGTCCCGCGCGGAACGCATCGGCGACGTAGAACACGCGGTCCGGCCCCGGCTCGCGGAGCTCGCGCTTCAGCGCATTGAGCCCGTCCGGCGTCGACGAGTCGAGCTTGCTCGGATTGAGGCCGTTCTTGCCGGTCTCGAGCCCACGCAGCGCCTTCTGCAGCGACTCCTGGAACGTGCGGCCGATCGCCATGACCTCGCCGACCGACTTCATCTGCGTCGTCAGGCGCGGATCGGTCGCCGGAAACTTCTCGAACGCAAAGCGCGGGATCTTCGTGACGACGTAATCGATCGAGGGCTCGAACGAGGCCGGCGTCTTGCCGCCGGTGATCTCGTTCCTGAGCTCGTCGAGCGTGTAGCCCACGGCGAGCTTCGCGGCGACTTTCGCGATCGGAAAGCCGGTCGCCTTCGACGCGAGCGCCGACGAGCGCGACACGCGCGGATTCATCTCGATGACGACGACGCGCCCGTCCTCGGCGTTGACGCCGAACTGCACGTTCGAGCCGCCCGTGTCGACGCCGATCTTGCGCAGCACCGCGATCGACGCGTTGCGCAGGCGCTGGTATTCCTTGTCCGTGAGCGTCTGCGCCGGCGCCACCGTGATTGAATCGCCGGTGTGGACGCCCATCGGATCGAAGTTCTCGATCGAGCAGACGATGATGCAGTTGTCCGCCTTGTCGCGGACGACTTCCATCTCGAACTCCTTCCAGCCGAGCACCGATTCCTCGATCAGGACTTCGTGCACGGGCGAGAGCTCGAGGCCGCGTTTGACGATCTCCTCGAACTCCTCGACGTTGTATGCGATGCCGCCGCCGGAGCCGCCGAGCGTGAAGCTCGGCCGGATGATCGTCGGATAGCCGACCTTCTGCTGGATCTCGAGCGCCTGCTCGAACGTCTTCGCGACTTCGGCCTTCGGGCATTCGAGCCCGATGTCCATCATCGCGCGGCGGAACAGCTCGCGGTCCTCGGCCATGCGGATCGCATCGCGCGACGCGCCGATCAGTTCCACGCCGTACTTTTCGAGCACGCCGTGATCGGCGAGATCGAGCGCGCAGTTGAGCGCGGTCTGGCCGCCCATCGTCGGCAAGAGCGCGTCGGGGCGCTCCTTCGCGATGATCTTTTCGACCGTCTGCCAGTTGATCGGCTCGATGTAGACCGCGTCCGCCGTTTCCGGATCGGTCATGATCGTCGCCGGATTCGAGTTGACGAGGACGACGCGATAACCTTCCTGCTTCAGCGCCTTGCAGGCCTGCGCGCCGGAATAGTCGAACTCGCACGCCTGGCCGATGACGATCGGGCCGGCGCCGATGATGAGGATCGTGCGGAGGTCAGTTCTTCTTGGCACCGCTCGTCCCTGCGTCCTTGTCCGTCCCGGCTGCCGCGGCACCGATCACCCGGATCGACTTGATCGTTTCCTTCGGCACCGAAAGCGCGAACGAATGTTCTTCGGTGCCGATGTCGATCGTCAGCGCGGGCCGCGTGAACTTGACCAGCTTGCCGGTTCGCGTCGTGTCGAACGTCGTCTCGATCGAGACGATCTCGCCGACGCGATTCTCGAGATCGGCGTATTCGACGATCTCGCCGGCGGGCTTTGCCGCTTCGGACTTGTCCGCGGGTGCGCGCGCCTTCGCGCCGGCCGTGTGCGCGTCCGGGGCAGCCGCGGCTCCGGCCAGCGAAAACGCGACGATCAGCGATGCGAAGAGGGGGAATCGTTTCTTCATGCGATTACGCCGCGTCAGCCGCGCGCGCCTCCATCAGCTGGATGAACCGGTCGAACAGGCCGGCCACGTCGTGCGGGCCGGGACTCGCTTCCGGATGTCCCTGGAAACCGAATGCCGGCGCGTCCGTGAGCCGTATGCCTTGCAGCGAGCCGTCGAACAGCGAGCGGTGCGTCGCCGTCACGTTCGCCGGCAGCGTCGCCTCGTCGACCGCGAAGCCATGGTTCTGGCTCGAGATCATGACGCGCCCTGTCTCGAGGTCGATGACGGGATGGTTGGCACCGTGGTGCCCGAATTTCATCTTGATCGTCTTCGCGCCTACGCTGAGCCCGAGCAGCTGGTGTCCGAGGCAGATGCCGAACGTCGGCACGCGCGCGCGGATGAACTCGCGGATCGCCGCGATCGCGTAGTCGCAGGGCTCGGGATCGCCGGGTCCGTTCGCGAGCAGCACGCCGTCCGGCCGGAGCGCGAACACTTCGCTCGCCGGCGTCTCGGCCGGCACGACCGTGACGTCGCAGCCTCGATCGACGAGCATGCGCAGGATGTTGCGCTTGATGCCGTAGTCGTAAGCGACGACGCGAAGGCGGAGCGGCGGCGTCACGAACGCGGCCTTGTCGAGATCGTAGCTGCCCTCTCGCCAGGAGTAGCGCTCCCTGACCGAGACGACTTTCGCGAGATCCATGCCCTTGAGACCCGGAAACGCTTTCGCGGCGGCGATTGCGTCGTCTTCGGAAATGTCCGCGCCGGCGACGAGGCAGCCGTTCTGCGCGCCGGTGTCGCGCAGGATGCGGGTCAGCTTGCGCGTGTCGATCTCGGCGATGCCGACGATGCGGTTGCGGCGAAGGTACGCGTCGAGCGTCTCTTCCGATCGCCAGCTGCTCGCGGCGAGCGGAAGATCACGGATCACGAGCCCGGCGGCGTGAACGCGCGCGGCCTCGACGTCGACGGCGTTGCAGCCGGTATTGCCGACGTGCGGGTAGGTCAGCGTGACGATCTGCCGGCTGTAGGAAGGATCCGTCAGGATCTCCTGATAGCCGCTCATCGACGTGTTGAACACGACCTCGCCGACCGATTGCCCTTCGGCGCCGATCGCGACGCCCCGAAACAGGGTTCCGTCGGCCAGTGCGAGAAGAGCGGGTGATGTCATGCGTTCGCCTGCAATCGGGTTCGGAGGGAGCCCGCGCATCGACGATTCATCGGGTGCGACAGAACCCGCGGGCTGGCGGAAGCCAGTCCGTGGGCCGGGCTGAGAGGCGAGACGCGATTCTACAGGAAACCAACGGGACCGGCACGCGCCGGCAGCGCCTTGCGGCGGGATTCCGCGGGAAAACGAAGGCGCGGCTTCGATGCCGCGCGACTACAATGCCGCCATGGACGGCGCACCGCTGATCGATCCCGCCCGCCTCGCCGGCGCGAGCACGCGTGTTGCACGCGAGCCTTTCGCGTTCATGGTCGCAGAGGGCCAGCTGCCGGATGCCTCGCAGGGCGAGCTTCGGCGGGATTTCCCGCGTTACGAGGGTGCGGGATTTTTCCCCTACGCAGCAGAAGACTGCGGGCCGAGCGTGAATCGCCTCGTCGCCGAGATCACGGCACCGGCGTTCGCGAACGCGCTCGGCCAGCGGCTCGGCATCGCCGGGCTTGCGGGCTATCCGACGCTCGTGACGCTCTGCCGCTCGCTGAACCGGCGTCACGGGACAATCCATACCGACAGCAAGTCGAAAGTCGCGACGGCGCTCCTCTATCTCAACGAGTCGTGGCCCGACACGAGCGACGGCTGCTTCCGCTTCCTCAATCGCATCGACGACATCGACGATCTTGCCGCTCCCGAGATCCGGCCGCTCTACGGAACGATCGCCGCGTTCAGGCGCGCCGAAAACTCGTTCCACGGCCATCTACCCCACGAGGGCGAGCGGCGCGTGATCCAGGTCGCCTGGCTCACGAGCGAAGCGGAGAAGGCGCGCAAGACGCAGCGCGGAAAATTGTCGCGCCTCTTCAAGAAGCTCTTCGGCCGCCTCGACCGCAAGCTTGGCGCGGGCCGCGACCGCAGCGCCTCGCATCGCGACTAGACGCGCGGTCGAGGCGATCCGGTCGATTCGATCGAGGATCGATCCGCAAACGATCGCGAACGACCCTGGACAGCCGGGTCCCGATCGGCATCGATCCGCCGTATGCTCGACGCTTCGTTCGCGGAGAGATTCCATGATCCGATCGCCATCCCCGGTTTCGTTCGCGCGCGCGCTGGTCGCGCTCGTGGCGGCGCTGCTCGCGGCGAACGCGTCCGCGCGGCACGGCGATCCGCCGTATTCGCTGGAGCATGCCGCCAAGGTCGCGCCGGCCGTCCCGGTCGTCGACGTCGGCACGATCGACGCGACGGCGCAGCGCCAGGAAGAGGATGCGAAAACCAGGGCCGCCGCGCCGACGAAGCGCCTCGCGACCGCGCGCGGTTTCGCGGTGACGCTCGGCAGCGATCGCGATGGCGCCTGGGAAACCCTCGCGGACGGATCGCGTCTCTGGCGCCTCTGCGTGCGCGTCGCCGGAGCGACCGACCTTCGCGTCGCGTTCGCGAATTTCGAGCTGCCGCCTGGCGCGACCCTCCACGTCATCGGCGCGAACGGCGACTACCAGGGCCCCTACGCCGCCGCGGATTCCGACGCGGCGGGATTCCGCTCGCCGCCGGTGGCCGGCGATGCCGCGACGATCGAGCTGCGCGTTCCGGCCGGCGCCGATGCGTCGATCGAGCTGATCCGCGTCGAGGCCGGTTTTCGCGATCTCCTCAAGGCAACCACCTCGACCGGCCCGGGCGCATCCGGCGCGTGCAACGTCAACGTGGTCTGTCCGCTCGGCGATTCGTACCGGAACGAGATCCGCGCCGCCGCCTATTACGAGTTCGTCGCCGACGACGATCACGACACCTACCTCTGCACCGGCACGCTGCTCGCGGACGTGCCGCGCGATCGCCGCAGCTATTTCCTGACCGCCGCGCACTGCGTGGCGAGCGCGACCGAGGCGCAGTCGATGGTCGTCTACTGGAACTATCAGTCGACGCAATGCAACCGCCTGAGCTCGCCGGCCGGCGGCTATTTCAACGACGATCAGCACGCCGCCGCTCTGCGCGCGACGCGCGCCGACGCCGATTTCACGCTCGTCGAGATCTCCGGCGCTCCTGATCCCGCGTGGGACGTCTACTACGCCGGCTGGGACGCGACCGGCGCGGAACCTTCGGGAACGATCGGCATCCACCACCCGAGCGGCGACGTCAAGAAGATCACGTCGGGCCCCGCGCCCGGCACGATCGACAATTGCATCGGTACGGGCGGATCGAGCGTCAACACGCATTGGGAAACGGGCCCGTACCTTCAGGGCACGACCGAAGGCGGCTCGTCGGGATCAGGCCTCTTCGTCGCGAGCGGCTCGGGTTCGAGCCACGACAAGCGCGTGATCGGCATCCTGTCCGGCGGTTACGCCGCGTGCAGCACGGCGAATCCCTCGCAACCGAACGGCGAAACCGATTGCTACGGCAAGCTCGCGAGCGC
>DASZYR010000156.1:0-26900 GCA_035545255.1 Rhodanobacteraceae bacterium
CGGCGAGACGTCTCGCGCAGCGAGCGCATGGCGCAAGGCTATCTCGCCGGTCCGCCCGCGTCGCGCTGCTCGGTGCGCGTTCGCATCGGAGGCCATGTCGCGCATCTCAACATCAAGTCGGCGACGTCCGGCATCGAGCGCGACGAGTACGAATACGGGATCCCGCTTGCCGACGCCGAGCGGATGCTCGGCACGCTTGCCGGCTCGCTCGTGGAAAAAATCCGCCATCACGTCGAAGTCGATGGTCATCTCTTCGAGATCGATGAGTTTCTCGGCGACAGTGCCGGGCTCGTCGTCGCCGAGATCGAGCTCGATCGAGCCGACGCCGCGTTTCCGCGCCCCGCCTGGCTCGGACGCGAAGTCAGCCATCTCGCGCGCTATTACAACCTCCATCTCGCGACGCATCCGTATGCACGCTGGAGCGAGGCGGAGCGCTCGGCCGCCGACGCGCAGTGAGCGGCCGCGATAGACTAGTCCTCCCGAAACTCGAAGCGCGCGCATGCTCATCATCGGCCTGCCCGGAAAGGCCCTGACCGACGAAGACCGAAACTGGCTCGCGACGCCGCAGGTCAGCGGCGTCATCCTGTTCACGCGCAATTTCGAGAGCCGCGAGCAGGTCACGGCGCTCATCGACGACATCCGCGTCGAGCGGTCCGATCCGTTTCTCGTCTGCGTCGATCAGGAAGGCGGCCCCGTGCAACGCTTCCGGCCGGGTTTCACGCGCTTGCCGGCGCTGGCTCGCATCGGCGAGCTTCATGCGCGCGATCCTGCGGCAGCCGTCGCGTTGGCCGAGGAGCACGCGTGGCTGATGGCGAGCGAGATGCGGGCGATCGGCATCGATTTGAGCTTTGCGCCGGTCGCCGATCTCGGTCGCGGCAATCGAGCGGTCGGCGAGCGCGCGTTCGCGCCCGATCCCGACACCGTTTCGGAGCTGACGCAGGCCTATCTTCGCGGCATGCGGCTCGCCGGCATGGCCGCAACGCTGAAGCATTTCCCGGGACACGGCAGCGTCGCCGAGGATACGCATTTCGACGCCGCGATCGATCCGCGTCCGCTGCACGCCTTGCGCGAGACCGACCTCGTGCCGTTCATCGACGGCATCGCGGCCGGCGCCGAGGCGGTCATGCTCGCGCACGTCACGTATCCCTCGATCGACGCGCGGCCGGCGGGATGCTCGCGGATCTGGGTCGAGGACATCCTGCGCGGAGAGCTCGGCTTCCGCGGCGTCGTGCTCGGCGACGACATCGGCATGGCGGCGACCGAATCGCTCGGCGGCATCGGCGCGCGCATCGAGGCGCATCTCCTCGCCGGCTGCGATCTGGTGCTCGCTTGCGGAGCGGCGATCGTGCCGGAGGCGCTTGCCGCGAGCCGCCACGCCGAGCCCTGCGTGCCGGAGAAGATCGCGGCCCTGCAGGGCGCCGTCGCTCCGACGTGGCAGGCGCTCGCCGACAATCCGCAGCGCGGCGATTTCGTCGCGCGTGTGACGGCGCTCGATGCCGTGGAGGCCGGGTGATGGATCGGCCCTCGCTCGCGGACGCGCTCGCGCGCGCCGAGCGCGTGCACGATCGCGAGACGCTCGCGCGTGCGATCTCGCGCATCGCGTCCGAGGTCGATCGCATGCTCGCCGGCGAGCAAGCCGTCGAACCCGCGATCTTCCTGACCGTCATGCAGGGCGCGCTCGCCTTCGCCGGCCAGCTCGCGACTTCCATCGCGGCGCCGCTCGATTTCGATTACGTGCACGCGACGCGCTATCGCGGCGCGACGTCCGGCGGCGAGCTCGCCTGGATCAAGCGGCCCGCGTGCGCGTTCGCGGGAAGAACCGTTCTGCTCGTCGACGACATCCTCGACGAAGGCCATACGCTGAAGGCGATCCGCGACTGGCTCGTCGGCGAAGGGGCAGCGCGCGTCCACGTCACGGTGCTCTGCGAGAAGCGGCATGCCCGGCGCGTGCCCGGCATCGCGGCCGACTTCTGCGGCGTCGAGGTGCCGGACCGCTACGTGTTCGGCTACGGCATGGACTATCACGAGCAGGGCCGCAACCTGCCGGCGATCTACGCGGTGGACGCATGAGCATCGAACTCGCCGTCATCGGCGGAACCGGCCTCTACCGGTTCGCGGGTCTCGAGGACGTCGAGCGCGACCACGGCGACACGCCGTACGGCAAGCCGTCGGGCGATGTCGTCGTCGGGCGCATCCATGGACGGCGCGTCGCGTTCCTCGCGCGGCACGGCGAGAGCCATTCGATCGCTCCGCATCGCATCAACTACCGAGCGAACGTCTGGATGCTGCATCGCCTGGGCGCGCGGCGCATCGTCGGCGTCAATGCGGTCGGCGGAATCCGCGAGGACATGGGGCCGCGCGTCCTCGCCGTGCCGGACCAGATCATCGACTACACGAGCGGACGGCTTTCGAGCTTCTGCGATGCCGACGGCGCCGAGGTCAGGCACATCGATTTCAGCGAGCCGTATTCGACGGAGTTGCGCGCATCGCTCGTGAAGGCGGCCGGCGCGGCCGGCGTTCCGGTCGTCGACGGCGGCTGCTACGGCGCGACGCAGGGACCGCGCCTCGAGACGCGCGCCGAGATCGCGCGGATGCGCCGCGACGGGTGCGATCTCGTCGGCATGACCGGCATGCCGGAGGCGGCGCTAGCACGCGAGCTGGGCTGCGAGTACGCGTGCCTCGCGCTCGTCGCGAACTGGGCGGCCGGGTGCGGCGGCGAAGCCGAAATTTCCTTGCCCGAGATCTTCGCGAATCTCGAGACGGCGACAGCCGAGGTGCCGAAGATCGTCGGCGCGTGGCTCGTCCGGGCGGAGCAGCAGCGGCAGGAATCCTGAGCGGATTCGGCGGCATCCGAAGACCAAGGAATCGGCGCGATTCAGCGCGGTATTTTGATCCAAATAATTGATTTGTATTGCCATTCTTGCGCGTTCGCGATCGGGCAAATCCGCTCATCCGGCCGGTGGCGCTTGTGAGGAAGCGCGGCCAAGGGCTTGATTTCTCAAGTTAAGTAATTGTTATACTCATCGGGTGCAGCGCTGAAAAGCTCCGATCGACGTTGCTGGGGTGATCGTCGGCATGCACAGAGTCCAACAGCTTAGAGGCTTCATCGATGCGTACCGGTACAGTGAAGTGGTTTAACGATGCCAAGGGGTTCGGGTTCATCGCACCCGAAGAAGGCGGGGAGGACGTGTTCGTTCACTACTCGGCCATCAATTCGCAGGGATTCCGCACGCTTCAGCAGGGACAGCGCGTGAATTTCGAGGTCGTGCAGGGCCCGAAAGGCTCGCAGGCCGCCGGCGTGCAGCTCGTCAAATAACGCCTGGCGAATCGAGTTCACCGAGCCCCGCTGATGCGGGGCTCTTTTTTGCCTCGGCAAGGTCGCGCAGCGTCCGCAGCGCGGCCGCGAAATCGCGCGCCTGGGCCGCGCTGTCGCAGAGGCGGATGCGGACATCCTCGCGCAGCTGCTCGCGGCCTCTGCGCAGCGTTTCGACCGCATTCGCCACCGTGACCGCCCGCTCGACGTAGTCGGCGCGATCGCGTGCGATCCATTCGTCCCGGCCGATCCGCCAGAGGAGGCTCGCGCTCTGGCGGCTCACGAACGTCTCGCCCGGCAGCGCGATCACCGCGCAGCCCATGTAGAGCGCATCGCAGGTCGTCGTGCAGCCCGAGAACGGGAACGGATCGAGCGCGATGTCGACGTCGCGGTACGCGGCGAGCAGATCGGCGTAGCTGCGATGGCCCGAGAGATCGAGACGCTCGGGCGCGATGCCGTGCGAGGCAAAACGGCCGATCGTGAACGCGCGCGTGCCGGTATCGTCGAAGAGGCGCGCGGCGAGCTTCAGGCGCGAGCCCGGCACGCGATGGAGGATCCCGGCCCATGTCGCAACGACGTCCGCATTGATCTTGGCGAGGCGGTTGAACGAGGCGAACGTCACCGCTCCGTCGTCCGCGCGCGTCGCCGATGGCGCATCGGGCGGCGGCGTGTAGCAGAAACGGCCCGCACCGAGCCGCACGATGCGCTCGGTCGCGCGCTGCGTCGATCCGTCCGGTGTCAGCCAGCGGTCGCTGATCCATGCGTCGATCGCCGGAACCGCCGTCGTGTCGAACCAGTCGAGCCACGAGACCTGGACCGGCGCGACGCGCTGCGCGACGACGCGCAACCGGTTCGCGGTCGAATGGCCCGCGAGATCGACGAGCACGTCGAGCTCGAGCGCGCGCAGGCGATGCAGCAGCGTCGCGTCGTCGAGGCCGCCGAGGTCGAGCCAGGTATCCGCGAGCGCCTGCAAGCTTTCCGTCGCCGAGTCGCGGATCGGCCGCAACGCGATGAGCACATGCCGATGCCGCGTGCGGTCGAACGCGGCAAGAAGGCCGGCCAGGAACGTCGCGACGGGACCTTCGGCGAAGCGTGGCGAAAGCCAGCCGATGCGCAGGCGACGCGCGTGCTCGATCGAAGTCGACGCGTCGATCGAAGAGGCATCGATGTCGAGCGGCGAGAGCATGGCGCCGGCCGGCTTCGAAGAGGCATCGCGCGCCGCGGCCGGCAGCCATGTCTTCGCGAACGCATCGAGCGCGTCAAACAACGTCGCGTTGCTCTGCTCCGGATCGTAGTGCATCAGCACGAGATGGCGCGCAGCCATCTCTTCGTTCGGCTTGCGAGCGAGCAAGGCGCGATACGAAGCAAGGCCGCGCTCGACCTCGCCACGATCGATGCGCGCGGTTGCTTCGATCTCGAACGGCTCGGTCGCATCGGGCAGCAACGCGCGCGCTCGCCGGCTCCATTCCAGAGCTTCCGACAGGCGTCCGCTGCGGTGCAAAAGCGCCGCGAGCGCGAGCGCCGCGCGGCCGTCGTGCGGATGGCGGTCGGCTCTCGCTTCGAGCAATGCCGCCTGCTCACGCAGCGCGCCCGCAGAAGCGAACGCCGCGAGCGCGTTGGCGAGCGCATCGGCGTCGTCGATCAGCGCCGGATACCGCGCGATCTCGAAAGCCGAACGAAGGTCGCCTGAGGCGAGCGTCGCGCGCGCGAGCGCGCAACGAACCGGTAGCAGATCCGGACGCTCTTCGAGCGCCGATCGCCAGCACGCGACCGCGTCGCCTGTCGCGCCGCAGGCGGCGAACGTGAAACCCAGCTCGGCGCGTTGCCCAGCGCCGATGTCTTCGCCCGCAAGCGGGCGAAGCGAAGTCAGCGCATCGGCAACGCGCCCCGTGCGGGCGTGCTGCATCGCCTCGGCGAGGCGTCGGGCAAATGTCGGGGCATCGACGGCCATGCGGAACGATACCTGCGGCGTCGTCTCGGCGGTAGCCGGCTCGATTCGCGCGTCACGCCGTGAACTGCAGGCGTGCAAGCTCGGCATAGAGTCCGCCGGCGCGCACGAGCTCGGCGTGCGTTCCCTGCGCGACGATGCGTCCGCCGTCCATGACGACGATGCGATCGGCGCGCTGCACGGTCGCGAGGCGGTGCGCGATGACGAGCGTCGTGCGGCCCTGCATCAGCCGCTCGAGCGCGTGCTGCACGGCGTGCTCGGACTGCGCGTCGAGGCTCGATGTCGCTTCGTCGAGCAGCAGGATCGGCGCATCACGCAGCAGGGCGCGAGCGATCGCGACGCGCTGCTGCTGTCCGCCGGAAAGCCGCACGCCGCGCTCGCCGAGATACGTTCCGTAACGCTCGGGCAGCGTGTCGATGAATTCGTGTGCTTCGGCCGCTTGCGCCGCAGCGACGATCGCTTCGGCATCGGCGTCGCTCCGCCCGAAACCGATGTTGTCAGCCGCGCTCGAGCCGAAAAGCACGGGGTCCTGCGGCACGAGCGCGAAGCTGCCGCGAAGGTCGGACAACGCGAGCGCGCGAAGATCGACGCCATCGAGCGTGATGCGCCCCTGCTGCGGATCGTGGAAGCGCAGCAGCAGCTGGAACACCGTGGTCTTGCCGGCGCCGGAAGGACCGACCAGCGCGACGGTCTCGCCGGGCTCGACGGCGAACGAAAAATCGTGGAGCGCCGCGCGATCCGGCCGCGACGGATAGCGGAACTCGACGTGCTCGAAGCGAACCGCGCCGCGCACCGGCTTCGGCAGCGATGTCGGGCTCGGCGGCGAGGCGATCCCGGCGCGCGTCTCGAGCAATTCGCCGATGCGGCCGAGCGCTCCGGCCGCGCGCAGTATGCCGCCCCAGACTTCGGTCAGCGCGCCGACCGAGCCGCCGGCGAGGATCGCGTAGAGCACGAACTGGCTGAGGACGCCGGCGGCGATCGAGCCGGCGATCACGGCCTTCGCGCCGGCCCACAGCACGAGCGTGATCGCGCCGAACGTCAGCAGGATCACCATCGCGGTCAGCGTGCCGGTCATCGCGATGCGCCGCCTCGCGGTCGCGAGCGCGCGCGCGACGGCGGTCGCGTATCGCGCCGATTCCTCCGGCTCGCGCGTGTAGGCCTGCACCGTGTGCGTCGCGTTCAGCGATTCGCTCGCGACGGCGGATGTGTCGGCGATGCGATCCTGGCTTTCGCGCGAAAGACGCTGCACGCGCCGTCCGAACACGACGATCGGCAGCACGACCGCCGGGATCACGAGCGCCGACAGCCCGGCGAGATGCGGACTCGAAAGGATCATCAGCACGGTGGCGCCGAGCAGCGTGACGAAGCTGCGCAGCGCGACCGAAAGCGTCGATCCGACGACGGTCTGCACGAGCTCGGTATCGGCCGCGAGCCGCGAGACGAGCTCGCCCGAGCGCGTCTTCTCGAAGAACGTCTGGTCGAGTGTCAGGAGATGATCGAAGAGGCGTCGGCGCAGGTCAGCCGCGACGCGCTCGCCGAGCAGGCTGACGCAGAAAAAACGTCCCGCCGTCGCGATCGCGAGCACGGCGGCGACCGCGAAGAGGCCGAGGAAGCTCGCGTTGATCGTCGCGGCGTCTGCATTCGCGAAGCCGCGGTCGATCATGACGCGCACGGCCTGCGGCAGCGCCAGCGTCGCCGTCGAGGAGACCAGAAGGAAGCCGAGCCATCCGGAGATCAGCCCGCGATAGGCCGAAAGGAATGGCAGCAGCCGCCGCAACTGGCCCAACCGGCCTGACGAGGCGGGATCGCGTTCGGTCATCGGGATCTCGTGCGGATTGCGCAGCTGGACGACATGCGGGTTCCGATCCGTCGTTCAACGGGCACGGTCATGCCGCGGCGTCGATGCGGCCACGGCCGCGCGTCAGGTCGCCGACGAGCTTCGCGAGCGCATCGAGACGCTCCGCCGGAAGCTCGATCGCGAGCTCGACGCCATTCGCGTCGAAGCGCTCGTCGAGCTTGGCGATGCCGAATTCCGCGAAATGCGCGTGCAGCGCCGCCGCGGCCGCGAAATCGCAGCGGATGCAGGCACGCGTGCGCTCGACGATCGCGACGCGCCGAGCCGTGCGCAGGCATTCGGACGCGGTGCCGCCGTACGCACGCACCAGCCCGCCCGCGCCGAGCTTGATGCCGCCGAACCAGCGCGTGACGACGACGGCGACGCGATCGAATGCCTGGCCGTCGATCGCCTGGAGAATCGGCTTGCCGGCGGTGCCGGCCGGCTCGCCGTCGTCGCTGAAGCGGTATTCGCTGCCGATGCGATACGCCCAGCAGTTGTGCGTCGCGTCGCGATCGCCGACGCGGGCGACGAACGCAAGCGCGGCATCGACGCGCTCGGCCGGAGCCGCTCGCGCGAGGAAGCGGCTCTTGCGGATTTCCTGCTGGAAAGAGGCGTCTGCGGTCAGGGTGAAGCGGTCGGACATGGCGGCAGCGTAGCGAGGCGCCGTGCCCGAAGCCATCGATCACCGGGTCGTGGTGCGCGCGTGGCGAAACGATGCTCGGCTCAGCGGGCGGCGTCCTCGAATCCATCCGCGAAGAGGCGATCGCTCGGGCCGTTCACGTCGAAGAACACCGCATTCGGCGTGCCGGCGTTGCCGTCGGCGTCGGTTGCCTGCACGTAGACGAAGTGCCGTCCTGGCGCGAGGTGCGACGTCGGGATTTCGCCGACGGCATTTTCCCGCGAGGAATCGTAGGCGCCGTCGCCGGCGGCGAGCGCGATGCCGGACGCCGATGCGTCCCACGGCAACGCATCGACGTACGCCTCTGCGCTCGCGATGTCGCTGACCGGCTGGCTGCCGTTCGAGAAGTTGAAGCGGCTGCTGTCGAGGGCGGCACCGATGCCGACCGGATCGCCCTCGTCGACGACGGCGGCGTCCGCCGTCACCGAGACCGTATCGGGTCCTGCGGGCAGCTGGTAGGGCGCATGCAGCGCGCGCGAGATGTAGCGCAGCGCCGCGAGATTCGTCGGCGCGGTGTCGGCCTCGAAATCGGCGCAATCCTCGAAGAAGTCGGATCCGTTCGTCTCGATCGTGTAGGAGGCGACGCCGAGCAGGCCGTACATCGAGTCGTCGGTCGTGCCGTCGGTGAAGTAGAGCTCGTTCGACTGCTCGGGCGTGTAGTCGTTGAACCAGGCGATGCGGCGGCCGAGCGTCGTCAGCGCCGTCACGTTCGGCGAATCGGTGAACGTGTCGCCCCAGGGCCAGAGCACGAGCGCCGCATTGCTGTGCATGTCGAGGAAGAAGCCGCTCGTGTCGTCGGGCGCGGTGGCTCCGCCGTCGTCGTCGACGTTCGGAGGATCCGTCGGTCCCGCGCGGCGGTCGGCGAAAAGGCCGCCGCGGCAGTTGCCGTCGCTGTCGCAGGTGCCGGCGACGTACGAGAAGAGGTTCTGCGTCTCCGGCTCCGGCGTTCCCTGCATGTGATCGTTCGGATCCGAGCCGTCGGCGTAGGGTCCTCGGAAGGTCTGATCGCAGCTGAAATCGCTCGATCCGTCGCCGCGCGTGATGTCCCAGTGGAACGGGAAATTGCGGTTGAGGTCGATGCCGGGCTGCCAGAATTCATCCTGCTCGTCGCAGGGTCCCTCGATCGTGTCGAGATTCTTGCGCTGGTAGATGTGGTTCTGCGCGTCGATGCGCGCGTCGGGATTCGCGAGCAGGATCAGGTGGAAATCGTTGTGGTCGACGAGCCAGGTCGCCTCGGGGTCGGTGCCGTAATTCTCGACGAGCCATTCCGCGAAGCGCGTGCCGATCTCGGCAGGGGTGTACTCGCGCGCGTGGATCGAGAAGTACGCGGCGAATTTCGGGCGGTCGCGATCGCCGGCGAGCGTGTCGAAGTTCGTTATGCGCATCGCGCGCATCGTGAAGCCGTCGTCGGGGTTCTGCACCTTCTTCCAGGTCGGCCCGATCTCGTCGATGTGGGCGATGTGCGGGAAATCCGCCTGGAGCCGATCCATCGCGTCGTAGGTCTCGTCGACCGTGCGGAAGCATTCGTAGCCGGGGATTCCGTCGATGCCGAAGCCGCGCGCTGCGGCGGCTTCGGCTTTCGTGTAGAACGCGCGGAGCTTCGCGCTGGCGGGCTCGTCGATGCTGACGGAGAGTCCGGCATCCTGGAGCACGGCGATGCCTCGCTCGTTCGTGTCGACGCGCAGCGTGCGGTGTTTCCGGTCGACGATGACGTGCTCGAAACGCCGCGCGGCACGCTGCAGAGCGGCGCGATCGGCGTAGTGCCCCTCGACGACCCAATGTTCGGCGTGCGCGGCTTGCGCTGCCGCAAGGCCGGCGAGCGCGGCCAGCAAGATCCTGCGCATGATCGATCCCCCGATGGATGGCCGATCATAGCGGCGGCCGGCGCGGCGAAACAGCGTCGCGAGTTGGAAATGCGGCCGAGCAGGGATCGCGAGATGTAAAGAAGCGTCCGCGGCATTCCCTTCTCCCGCTTGCGGGAGACAAACGGCAGGACTGCCGATTTGCACGGCGAAGCCGCCTGAAGGGTGAGCACCATGGATGGCGCGAATGAACGTGTCGGAGGCGGATGAGGAAGCTCTTGCGCGGAGGCGATCCAGGATTGCCTCGCCCCGGCGCTCTCTCCCGCGAGCGGGAGGGAAACGCGCGCGCTATTCCAGTTGCGCCTTCGCCCACGCGGCGTCCAGCGCCTCCATCGCGTCGCGCGGTTTCAGCTTCGCGGCCTTGTCGTACGCTTCCGCGGCGTCGTCTTCGCGCTTGTCGCCGTGAAGCAGCAGCAGCGCATTGCCGTATTCGATCCATGCGATCGAAGAATCCGGAGTCAGCTTCAGCGCCGCTTTGAGATGCTTCTCGGCATCGGCAGCGTTCGCGCCGTAGGTCAGCTTCGCGAGCATGCCGCCGACTTTCGCTACGATCTCGGTGTGATAGATGCCGAGCGCGGTGTGCGCTTCGGCGTGCCTGGGTGCGCGCTCGAGCGTCGAATCGAGCGCCGCCCGCACCTTGCCCGCAAGGCCCTGCGCCAGCGCCTTGCCGATCGAGATCGTCTGGCTGAGACGACCGAGCGCGAACGCGTATCGATAATGCGAGTTTGCTTCGTCGGGCAACGCGGCGACTGCTTCTTCCGCGAGGTGGACGAGACTTTCGTAGCGCTTCGCTTTCGCCGCGGCTTCGTCGATGAGGTACGTGGCGTGGATGCCGCCGGCCTTGATCGCGACCGAGGCGCCGATCGCCCTCAACGCGACGCCGTCGTCGTGAGCCGCCTCGAAGTCGCCGCGATGAAACGCTCGCCACGCATCCTGCAGCGCGCTCGCGATCGCGGTCGCGTCCTTGCCGAGCTTCGGATTCTTCTTCAGCAGCGCCGCGACGCGCTTCTCGTCCGGAAACGGCTCCTGATCGCCGGCATGCAGCGACGGCCATGCCTTCGCGAGCTTCGCGCCGTCGCAGTCGAATGCCTTGCTCGGATGCGGAAACGCGGCCCAGGCCTTCTTCGCCATCGTCGGTTCCTCGGTTTCGTCGCGGACGGCGACAGTGTGAACGCGTCCGCGGCGATCCGCCACGCCGCGGCGCGACAAGCCGGTACACTTCCCGCATGGCCGGAAGGCCGTCGATCCGAATCCGCGATGACCCCGAAGAAAGCCGATCCGAACGACATCGCCCGGCGCGCCGAGGAGCTGCGCAGGCGCATCGACGATGCGAACTACCGCTACCACGTGCTCGACGAGCCCGACATCGCGGACATCGAGTACGACAAGCTGATGCGCGAGCTTCAGGAGATCGAGGCCGCGCATCCAGAACTCGCGACGCCGGATTCGCCGACGCAGCGCGTCGGCGCGGCGCCGCAAGGCTCGTTCGCCGAGGTGCGGCACGAGATTCCGATGCTTTCGCTCGCGAATGCGTTCTCCGACGACGAAGTGCGCGATTTCGTGCGGCGCATCGAGCAGCGTCTCGATCGCCCCGAGCCCGTGTTCTCGGTCGAGCCGAAGTTCGACGGCCTCGCGATCAGCCTGCGCTACGAAAACGGCGTGCTCGTGACCGGCGCGACGCGCGGCGACGGCGCGACCGGCGAGGACGTGACGGCGAACCTCCGCACGATCAAGGCGATTCCGCTGCGCCTGCACGGCGCCGGCTGGCCGCGCGTCGTCGAGGTGCGCGGCGAGGTCTACATGCCGCGCGCGGCGTTCGAGAAATACAACGCCGAGGCGCGCGAGAGCGGCGGCAAGGTGCTCGTCAACCCGCGCAACGGCGCCGCCGGCAGCGTGCGCATGAAGGATCCGGCCGAGACGGCCAGACGTCCGCTCGCGTTCTACGCGTACGCGCTCGGTGTCGTCGAGGGCGGCTCGCTTCCGCCGACGCATTCGAAGACCCTCGCGGAATTCCGGCGATGGGGCTTGCCCGTCAGCAATCTCATCGATACCGCGAAAGGCGCCGGCGGCTGCCTCGAATACTACGAGCGCATCGGCAAGCAGCGCGACAAGCTGCCGTTCGACATCGACGGCGTCGTCTACAAGCTCGACGATCTCGCCGGGCAACGCGAGATGGGCTTCGTCGGTCGCGCGCCGCGCTGGGCGATCGCGCACAAGTTCCCGGCGCAGGAGCAGCAGTCTGTCGTCGAGGCGATCGAGGTCAACATCGGCCGCACCGGCGCCGCGACTCCGACCGCGCGCCTGACGCCTGTCCACGTCGGCGGCGTCACCGTGACGAACGTGACGCTGCACAACGCCGACCACGTCGCGCGGCTCGACGTGCGCGTCCGCGACACCGTCATCGTGCGCCGCGCCGGCGACGTCATTCCGGAGATCGTGCGCGTCGTCGTCGAGAGCCGCCCGCCGAAGACGAGGCCGTGGAAGATGCCGGCGCATTGTCCGATCTGCGGCTCGGACATCGTGCGCGAGGAAGGCGAGGCGGTCGCGCGCTGCACCGGCGAGCTGACTTGCGCCGCGCAGCGGACGCAGGCGCTGTTCCACTTCGCGTCGCGCCGTGCGATGGACATCGAAGGGCTCGGCGAGCGCTACATCGATGGCCTCGGCGAGCTTGGCTACGTCAAGTCGGTCGCCGATCTCTACAAGCTGACACTCGACGATCTCCTCGAGATGAAGCGCCGTGCCGACGAGCGCGACGGCACGACGCCCGGGACCGTCAAGGCCGGCAAGATCGCGACGAAGTGGGCCGACAACCTGATCGAGGCGATCGACGCGAGCCGAAAGACGACGCTCGACCGGTTTCTCTATGCGCTCGGCATCGCGCACGTCGGCGAGAGCACGGCGAAGGCGCTCGCGACGTGGTTCGGCGACGTCGCGTTGATCCGCCATCTGCCATGGCCGATCCTGAAGCTCGTGCCGGACATCGGCGGCGAGGTCGCTCGCGCGATCGACGCGTTCTTCCAGCAGGAAGGCAACCAGCGCGTGATCGACGACCTGTTGAAGCGCGGCGTGACGATCACCGACGCGCACGCACCGAGCCCGAAACTGCGACCAGCGCTTTCGCCCGCGAGCGTGCTGACGGAGATGGAGATTCCGAAACTGACCGCGAAGCGCGCGGAGCAGGTCGCTGGCGCATTCGATTCGCTCATGGCGGTGGCGAAGGCGAAAGCGACCGCGCTCGTCGAAGCGGGTCTGCCCGGCGAAACCGCGGAATCCGCGCGCAGTTACTTCGAATCGGACGAAGGCCGCGCCCTCGCGCTACGCTGCGCGAATGCGATCGGGGAGTTGCTGAAAGCGACCCGCGGTGCCGCCGAAGCGAAAGCCGGCCCGCTCGAAGGAGAGACCGTCGTGCTGACCGGCACGCTGACCTCGCTGACGAGAGACGAAGCATCGGCCAGGCTCGAAGCGCTCGGCGCGAAAGTCGCCGGAAGCGTCTCGAAGAAGACATCGTTCGTCGTCGCCGGCGAGGCGGCGGGATCGAAACTCGACAAGGCCGGGGAGCTCGGCGTCGATGTCTGGGACGAGGCGAAACTTCTCGCGTTCCTCAAGAAGCATCATGCGTGACGCGCGAGCGACGCGTCGCGCGTTCGAGCTTCGCGCGAGACTCTACGCGCTGATCCGCACGTTCTTCGCCGAGCGCGGCGTGCTCGAAGTTGAGACGCCGATCCTCAGCGAAGCGGGCAACACCGAACCGAACATCGAAAGTTTCGCGGCGACATTCAGCGGTCCGGCCGGGGCCGGACCGCGCGGGCGCTGGCTGCGCACGTCGCCCGAGCATGCGTTGAAGCGGCTCGTCGCGAACGGCGTCGGCGATTGCTTCGAGCTCGGCCGCGTGTTCCGCAACGGCGAGGCGGGGCGGCGGCACAATCCCGAGTTCACGATGCTCGAGTGGTATCGCATCGGCTTCGACGATCGGCGGCTGATGCGCGAGACCGCCGCGCTCGTGCTCGCGGCACTCGCGTCAAAGGGCTGGTCGGCCGACGTCGTCGAGACGACGTATCGCGATCTTTTCGCCGGTCTTGGCATCGATCCGTTCGAATCGGCGATCGACGAGCTGCGCGCGCCGCTTGCCGAGTTCGGCATCGATCCGGCGGGGCTTTCGCGCGACGACTGGCTCGACCTCCTTCTGACGCACACGCTGCAACCCGCGTTTCCGCGCGATCGCATCACGCTCATCCGCGATTTTCCGGCTTCGCAATGCGCGCTCGCGAAGATTCGGGATGGCGATCCCCCGGTCGCCGAGCGCTTCGAGCTGTTTCTCGGCCCGTACGAGCTTGCGAACGGCTATCACGAGCTGACCGACGCGGCCGAGCAGCGCGCGCGCTTCGTGCGCGACAACGAACGCCGCCGGGCGCGCGGTCAGCGCGAGATGCCGATCGACGAGCGGCTTCTCGCCGCGCTGCCGCGCATGCCGGCCTGCGCCGGCGTCGCGCTCGGCATCGACCGCCTTCTGATGTGCCTTGCCGACGCCGACGACATCGCCGACGTCATCGCGTTTCCGTTCGCGGACGCGTAAGAGGGACGCGGGCGAGCGGCAGGCGGATGCGTGCGACGCAGCCGCGCGCGCCGTCGCGATTCGCGAGTGTCAGCGTGCCGCCGTGCGCTTCGACGATCTGGCGCGCGAGCACGAGGCCGATGCCGGAGCCGCCGCGTTTCGTCGTGAAGAACGGTACGAACAGGTTCTCGCTGGGCGGAAGGCCAGGGCCGCCGTCGACGATCTCCGCGAGAAGCCCGCCGCCTTCGGTGCGCCAGCGCAGCGCAACCTCTCCATCCGTCGACAGCGCCGCATCGGTCGCGTTCTGGATCAGGTTGATCAGCGCCTGCTCGATCTGGTCCGCGTCGACCTCGATGCGCACGGAAGGGCTCTCCTCGATGCGGACCGCGATCCGCTGCTCGAGCTGCGCCGAGCGCCGCGCAAGCTCGTCGAACGCGGTCGGGGTGCGGCTCGGCGGCGGCAGCCGCGCGAGCGCCGTGTAGCGCGCCATGAAGCGCGAGAGCGCTTCGGCTCGATCGCCGATGATGCCAAGCGCGCCCTGCGCGTCGTCGCGCCAGTCGGACGGAAGCGGCTCGGTCGCGACGAGTTTGGCCAGTGTCGCCGCCATCGAGCGGATCGGCGCGAGCGAATTGTTGAGCTCGTGCCCGAGAACACGCAGGAGACGCTGCCACGCGAGCCGCTCCTCTTCGCGCAAGGTGCGGCTGAGATCGGTGACGACGAGCAGGTCATGCGGCCTGCCGTTCTCGCGAAAGCGCGCGCGGCGCACTTCCCAGCGTCCGCTCGCGCCGGGGAACGTCCGCTCGACGAGTTGCGTGTCGGCGATCTCGAGCCAGTCGCCGAGCCCGAGAGCGTCCGCCGCGCGGCCTTCGAGCGCGGCGAAATCCGCGCCGAGCAGATGCTCGGCCGCGGGATTCGCGAGCTTCAGCGTCCGGTTCTCGTCGAACGCGAGCACGGCGATGTCGAGCGCCGCGATGACCTTTGCAAGCAGTGCGCTCTTTTCCTCGAAGCCGAGCCGCTGCTCGCGCAGCGTCTGCGCGAGCGCATTGATCTCGACGACGACCTCGCCGATCGCGTCGCCGCGCTGCGCGCGCGACCCGCGCAGGCTGTAGTCGCCTTCGCGCAGCGCTTCGAGCAGGTTCGACAGCGTGTTGAGCGGATAGACCGCGCGTCGCCGCGCCTCGAAGACCAGCGCCAGCGTCACGAACGCGATCGCGATCCAGATCCACAGCGCGCGCCAGAAATCGCCGGTCGCGAACCAGAGCGCGATCGCAAGCGCCAGCAAGGCGGGCGACGACGCGAGCAGCGCGCCGGCGAGAAGGCGCGTCTCGTAGTTCCATCGGGAAGGATCGCTGCGCATTGCCGGCATGGTAGCGGGTAGCGCGCTCGCGCAGCGACGGCGCTATTGGATGCCGTATTTTTCCATGCGACGGTAGAGCGACGGGCGGCTGAGACCCAGCAGCGTCGCCGCGCGCTGGATGTTGCCGCCGGTGCGCTCGAGCGCCTGGCGAACGAGCTGTTCCTCGGCCTCGTCGACGGTCATCGAACCGCTCGCCGCCAGTGCCGCCGCGCCGGAAAGCGCGTGCGTCGCTTCGGGCTTCAGGTTCAGCGCGGCCTCGTCGACCGTGTCGCCGTCCTGCATCAGCACGGCACGCTCGATGACGTGCGAAAGCTCGCGCACGTTGCCGGGCCACGCATAGCCGCGGAGCGCCTGCAGCGCGGAAGGCGAGAAGCGCAGCGCATCGCGCTGGTAGCGCCTGCGGAAGTGCGCGAGAAACGATTCGGCGAGGAGCGCGATGTCCTCGTCGCGCTCGCGCAGCGGCGGAAGCCGCAACTCGACCGTGTTGAGCCGGAACAGGAGATCGCGCCGGAACGCGCCACGCGCGATCTCGGCCGGAAGATCGGCGTTCGTCGCCGAGATCAATCGCACGTCGACCTTCAGCGTGCGCGACGAGCCGACGCGCTCGAGCTCGCCATCTTCGAGCACGCGCAGGAGTTTGGGCTGTTGCGCGAGCGGGATGTTCGCGATCTCGTCCATGAACAGGCTGCCGCCGTCGGCGAGCTCGAAGCGGCCGATGCGATCGCTTTTCGCGTCCGTGAACGCGCCGCGCACGTGGCCGAACATCTCCGCCTCGAATACCGATTCGGGAATGCCGCCCATGTTGACCTTGACGAGCGGCTTGCCGGCGCGCTGCGATTTCGCGTGCAGCCTCTGCGCGACGACGCCCTTGCCGGTGCCGTTCTCGCCCAGGATCAGGACATTCGCGTCGGTAGGCGCGACGCGATCGAGCTGCGCAAGCACGCTCTTCATCGCCGAGGAGGCGGCGATGAACGGCTCGTCGCCTTCGCCGCGCAGGATCTCGTTCTCCCGTTTCAAGCGCGCCGCCTCGCCGCGCGAATCGGCGAGCGCGAGCTGGTTGCGGATCACGCTCATGAGCCGCTGGTTGTCCCACGGCTTCTCGATGAAATCGCCCGCGCCGAGCCGCATCGCTTCGACGGCGAGATCGATCGTGCCCCACGCGGTCATGACGATCACCGGCAATTCGCCGTCGAGCTTGCGGATCTCGCGCAGGAGCTCGAGGCCTTCGGCGCCGGAAGTCGTGTCGCGCGCGTAGTTGAGATCGATCAGCGCGGCATCGAAACGTTCCTTGCGCAACGCGTCGAGGGCCGCGCGCGGCCCGTCGACGCTGGCGGCGTCGACGCCGTCGGCCTTGAACAGGAGGCGCAGCGCCTCGCGGACTTCGCGCTGGTCGTCGGCGACGAGGATGCGTGTTCGATGAGTGGACATGTTCCGAGTCTAGCCGGATTGCGGCAGGCCTTTGTCGATCCAGCCGTCGGAGAGCCGCACGATGCGCCGCGCCTCGCGCGCGAAGGCCTCGTTGTGCGTGACCTGCACGATCGTCACGCCCTCGCGATTCAGCTCGTGCAGGAGGTCCATGATCGTGCGCGCCTGGGTCGAGTGCAGCGCGCCGGTCGGCTCGTCCGCGAGCAGGAGCCGCGGCCGCGTGATGACCGCGCGCGCGACCGCGACGAGCTGCTGCTGGCCGCCCGAGAGCTGATTCGGATAGAGATCCTTCTTGCCGACGATCGAGAAGCGGTCGAGCAGGTCGGCGACACGCGCCTGCCGCTCCTTTGCCGGAACGTCGCGGTATTGCAGCGGCAGGTCGAGGTTCTCCCAGACCCTGAGATCGTCGATCAGGTGATAGTGCTGGAAGATGAAAGCGATCTTGTCGCGCTGCAAGGTCTGGCGCTTTCGTGCATCGAGCGTCCCGACCTCGACGCCGTCGAGCACGTAACGCCCTTGCCAGTCGTGATCCATCAGGCCGAGCACGTTGAGCAGCGAGCTCTTGCCGGCGCCGCTCGGGCCCATGATGCTGACGAACTCGCCGTCGGCGATGTCGAGGTCGATGTTGCGCAGCACCCAGCTGCGGCCGCCGGCGAGCGGATACGATCGTTCGACGTTGCGAAGCTCGATCAGCGGCATGGGCGGGATTCCGGAGCGGCTTCGTCCATCGTCATTCGTAGCGGAGCGCTTCGAGCGGAGCGGTCTTCGCCGCGCGGCGCGCGGGCACCCAGCAGGCGAGGAGGGCGATCGCGCCAAGCACGGCGACGACGAAACCGAGGCTTGGAACGTCGATCGCGCCGACGCCGAACAGCTGGCTGCGCAGGACGAAGCCGAGCGCGATCGCGCCGGCGACACCGATGGCGAGCCCGGGCAGGAGAAGTCGCGCGCCGTCGGCGAGCACCTGCCGGCGGATGCGGCCCGCGTCGGCTCCGATAGCCATGCGCACGCCGAACTCGCCGGTACGTTGCGCGACGGCGAATGCAAGAACGCCGTAGATGCCGATCGCGGCGAGCACGAGCGCGAGCGCGGCGAACAGGCCGATCAACTGCATCGGCACGCGGCGGCCGGTCAGCGAGAGATGCACGCGCTGGTCGAGCGTCATGACGTCGAACAGCGGCTGCTCGGGATCGACCGACCGCACGGCTTCGCGCAGCGGCTGCACGAGCGCGCCAGGCGGGCCGGCCGTGCGCAGGATCAGCGTCAGCGTACCCGCCGGCGACTGTCCGTAGTCGAGATAGAAGGTCTCCTGCGAAACGGTCTCGCCGAGATCGCCGTTCTTCGTCGTGCCGACGACGCCGACGATCGTGTACTGCCGACCGGTGACGCCGGGCCGATCGAGATCGAGGACGTGCCCGACCGCATCGCCGTTCGGGAAGCGCTTCTTCGCGAAGAGCTCGTCGACGACGGCGACCTTGTTCGCGCTGGTCCAGTCGGAAGACTCGAACGTGCGTCCCTGGATCAGCGGAATGCCCATCGCCTTGAAATAGTCCTCGTCGACCGTGCGTTCGAACGCGTGCGGCGTCGCATCGGTCGCGACACCCGTGATGCGGTAGCTCGATCCCGAGATCGCGCCCGACATCGGACGCTCGTCGATGAGGCCGACGGCCGCGGCGCCGGGAAGCGCGCGCGCCGATTCGAGGATGCGGCGGATCACGTTGGCCTTCGCCGAGTCGTCGGGATATTTCTGCGGCGAAAGCGAGATCGCCGCCGTCAGCACGCCGCGGCTGTCGAAACCGGGACTTTCCTGCAGCACGTTGGCGAAGCTGCGCACGAGGAGGCCGGCGCTCGCGAGCAGCGCGATCGCGAGCGCGATCTGCGCGACGACGAGCGCGCCGCGCGTCGCGCGCGCACCGCGCCCGCCGCCGCCGAGGCGTCCGGCTTCGCGCAGCACCTGCTGCGGTTTCGCGAGGCCTGCCGACAGCATCGGGGCGAGCCCGAACAGGAGACCCGCGGCGAAGGCGATGGCGAAGGTGAAAGCGAGCACGGGCAGGTCGATCCCGAGCGCGACCCAATCCGGCATCAGGCCCGACATCGCAACGAGCTTCTGGCCGGCGATCGCGATCACGATGCCGAGCGCCGCGCCCGCGAGCGCGAGCAGCACGGCTTCGATGAGGAGCTGCCGCGCGAGCCGGCTCCGGCTCGCGCCGAGCGCCGTGCGCACCGAGAGCTCTTTCTGGCGCGCGGAAAGCCGCGTCAGCATGAGATTGGCGATGTTCGCGCACGCGATCAGCAGCACGAGCCCGACCGCGAGCTGAAGCAGCAAGAGCATGCGCGAGTGGTCGCCCGCGAGCAGCGTGCGCAGCGGCCGCACGTCGATCGTGAACCCGGCCGATTTCATGAAGGTCGCGAAGCGCGTGCCGTCGCTCCCGATCGACCCGAGTCGGTCGAGGTTGCGGCGGACGACGAGATTGGCTTCGTTCTCGGCATCGGCGATCGTGGCGCCGGGCGCGAGACGCGCGATGCTCGTCGAGAACTCGTGACCGCGCTCGGTGTCGGCTTTCTGCGCCGGCGTGAACGCGAACGGCACGTAGAGCGCGGTCTCGCGATCGGGGAACATGAAGCCGCGCGGCATCACGCCGACGACGCGATAGCTCTCGCCGTCGAGGCGGATGTCGCGGCCGACGATGGCAGGATCGGCGCCGAAGCGGTTGCGCCACATCGCATCGCCGAGCACGACGACCCGATCCGCGCCCGGTTCCGCTTCGCCGTCCGTGAACGCTCTGCCGAGCGCGGGCGCGACGCCAAGCGTCGCGAACAGCGAAGGCGTCGCGCGGATGCCGTGCGCGCGCTCGGGCGCGCCGTCGATCGCGAGATTGAAATTCTCGCCCATGAACAAACCGCTCTCGACGATCGACTTCATGCCTTCGCGGCGATCGAGGTAGTCGGGAATCGACGCGCCGGTCGCATCGAGGCCCATGTTGCGGTACTGGTTCTCGATGTCGACGAGCTTCGCGTCGTCGCGGTACGGCAGCGGCGAGAGATAAATGCCGTCGATGAGGCTGAAAACGAGTGTGTTCGCACCGATCGCGAGCGCGAGCGTCGTCAGCGCCGCGAGCGCGAAGCCGGGGCGTGCGGCGAGCGCGCGCACACCGTAGCGGATGTCCTGGAAGAGACTGTCTAGCATCGAGCGATCTCCTTGGCGACGATGCCAGCATCGGCCGCCGCCTTGTTGCCGCTGCACCCGGAACGGCGAGACTTCGGAATCTCCGTCATTCCTGGCGCAGCACTTCGAGGGGTTGCACGCGCGTTGCGCGCCTGCACGGCAGCGCGGTCGCGGCGACGCCGGCGAGCAGCAGTACGGCGGCCGTCGCCGCGAACGCGAGCGGGTCCGCGGCGCCGACGCCGAACAGGAAGCGATCGAGCAGCCGCGCCGCGGTCGCGGCCAGTGCGAGACCGATGATGAGCCCGATGCCGACGTCCGCGATGCCGCGCCCGAGCACGCCGCGCAGCAGTCGCGACGGCGGCGCGCCGAGTGCGATGCGCACGCCGAATTCGCGACGGCGCGCGGTGACGGCGACGGCCGTGACCGAATAGAGACCAACGCCGGCGAGAATGATCGCGAGCGCGGCGAAGAGTCCAACCAGTGCCGCATTCATGCGCTGCGCAGCCGTGGCATCGGCGACGTCATGCTCGAAGAGACGCAGGCCGGCGACGCCTTGGCGCGCGTCGACCTCGCGCAGCGCCGCGCGCAGGCGCTCGACGTAGGGGGCCGGCGCGCCGTCGACGCGCACGGCGGCATTGAGCGGCACAAGACGGCGCAGCAGGCTCAGCATCGAATCCGGCACCTGCGCGAGCGGCGAATAGAAGATCGGCGGCGCGTCCTCTTGCGGACCGAACTGGCGCACGTCGCCGACGACACCGACGATGCGCATCTTCGGCATCGGCATATCGTCGCCGGCGTCGAAGCGGATCGACTTGCCGATCGCGTCGTCGTCGAGGTACTGCCGCGCGAACGCGGCATTGACGATTGCGACGGGCTCGGCGCCGGCGCGATCGGACTCGGCGAATTCGCGGCCTGCGACGAGCGGAATGCCGAACGCCGCGAACGAACGCGTGCTTACGGCGCGATATTGCGGCGCTCGAGGTGCCGGCCTGCCGTCGGGCAGACGCACCGAAACGTTGAGCTGCGATCCGATCGGCAAGGTCGTCGTCAGTCCGGCTTCGCGTACGCCCGGCTCCGAGCGCAGGCGCTCGAGCAGCGACTGCGCGAAACGCTGCACGGATGCGGTGTCGGGATACAGCGCTTCGGATGGATTGAGGCGGAACGTGACCACGCCGCGCGCGTCGAAGCCGAGATCGACGCGTGACAGCTTCCACAAGGAGTGCGCGAGCAGCGCGGAGCATGCGAGCAGCAGCGTCGCCAGCGAAGCCTGAGCGACGACCAGCATGCGGCCGAAGCGCTGCGCGACGACACTGGTGCCCATGCGCGTGCCGGCCGCAAGCTCGCGCGCGGCGTCGGCGCTGCGTCCGCGCCAGACGCCGAACAGCGTGGCGATCACGGCGACGGCAAGCGCGGCGATGAAGGCGAGCGCGACCGTATGCGCGCCGATCAGCGTCGCCTCGGGATCGAGCCAGTCCGTTCGCAGCGACGCACGCGCGATGCGCAGCGCCGCTGCGGCGAGCGCGAGTCCGCCGACTGCGCCGACGCCGCCGACGAGCAGTCCTTCGCCGAGCGCCGGCATCGCAAGTTGCGCGGTGGACGCGCCGAGCGCAGCGCGCACGGCGCTGTCGTGGCCGCGCGCGAAAGAGCGCAGCAGCATGAGATTGGACAGGTTGACCGCAACGAGAAGCAGCACGCAGGCGGCGCAGCCGAGAAACAGCAGCAGCACGGGGCGAGCGGTGGCACCGAGGTTCTGTGCGATGGACGAAGCGGAGAAATGCGGATGCCAGTGCGCATTGGCGAAACCGAGCTCGCCGCCATGCGCCTGCAGGCGTGCATCGAAAGCCGCGCCAGCCGCCGCGAGCGATGTGCCGGGCGCGAGCCGCGCGACGACGAGCAGGTTGGTCGCGCTGTCGTGGCTGCCTGGCGCGAGCGCGAGCGGCAGCAGCACGTCGGGCGAACCGTCGAGACGGAACGTCGCCGGCAGCACGCCGACGATCGGCGTCGCCACGCCGTCGACGAGCACGCTGCGGCCGATCACGTTGGCGTCGCCGTCGAAATGGCGCCGCCAGAATGCGTTGCCGATGAGAGCGGCGCGCGGGCCGTTCGGGCGGTCCTCTTCGCGGCTGAAATTGCGGCCGAGCACGGGCATCACGCCCAGTGTCGGCAAGAGGCCCGCATCGACCGGCCACGCGGTGACGAGCTCGGGATCGCCGCTGCCGGCGACGTTGACGTCCTTCGGAGCGAACTTCGACCCGAGCGATTCGATGCCGGGAATCCCGGCGAGCAACTGATATTGCTGCGGTGAAATCGTCGACCATGGACCGTCGTTCTTGTCGAGCACGACGAGTCGATCCGGCTGCGCGAACGGTGGCGGAGCGAGCAGCACCGCGTCGACCAGCGCGAATACCGCCGCGCAAGCGCCGATTCCGAGCGCGAGCGTCGCGCTCGCCAGTGCGAGGAAGCCGGGGCGGTGCAGGGCGGCGCGCCAGCTCTGGCGGATCGCGGCGAGGGGCAGGTTCATGCGCGTGGCTCCGGGTCCGGGTCGGTAGAAAGCAAGGCGGAAGCCGTGCGGCAAGGGACGTGAAAAACGTTCAAGTTCTCAACCCAGCGCCTCGCGCGGCGCGATTGCGCTCGCGCGGCGCGCCGGCACGAAGCAGGCGACGAGAATCGTGCCGAGCAGCAGGACCGCGACGCCGGCGAGCGTCGCGGGATCGGTCGCGGTGATGCCGTAAAGCTGACTGCCGATCACGCGCGCACTGGCGAGCGCGAGCGCGATGCCGGCCGCGACGCCGGCGGCGCCGATCGCGAGTCCGCTGCCGAGCACGAGGCGAGCGACCTGCTCGCGCGTCGCACCGAGCGCCTGGCGCAGCGCGAATTCGTGCTCGCGCTGGCCGACCGCGAAGGCCATCAGGCCGTAGAGTCCGCCGACCGCGAGCACGAACGCGACCGTCGCGAACGCGCCGAGCAGGACAAGGCCGAGCTTGCGGTCGGCAAGCGCGCTGGCGCGCAGCTCGGACAGCGGCGCGAGCGCATGCGGGATGTCGGCGGCCTGCGCGTCGATGATCTGGCGCAACGTCGGCGCGATCGCGGCGAGCGGAAGACTCGAGCGCACGACGAGGCTGAATTCCGAAGCCGTGAGCGGCCGCTGCGCGAGATTCACGTAGACCGTGCCTGACGGCGCATGGTCGAGGCGGCGCTCGCGGACGTCGCCGACGACGCCGACGATCGTCAGCACATGGGTATCGCCGTCCATGTTGCCGTACTGGATGCGCTTGCCGATCGGGTCGGCATTGCCCCAGGTCGCGCGCGCGGCCGCGACGCTGATGACGGCAACCTGGTCACCGTCGCTGCGATCGCGATTGTCGAACGCGCGTCCCGCGACGAGCCGGATGCCGGCGGCCTTGAAATAGTCGGCGGTCGCGACGCGGAATTCCGCGTAGCCGATCGGCGGCGGCGCTTTCGCGGTGTCGGTGACACTGCCGTCCCAGAACGCGCCGTTCGCGCCGTCGCCGCCGAGCGGCAGCGCGTTGACGCCGCCGACCGCGGTGACGCCGGGCACGGCCCGCAATGCGCCGATCAGCGTCTCGTAGCGACGCGCGGTTTCGGCCGCCGCGGCGGCATCGCGCGTCCACGGGCGCGAAAGCGACACGCTCATCGAGCTGTCTGCTTCGAATCCGGGATCGATCGCGAGGAGCGCGAGGAAGCTCTGCCCGAGGAGGCCCGTGCCGACGAGCAGCACGGTCGTGAGAGCGGTCTGGCCGATCAGCAGCGCGAGGCGGAGGCGAAGATGCGCGCGGCCCGGCGACTGGCCGCGTCCGCTTTCGCGCAGTTCGCCGATCGTCGAGCGGCGGCGCTGGCTCCAGAGGACGGCGACGGTCGTCGCCAGGGTGATGGCGGACGCGGCGAGGACGGCGACGAGCGCGGCGCCGGGGCCGATCGCGATTTCGGACGCGCGTGGAAGGCTCGTGCCGCCGCCATGCGCGAGCGCGCGGATCGCGGCCGTCGCGAGCGCGCTGCCGAGGATCGAGGCCGCCGCGGCGATCAGCGCGCATTCGGCGAAAATCTGGCGGGCAATGTCGGCGCGGCTCGCGCCGAGCGCGGCACGCACCGCGAGCTCGCGCGAACGCGAGCCGTTGAGGGCGAGCAGGAGATTCGCGGCGTTCGTGACGGCGATCAGCAGCAGGAACAGCGTTCCGCCGGCAAGCAGCAGCAGCGCGCTCCGAACCGGGGCGGCGATCGCGTCCGCGAGCGGCGTCACGTCGAACGCGGCCGCGTCGGTCTGGCTGCCGAGCTGCTTGCGAAGTCGTGTTGCGAGCGCGTTCGCGGCGAGGCGCGCCGAGGCGAGCGCGTCGGCGCTGCTCATCCGCGCGATCACGGACCAGTTGTGTGCGGTGCGCGATGTACCGGGATCGTCGACGAACGGCGTCCAGGTCGCGCTGCCGGCGGGAAACGCGAAACCGGCCGGCATCACGCCGACGATCGTCGCCTGCTCGCCGCTGACGTCGATCGTGCGGCCGAGCACGTCGGGCCGGCCGTGCAGGAGGCCCTGCCAGAGCGCGTGCGAGATCACCGCAACCTTCTCGTGCTCGTTCCTGTCGAACGTGCGGCCGAGCTCTGGCGCGACGCCGAGTACGCGGAAGAAATCGCCGCCGGCGAGCGTGCCGTAGGCGCGCGTCGTCGTGTCGCCGCTCGAGACGGGGCCGTCGCCGCCGCCGTAATAGGCGCTGCTTTCGAGGGCGTCCACGTTCGCGACGAGATCGGTGTAGTTCGGATAGGCGACATTCATCGCGTGGCCGTCGTCGGCGAGCTCGCGAATCTGCACGAGACGATCGGCATCGGGATAGGGCAGGTCGCGCAGCAGAACCGCATCGACGACCGCGTAGATCGCGAGCGCGGCGCCGAGGCCGAGCGCGAGCGTCCCGGTCGCGAAGAGCGCGGTGCCGAGATGCGATCGCAGGCTGCGTATCGCGAAGCGGAAATCCTGCAGCAGGGTAGTGACGGGATTCATGCGATCGCTTTCCTTTGCTGGCGACGGTGCGGCTTCTTGGCGGCGTTGCGAACGAGAGCCGATGACATCGGCCCATCCGTCAGGGAGAAGCGGCTCCCGCCGCGGCCGGCTTGCGCATGAGGCGCTGATCCTCCTCGTGGCGCAGGCGGTGCATCGTCGCTTCGTCGACGACGCGGCCGTCGAACATGAAGATCTTGCGATCGGCGAAATCGGCGTAACGCGGATCGTGCGTGACCATGCAGATCGTCGATCCCTGTTTGTGCAGCTCGTCGAGGAGATCCATGACGGCCTCGCCGTTCTTCGAATCGAGATTTCCGGTCGGCTCGTCGGCGAGCAGGATCGAAGGCTGGCCGACCAGCGCGCGCGCGACCGCGACGCGCTGCTGCTGGCCGCCCGAGAGCTGCGCGGGGAAATGCTTCACGCGATGCGCCATGCCGACCCGCTCGAGCGCGGCGATCGCGCGATCGCGGCGCTCGCTTTTGCCGACGCCTTCGCGGTACGTCAGCGGCAGCTCGACGTTCTCGAACACCGTGAGATCGCCGATCAGGTTGAACGCCTGGAACACGAAGCCGATTTCCTGGTTCCGGATCTGCGCGCGCTCGCTCGCGCCGATGTCCGCGACCTGGCGTCCGTTCAGCATGTAGGCGCCTTCGCTCGGCGTGTCGAGGAGACCGAGGATCGCGAGCAGCGTCGACTTGCCGCAGCCCGACGGACCCGAAATCGAGACGTATTCGCCGCGGCTGATGTCGAAGTGGACGCCGGCGAGCGCGTGGGTTTCGACTTCGTCGGTCAGGAACACCTTCTTGATGCTGTCGAGGCGGATCAGCGGTTCGGCCTGGGTAGCGTTGTTCATCGTGTAGCCCGCGTCATGGAATGTGGGATTTCAGGTTCGATGCGTTTTCGCGGCGGAACGTCTATTTCAGCCGCACGCGATCGCTCTGATCGAACGCGCTCGTGTCGGAGAGGATCACCTTGTCGCCGACTTTGAGCCCGTTCACGATCTGGATCAGGTTCACCGAGCTCTTGCCGAGCTCGACCGGCACGCGGCTCGCGACGCTGCCGCCGCCGTCGAGCTTGTAGAGGCGCACTTCGGAATCGGGCTGCCCGAACGCGGGGCGTCCGACGTAGAGCACGTCCGGCAGGCGCTCGATCTCGATCGTGCCGTCCACCGAAAGATCGGGGCGCGCGCCGGGCGGAAGCTTGCCTTCGAGATCGACGTCGACCTGCACGGTGCCGTTCTGCACGGCGGGATCGACGCGCAGCACCTTGCCGTCGACGATGCCGTTGCGCGTGTCGATCTTGACCGGCTGGCCGAGCGCGACATCTTTCGCCTGCGTCTCGGCGATGCGAAGCTCGGCCATGAGCTCGCCAGGACGCGCGACGCGCGCGAGGTTCGCGCCGGCGGCGACCTGCTGGCCTTCTTCCACGGGAACCTGCTGGAGGATGCCGTCGATGCCGGCGCGTACGTGGAGCGCGTCGGCCTGGCGCTGGCGCAACTCGCGCGTCGCGACGAGCTGATCGAGCCGCGCCTTCTCGGCCGCGAGCTGCGAGGAAATGTTGCGGCGGAACTCGCCGACGCGCTGCCCTTCGAGCTGCATGCGCTGCTTCGATTGCTCGAGCACGACGAGGCTCTTCTTGTACTGCACGGCCGGGATCACGCCTTTTTCGGCGACGGGTTTCTCGGCTTCGGCCTGCATGCGCGCGGTCTCGTAATCGCTTTTCGCCTGCGCGAACGCGGATTGTTCATCGAGCAGCT
>DASZYR010000157.1:0-2188 GCA_035545255.1 Rhodanobacteraceae bacterium
CCTCGCGTTCGATCTCTTTCAGGGTCGCCTTCAGGTTTTCGCGGCGCACATCGATGGAGCGCAGGAACGATGGGAAGGCCAGACGGCCAATGTCGGAATCGTTGGCGCGCTGCTTTCGCGCGCGACGCTTTCTTCCAGATCGGAGAGCTTGCGCTCCAGATCGGACTTCATTGCGTCCAAAGTAGCCATCCGGCGCTTCATGTCATCAACCCGGAAGCGCTTCAGGCGCATCAACGTATCGCCGCGTTTCATGATCAGCTACCTTTCCCCGAATTCGCGCCGACGATAGCGTCCAGCGCGGCATACCCTTCCGCCAAAGTGCTGCTCTCGTCCTTCTTCTGCGTCAGGAAGGCTTCGAGTTGCGGTTGCAGTTTGATCGCGGCATCCACATCCGGATTGGTGCCGGCCTTGTAAGCGCCGAGCCGGATGAGTTCCGCCATGTCTTCGTACGTCGAAAGCGGGCCACGCGCGCGCATGACAATGTCCTGCTCTTCCGGCGTATTACAGCCGGGCATCACGCGCGAGACCGATTTGAGAATATTGATCGCCGGGAAGCGCCCGCGTTCCGCAATGGCACGGTCCAGCACGATATGGCCGTCCAGAATCCCGCGCACGGCATCGGCGATCGGCTCGTTGTGGTCGTCCCCTTCGACGAGCACGGTGTAGAACGCGGTGATGCTGCCCTTGCCGCGCAGCGCGCCCGCGCGCTCGAGCAGGCCTGGCAGTCGCGCGAACACCGACGGTGGGTAGCCTTTCGCCGTCGGCGGCTCGCCCGCGGCCAGCCCGACCTCGCGCTGCGCCATCGCGAAGCGCGTGATCGAGTCCATCATCAGCAGCACGTGCTTGCCCTGATCGCGGAACGCTTCGGCGATCGCCGTCGCGGCGTACGCCGCGCGTTGGCGCGTGAGCGGCGGGCTGTCCGACGTCGACACGACGACGACGGATCGCTCGAGGCCGCCAGGGCCGAGGTCGTGCTCGAGAAAGCTCCGCACTTCGCGGCCTCGCTCGCCGACGAGGCCGAGGACGACGACGTCGGCCTCGGTGCCGCGGGCCATCATGCCGAGCAGCGTGCTCTTGCCCACGCCGCTGCCGCCGAACACGCCGATGCGCTGGCCGCGGCCGCACGTGAGCAGTGCGTCGATGGCGCGGACGCCGGTGCCGATGGCTTCGCGAATGGGCTCGCGTGCCAGCGGATTCAGCGCCTCTGCACGCAGCGGCGCATCGACGGTCGTATCGATGTGCCCAAGGCCGTCGATCGGCCGGCCGAGGCCGTCGATCACGCGGCCGAGCAGCGCGTCGCCGACCGGCACCGTCAGGCTGTCGCCGCGCGCGACGATCGGATCGCCGGGACGAATCCCGGCGGTGTCGCCGAGCGGGACGGACAGCAGCCGTCCATCGCGAAAGCCCACGACTTCGACGGGCAGCGGTGCGGCGCGGCCGGTCCGCACTTCGCAGATCTCGCCGACGCTCGCCGCGGGTCCGTTCGACTCGACGAGCAGGCCGACGACGCGGGTGACTTGACCGACGACCGGCGCCGGCTCGGTACGCGAGAGACGCGAGAAGTACTTCTTGAGAGAAATGGTAAGAGCCGAGCTCGAATCAACTTCGAACTTCGAACTTCGAACTTCGAAATTTTGAGCGTCGCGCCTAGACGTCTGCGGAGAGGCCATGCGCCGGCTCCTCCTGCTCGTCGTCATCGCCGAGCAGCGCGCGCGCGAGCTCGCGCATCTGCGAGTCGATGCCCATGTCGACGCTGCCGAAGGCCGATCGGACCAGGCAGCCGCCGCGCGGCAGGTTGACGTCGGCGACGATCTCGACGGGACCGGGCTGCGACGGATCGCGCTGGCTCAAGGCGACCTCGCAGTCGCTCGGATGCAGATGGATCGTCGCGACCGCGTGCTCACCGAGCCGATCGATGGCCACGCGCGCCATCACCGAGAGCAACGCCTTGTCGATGTCGATCTCGCGGCGGACGATGCGCTCGGCCATCGCGAGCGCGAGACGGATGAGCTCACGCTCGGACCGCCGCATCACGCCGGTGCGCAGCGAGGCAATCTCGTCGATCGTCGCAACGAGCCGTTGCATGACGGGCTCGGCCTGTTGCGCGGCCGCGTGCTCGCCGGCGCGCAACCCTTCGGCATAGCCCTTCTCGAAGGCTTCGCGCTCCAGCGCATGCAGCCGCTCGGCC
>DASZYR010000158.1:0-4303 GCA_035545255.1 Rhodanobacteraceae bacterium
GCCGAACGGACGATGGCCGGCCAGGATCTGATCCTGGTGGTTGTAGTCCACGCCGCCCATGATGCTGCCGCGGTCCGAAGACTGGCCGAACGTGAAGTGGTAGCCCTCGCGCTCGCCGTCGTCGCGGTCCGAAATGCCGTAATCGGCGCGGAACTCCGCACCCTGGTAATCGCTACGCAGGATGAAGTTCACCACGCCCGCGATCGCATCCGAGCCGTACACCGACGAGGCGCCGTCGGTCAGCACTTCGATGCGCTCGATCATGTTCGACGGGATCGCGTTCGGGTCGCCCGACAGGAAGCGCTGACCATTGATCAGCACGAGAGTGCGCTGCGAGCCCAGGCCGCGCAGGCCGATACTCGACGTGCCCGCGTAGCTGCCGCCGTTGTTGACCTGCGGGTTGACGTTGCCGCCGGTCACCGCCGGCAGCGCCTGCAGCAGATCGCCGACGGTCAGCTTGCCCGACCTTTCGATCTGGGCGCGGTCGATCGTCACGACCGGATTGGCGGTTTCGATGTCCACGCGACGGATGTTCGAACCCGTCACGGTGATGGTCTCCAGCTGCTGATTGCTCTGGTCCTGCGCGTCTTGCGCAAGAGCAGGCGCAGCGTAGCCGACCACCGCCGATGCGCTTGCGTACAACGCATAGCGCACGGCTTTGAAAAGCTCGTTGCTCGATAGCCTCATTACACTCTCCAACGTCAGAGTTGCGTCACAGTTCGATCGGGACATGTGCTTCCCCTTCCTGGGGACGGCCAAGACGGCCTACCTAAAACCCTCGGCAGCGGCGGATACTAACAACTTTCTTACGGCATGGGAATCCCTGAGCAGAGCCTTAACAAAGTCGCCGATTCGATCAAATTCGCAATTAATATCAATTACTTGCCCGATAGCCGCAAAAGCGCGCGCGCTGGCGCCGACCCGCTCCGGCGCAGGAGCGCAGCCTTCATCGCGAAAGCGGAAAAATAAGAAATGCCGGGACTGCCGGCGGCCCCGATCAAGCGCTACGGAGCGAGCGGGTCAGAGGTCCTGACGGTACTGGATGTACGGCGTGCGCGCCTGGGAAGGATCGGCATCGCGCGGCGCGTCGAGCGGGGCGCTCCAGAGATTCTGGGCGCCGACGCTGATCTCGCCGCGCCATGGCGTACGCCACGAAACGCCAAGATCCAGAGCCGTCCATTTACGCCCGATCAGCAGCGGATCGTCGCTGCGCAGGACGTGGCCGACGATCGCGCCGCGCAGCGATCCCGCGTCGACGCCAAGGCTCAGCGAAAGCTGGTCGATGTCCACGCCCGGCAACGTCGAGCCGAGCGTGCCGTAATTCAGCGTGCTGCCGCGTCCGTAACTCGCGCCGAGATCGAGCGCGGTATCGCCGGCGATCCGCCAGCGGCCGCGAGCGAAGAGCGAGGTTTCGGACTCGATGCCCGACGTCAGCGCCTGCGGCAGCGTCAGCACCGGAACGCCCGCGCCGATGCCGGGAAAAGCCGGCGCGCCATCGCGCGTCTGCAACCACGAAAGACCGTACGTGAGATCGATGCCGCCGTCGGACGACATCCAGCCGAGTCCGAGCGAGCCAGTGAGGCCGCCGATCCGCGAGCCGTTGCAGTCGGCGCCGCACAATGCCGGCAGCACGCTTTCGCTGCGGCCGAGCCAGGCATCGACGTGGAATCCCGAATTCGACTGCCAGCGCAGGCCGTTCGATTCCGTCGGCAGGCTGCCGAGGAGATACCAGCTCGCCGGCCCCGGCTGCGCGGTCGTGCCGGCGAGCAGCGGCGATCCCCATTGCCCCGGCAGCGCGACGATCGCGAGAAGGTGGCCATCGGATCCCGACCAGATCGGCACGAGCGAATTCGGCTCGGCGGTCAGCCGCGGCGAGGCCGTGCCGGCGTCGAGCGCGAGCAGCTGCTCGACGAGCGCCGTCTGCGACGTCCCCGATGCCGACGCCAGCGCCGGCAGCTGCTGCGCGGGCGCAAGCGCCGCCAGCGACAGGCCGAGCACAGTGGTGGCAAGACGGGAAAGCATGATCATTCGCAAGACGTTGGGGCGGAGAATTCGGAGCGCGAAGGCCGTCCCGGAGTTCCCTGGAGCCTCACAGCAATGATACGCCGATTTACGGAAAACTAACAGCGACGAAGTTCACGCCCCGGGGTTTTCCTGTATGCCAAAGTGACCGACGGGAATCGTCCGACGGCGCGGGGCGCGAGGCCCCGTTGTCATCGACGCTCGCGATGCGGACCTGCGCGATTAGACTATCCCGTCCGGTGAGCATTTTGCGCGTGTCCATCGAGGCTGGGGGCTGACGGGTGCGAGCTGCGATCCAAAACGAATCCGCCGCGGCGCCGGGCCGCGACGAATCGGCAACGGTCGGGACCCCCGCCGAGGCCCTCTATTGCGCGCTCCTGCGCGCCAACGGCATCGCGCAGCTCGAGACGGTCGTCGCCCGCGAGCTGCCCTCGCTCCTGTCCGCGCAGTGCTGCCGCCTCTACTGGCCGGCCGCCGCCGACGACGAGAGCATCGAGCTTCCGCCCGCGGTCCGCCAGGCGCTGACGCGCGGCGCGGAGGTCTCCGTCGCCGAGACGCCGGACGGCGTGATGCAGGTTGCGATGCCGCTTCGCGCCCGCGCGGACGCGCAGCCACGCGCGATCCTCTGCTGCGATTTCGCGGCGCGGATGCCGTCGCGCAACGGCCGGCTCGCCCGCATGGAAGGCGCGGCGCGGCAGATCGCGCAGCGGCTCGATGCGGTCGTCGAAGTCGAGATGCTGCAACGTTCGGTCACGCGCCTCGAACAGGCCGAGCGGCTCCAGCGCGCGCTCTATGCGATCGCCGATCAGGCATCGAGCGGCCGCGACATGCCGGACGTGCTGCGCGCGATGCACGAGATCGTCGGCAGCCTGATGTACGCGGAGAACTTCTACATCGTGCTCTACGACAGGAGCACGGACAGCGCGCGCTTCACGTACTTCGTCGACGTCGCCGACACGGACGTTCCCTCGAACGAATCGACGCCGCTCGACGAGATGCGCGGCAGCCTGACCTGGCATCTCCTGCGCCGCGGCCGCGCGCTGATGGGCACGCCCGCCGAGCTCGAGAAGCAGATCGGCGAGCCGCTCGTCGCATTCGGACCCGAATGCGTCGACTGGCTCGGCGTGCCGCTCGTGCGCGGCAGCGATCTCGTGGGCGGCATCGTCGTGCAGAGCTACACCGAATCGGCCCGCTTCGGCGAGGAAGACCGCGCGCTGCTCGCCTATGTCGCGCAGCACATCCTGACGGCGCTCGAGCACAAGCAGACGCTGACCGATCTCGAGCGCCACGTCGCCGAGCGCACCGACGCGCTGCGCGAAGCGAATCTCGTGCTGCAGCAGCAGGTCATCGAGCGTCAGCGCGGCGAGCACCTGCAGGCGGCCCTGTTCCGCATCGCCGAGCTCGCCAACACGACCGAGAGCCTCGAGGAGTTCTACGAATCGGTGCACCGCGTCGTCGGCAGCCTGCTCTATTCGCGCAATTTCTACATCGCGCTTCTCGCCGACAACGATCGCGAGCTGCGGTTTCCGTATTCGGTCGACGAGTTCGATCCGACGCGCGAGCCGCGCGAGCTCGGCAAGGGAATGACCGAGTACGTCCTCAGCACTGGCTCACCGCTGCTTGCCGACCGCGACGGCATCCTGCGCCTGCAGGCGGCGGGCGAGGTCGTCTCGCACGGCACGATGTCCTCGTGCTGGCTCGGCGTTCCGCTGATCTGCGCCGACCGCACCGTCGGCGTGCTCGCCGTGCAGAGCTACGCCGACGATCACCGCTACACCTTGCGCGACCAGGAGCTCCTGACGTTCGTCTCCTACCACATCGCGAACGCGCTCGAGAGAAAACGCCATGCGGAATCGCTCAAGCACGCCTATGCCGAGCTCGAACAGCGCGTTGCCGAGCGCACGGCCGAGCTTGCCGCCGCGAATCGCGAACTGCGGGGCGAGATCGAGCGCCGCGAGCGGATCGAGCGCCAGCTCAAGCACGAGACGCTGCACGACGCGCTGACGGGCCTGCCGAACCGCGCGCTGCTGCTCGACCGCCTCGGCGCGGCGCTCGCGCGCTACACGCGCGATCCGCGACGCCTGTTCGCCGTGCTGTTCCTCGATCTCGACCGGTTCAAGATCATCAACGACTCGGTCGGCCATCTGCTCGGCGACGAGCTGCTGGAGGAAGTCGGCCGCCGCATCGCCGACTGCCTCGAGCCCCGCGACGTCGTCGCGCGGCTCGGCGGCGACGAGTTCGCCGTGCTCCTGACCGACATCGAGAACGACGAGGACGCGAC
>DASZYR010000159.1:0-3170 GCA_035545255.1 Rhodanobacteraceae bacterium
AGCGGATAGTCGCGCCCGATGCGCGGATCGAGCACTTTCAATTCGATCTTGCGCGCGCCGCTCATGGGCGCGCGCCGCTCGCGCGCATGCGCTCGGCGATCCGCTCGACGAGACGCCCGGCGAGCGCGCGCTTGTCCGCGCGATCGAGCCTCTCGCTGCCGCCCTGCCAGAGCAGCAGGAGCGCGTTGTCGTCCGCCTCGAAGCCGCGACCGCCGCCGACTTCGTTCGCTGCGATCAGATCGAGGCCCTTGGCTTCGAGCTTCGCGCGCGCGTTGCGCTCGACATCGTCGGTTTCCGCGGCGAATCCGACCACGAACGGACGCTTCGGCAACGCCGCGACCTCGGCGAGGATGTCGGGGTTCTGCACGAGGCGAAGTTCGAGCGGCGCGGCGCCCTGCTTCTTGATCTTGCGCGGCGCGATGCTTTCCGGCCGGAAGTCGCCCACCGCCGCTGCCGAGACGAACACGTCGTGCGTTCCCGCGCGCGCGAGCACGGCATCGCGCATCTCGCGCGCGCTGCGCACGTCGATGCGTTCGACGCCGGCCGGCGCCGCCAGCGCGACCGGACCCGAAATCAGCGTGACGTCGGCGCCTTGCGCGGCTGCGGCAGCGGCGATGGCGAATCCCATGCGCCCCGAGCTCCGGTTGCCGATGAAGCGCACCGGATCGATGTCCTCGAACGTCGGCCCCGCGCTGACCAGCACGCGAAGCCCCGCGAGCGGACGCGGCGCGAACGTCGCCGCCAGCGCCGCGACGATCGTCTCGGCCTCGAGCAGCCGGCCCGCGCCGAACTCTCCGCAGGCCTGACTGCCGGAAGCCGGACCGAGAACGTTCACGCCGCGCTCGCGCAACAGCGCGACGTTCGCCTGCGTCGCCTCGTGCGCCCACATCTGCTGGTTCATCGCCGGCGCGATCGCGACCGGTGCCGACGTCGCGAGGCAGAGCGTCGTCAGGAGATCGTCGGCATGGCCGTGCGCGAGCCGCGCGATCAGGCCGGCCGTCGCCGGCGCGACGACGACGCGATCTGCCCAGCGCGCAAGCTCGATGTGGCCCATCGCGGCCTCGGCCGATTCGTCCCAGAGGCTCGAGCGGACCGGATTGCCCGACAGCGCCTGGAACGTCAGCGGCGTCACGAACCGCTGGGCGCTCTCGGTCAGGACGACACGCACCTCGGCGCCTGCATCGCGCAGGCGACGCACCAGCTCGGCCGCCTTGTACGCGGCGATGCCGCCCGCGACGCCGAGCAGCACGTTCGATCCCGCCAGCGCCGGTTGACCCATGTACGAAACCGCCGACTCCACGCGAAGCGCCTAGCTTACTGAAAAACATCGGCGCCGCCGCTCGGTCCTCGGCGATCGGCCGGCTAACGTGTGCGTGCGATCACGTTCGAGGCCGCGTTCGGCCGCCGGACGATCGCATCGACGCAAAGGAGGACATCGATGCGCATCCGCGACTGGCCCGACGGCGAGCGTCCGCGCGAAAAGCTGCTCGCGCGCGGCGCCGCGTCGCTTTCCGACGCGGAGCTGCTCGCCGTGTTCATCGGCTCGGGCCGCCGCGGCCGCAACGCGGTCGAGCTCGGCCGCACGCTGATCACCGACGCCGGCGGCCTGAAGGCGCTGCTCGACACGCCGCGTCCGCGCGGCATCGGTCCGGTGACACGCTGCCGGATGCTCGCCGCGCTCGAGCTCGGACGCCGCTACCTCGATGCCGAGATGAAGACCGTCTCGGCGCTGACCGATCCCGGCGCGAGCAGCCGTTATCTCAAGGCAAGGCTGGCGGGCTATCCCTACGAGGTGTTCGCATGCCTCTTCCTCGACAGCCGGCATCGCGTGATCGCGTTCGAGGAGCTGTTCCGCGGCTCGATCGCCGGCGCAGCCGTGCATCCGCGAGAGGTCGTGCGCCGCTGCCTCGCGCACAACGCCGCGGCGGTGATCGTCGCGCACAACCATCCGTCCGGCATGGCCGAGCCGAGCCACGACGACCGCCTGATCACGCTGCGTCTTCGCGATGCGCTCGCGCTCGTCGACGTGCGCGTGCTCGACCACTTCATCGTCGGCGACGGCGCGCCGATCTCGCTCGCCGCGCGCGGCTGGCTGCGCTGAGCGGAACGCCGGTGGCGATTCCCGTCGCTATACTCCTCCACGAACTGGGGGACGGGCACGAGCGGTGATCTTCGACTACCCGCGCGCATATCCACCGGACGCCGTCGAGCAGCGGCTCGCGTCGCCGGTGGCTGCGCGCGCGGTGCTGGCCGGGCACGAGACCGCGCTCGAGGCGATGCTCGCCGAGCGGCGTCTCGATTTCGTCCGCGCGATCGCCGATGCGGACGGCGAGGCGCTGTTCGAACGCACCGCGGACGCCGTGCGCGTCGCGTTCGCGCGGCTCGCCTGCCGTCACGGCCGTCTCGGCGCCGATTTCCACGCGTATCACAACGAGGGACACATCCTCGAGATCTGCGCGAGCCGCATCCCGCGCGTGTTCGCGTCCGCCGGCGCGCGCGTGTTGTCGCTGCGCGACTGGTGCGTGCTGCTGCTGTTCGGCGCGGGACACGACCTGCGCCAGCGCGAGGCGCCATTGTTCGCGGCCGGCATCGGCGCAAACGAGCGCGCGAGCACCGAGGAGATGCTGCGCATCATGGATACCTGCGGTTTCGACCGCGCGCGCGATGCCGATCTTTTCGCCGCGGTCGAGCTCACGATCGCCGGCAGCACGTTCGATGCGCGCGCGCCGGGCGGCGCCACGTACAACGCGGCCGAGCTCGTCCAGAGCGGCGGCGCGCTGGCCGCCAAGCTCGACGCGAAGCTCGACAAGCACAGTCCCGGATGGCGCGAGGATTCCGCGCTCGTGCGCGGCCACCGGCTTGCGTTGATCGCGGCCGACCTCGATACCGCGAACGTCGCCGAACCGTTCGCCGCGTTCGCGGCGAACGGCGAAAATCTCTGCCGCGAGCGCGAGATGCTGAGCGGCCGCTCGCTCGATGCAGGCGAGAGCGCGCTGCCGGCGCTCGGTTTCCTGACCGACGGGCAGGATCGCTTCTTCTTCGAGCTGCACCGCTTCAATTCCGAGATCGGCCACGCCGCGTTCGACGACGGCAAGCGCGCGAACGCCGCGCTCCTGAAAGCACTGACCGTCGGCGTGCGGGCGCGCGTCGCGATCAGCGGACCGCCGGCG
>DASZYR010000160.1:0-11114 GCA_035545255.1 Rhodanobacteraceae bacterium
TGCATCCGGCGAATACGTCGGCGGCGGGGGCGGCGGCGGAGCGCCGGGCCTCAGCCCGACGGAACTGCTCAGCGCGCTGACGATCCTGCAGAGCCAGTCGACGACGGCGTACGCGCGCGGCGACGGCGTCGATGCCGCGCAGGCCGTGCAGCAGCTCAAGCAGGAGCTGATGGAGCAGGTCCGCAAGCTTTCCGGCGAGACGAAATCGCAGCACGTCTCGTCGGCCGACGAGGACACGATCGATCTCGTCGGCATGCTCTTCGAGTTCATCCTGCAAGATCGCAACCTGCCGGCCGAGATCCAGGCGCTGCTCGGGCGCCTCCAGATTCCGTATCTCAAGGTTGCGATCCTCGACAAGCATCTCTTCGCGCAGAAGACGCATCCCGCGCGGCGCCTGCTCGATGCGCTGGCCGACGCCGGCAAGAGCTGGTCGGAGGAATCGGACAAGGATCGTCGGCTGCACGATCGCATCCGCCAGGTCGTCGAGGCGCTGCTCGGCGATTTCGACGACGACGTCTCCGTGTTCGAGCGCGAGCTCGAAAGCTTCGCCGGCTTCATGGAGCAGTACCACAAGCGCGCCGAGATCGCAGAGCAGCGCGCCGCCGAAGCCACGCGCGGCCGCGAGAAGCTGCAGGATGCGCGGCGCATGGCCGCGCGCGAGATCCTCGTCCGCATCGAGGATCGAAACCTGCCTCCGGTCGTGCATGCCGTGCTGTCGCGGCCGTGGGCGAACTACCTCGTGCTGACGCTGCTGCGCCAGGGCGAGAATTCCGACGAATGGAAAAGCGCGCTGCGCTTCGCCGACGAGTTCGTGTGGAGCGCGCTGCCGAAGACGACCGATCTCGAAAGAACGCGCCTTCGCGCGCTGCTGCCGCAGCTCGAGAAGGCGTTGCGCCACGGCCTCGCGACCGTCGCCTACCACGACAACGACGTCAAGCAGCTGATGCAGGAGCTCTCGCAGTTCTATCAGCGCCTGCTCGACGGCGAGAAGGTCGAGGTCAAGACAGCGAAGGAAGTCATCGCCGCGAGCGCCGCCGCCGTGATCCCGCCCGCATCCGCGGAGGCGGACGCCGCGCCGGCGGAATCGTCCGCCGCGACGGCCGCGGCTCCGGCGCCGGCGACGCAGAGCCCGGTCGAGGAGATCGTCCTCAACACGAACGCACAGGAGAATTCGCCCGAGGAGCATTACGACGAGGACGACGAATTCCTCAAGGCCGCTCGCGAGATCAAGGTCGGCACCTGGGTCGAGTTCGCCGACGAAGAGGGCAATCGCGAGCGCGCGAAGCTTTCGTGGATCAGCCCGATCAGCTCGAAGTATCTCTTCGTGAACCGTCGCGGCCTCAAGGTCTGCGACAAGACCGTGTTCGCGCTCGCGGCGGAGCTCCGTCGCGGATCGACGATCGTGCTCGAGGAAGTGCCGCTCTTCGATCGCGCGCTCGATGCGATCGTCGCGCGCCTGCGCTCCTCGCAGACCACGCCCGAATCCCCGGCCTCGAAGCCGGCGGCCTCCTGAGCACGACGCTGCGATGCACGGCAGCGTTGCGGCCCGTCCGGCGGCCTCCGAACGTTCCGGCATGAGCGCGACGCGGCCCGAGCCGCCTTCCGCGCAGGCGATCGCGAGCGACGTGCGACGCGCGCTCGACGAGGACATCGGCAGCGGCGACGTCACGGCCGATCTCCTGCCGCGCGATGCGTTCGCGCGGGCGCGCGTCGTCACGCGCGAGGCAGCGGTGCTCTGCGGTGCCGCGTGGTTCGAGGCGTGCTTTCGCGCGCTCGACGACGCGGTACGCATCGACTGGCTCGTGCAGGACGGCGAGACCGTCGCGCCCGGCGCGCTGCTCTGCCGGCTCGACGGTTCCGCCCGCGCGCTGGTGACCGGCGAGCGTACCGCGCTCAACTTCCTGCAGACGCTGTCCGGCACCGCGACCGCGACGGCGGCTTTCGTCGATGCCGTGCGCGGCACGCGCACGACGATCCTCGACACGCGCAAGACGCTGCCGGGCCTCCGGCTCGCGCAGAAATACGCGGTGCGCGCCGGCGGCGGCGCGAACCATCGCGTCGGGCTGTTCGACGCGGTGCTGATCAAGGAAAACCACATCGCGACAGCCGGCTCGATCACGGCCGCGATCGACCGCGCGCGCACGCTGCATCCCGGCATTCTGGTCGAGACCGAAGTCGAGAACTTCGGCGAGCTGCGCGAGGCGCTGGCGGCCGGAGCCGATCGCATCATGCTCGACGAATTCGAGCTGCACGAGCTGTCGCAGGCGGTCGTCGAGGTCGATGGACGCGTGCCGCTCGAAGTGTCGGGCTCGGTCAGCCTCGATCGCGTGCGCGCGATCGCCGAGACCGGCGTCGATTTCGTCTCGATCGGCGCGTTGACGAAGCACGTGCGCGCGATCGATCTTTCGATGCGGATCGAGCTCTTGCCAAAGCACGCCGGCTAAGACACGCCGTCCGCGCGTTCGCTGTCCACCTCGTCATCCCGGCGAAAGCCGCCGCGTCGCAGACGGCGACAGCACATGAATTCCGGCTTGCGCCGGGACGACGAAGGCGGGCGTCAGGCGATTCCGAAGTAACGTGCTACGCCGAACGCGATCGCTGCGATCACGACGATCGCGACGACGATGCCGATCGTCCTGCCGCCTGAGGCTTGCGCGGCCGACGGCGCGATCTTCGCCGGCTCGGTCCGCGCGGCGGCGCCCTGCTGCTTCGCATCCATGCCGGGCGCGACGAGCAGGAAGCGCACCGTGTCCAGACGCAGCTCCTCGCCCGGCTTCAGCATTCCGCTCTGCACGCGCTTGTCGTTGATGAACGTGCCGTTCGCCGAGCTCATGTCCTCGACGAGCACGCCTTCCGGAGTGACCTGCAAACGCGCGTGATGGCGCGAGATCTCCTCGGCAGCAACCGGAATGTCGCTGTCGTTCTGCCGACCGATCACCATCGTCCCGGCCAATGCGAACGTCTTGCCGAACGTCGGCCCGGAAACGCCGCGCAGCATGAATTTCGGCAGCGTGTTTCGCACGCGCGTACGCGCGGCTTCGTCGGCGGTCTTCTTCGCCGAGGGTGGCGGCATCGTCGCCGCGGCGGCTGGACGGTCGGAGCCGATGCGGCAGCCGATGCGTCCGAACAGCAGGAGATCGCCGGGCTTGAGCGGCGTCTCCTGCGTGATCTGGCGTCCGTTGAGCACGGTCGGCGACGCGCTGGCGAGCGGGCGTACGACGGAATGTCCGCCGCGCGTCTCGATCTCGCAGTGGCGCGCGGCAACGCCCGCAGCCGTCAGCACGACCGTGCAATCGACGGCGCTGCCGACGCGCATGACGCCCTCCTCGAGCGCGATCGGCTCATGCTCGCCGTTCGGAAAGATCAGTTTCATCGCTTCCCCCTGTAGAAGCCGTCTGTCGAAGCCGCGAAACAACGGATGACGCCCGCGCGCCCGCACCCTTCTCCCGCGGGCGCGGCGCGATCTCCTCCGGCGCGATTGTAACGAGCACCACGCCGGCCGACCCGGCGCGCGATCACGTTGCGCGGGCCCGGCTTGCCACCAGGCGCGACGGTCCGCACACTTCGGCCATGCTCGGCACCTGGCTGTTCCTGCTCGCGATCGCGCTCGCCGTCTGGATCTGGATGGACGCGCTCTCTGCGCGCGAGCGCGCGATCCGCTACGGCCGCGAGCTCTGCCGCGAGGTCGGCGTGCAGATGCTCGACCAGACCGTCTCGATGACGCGCATCCGCGTCGCCCGGGTCGACGGCTTGCCGACGCTGGTCCGCCGCTACGGATTCGACGTCAGCGTCGACGGCCACGACCGGCATCGTGGGCATCTCGACCTTCGCGGCGACGAGCTGGGCGCGTGGAGCCTTCCGCACCGCGCGAACCTCGAAGCAGTGCCGAATTCGGGACTACGCACGCTGAATTAGACCGGGCCTTGTCCGCCATCGCCATCGACGAAGATAACGGTGGGCCGAAGCCCATCCATAGGGCGGGCCTCGGCCCACCGCATCTTCGATTCGGCCGAGACGCTCGCTATTTGACGACGCGCAGATGCGGCCGCTTCACGGCCTCGTCCGACTTCGCCGCAGCCGGCGGCGGTTCCGGCGGCGCGTTCTCCGCCGAGAACATCATGCCCTGCCCGTTCTCCTGCGCGTAGATCGCGAGCACGGCGGTCATCGGAATCTCGACGGACTGGCTGACGCCGCCGAAGCGCGCGAGGAAGCGGATGCGCTCGTTCGTGATCTCGAACTGCGTGACCGCGCGCGCGGCGATGTTCAGCACAACCTTGCCGTCCTTCGCGGCGCCGGGCGGCACGCGCACGCCGGGATTCGTCGCGTCGACGAGGATGTACGGCGTCAGGCCGTTGTCGTTGATCCACTCGTAAAGCGCCCGCAGGAGATACGGACGGTTCGAGGTCATCGCGGCCGGAGACGTCATGGACGCCGCTCCGTTGCCGCGCGGATCGAGGTGACTCTGGATTCGGTCACGGCCGCAGCAGCTTCTCTTCGGGCGTCAGGCTGCGCGTGAATCCCTGGCTGCGAAAGATGCGCTCGCCGTAGTCGTTGATGACATGGGCTTCGCGCGGCAGCTGGACGCCGAGCGCATCGAGCCGCCAGATCAACGGCGCGAGCGCGCAGTCGGCGAGGCTCATTTCGGGGCTGAGGAAGAACTTCGACGCCTTGAACGCGGAGGCGTTCTTGATCAGCTCGTCGCGCAGCGTCTTCCGGGCAGCGTCGGCCGCGCGCCCGCCGGCCTCGATCTGGTCGACGAGGGTCAGCCAGTCGTTCTCGATCCTCACGATGGCCAGACGAAGCCGCGCACGCGACAGGGGATCGACCGGCATCAGCGGCGGGTGCGGATAGCGCTCGTCGAGGTATTCGCAGATGACGCTCGTGTCGTAAAGCACGAGGTCGCGGTCGACCAGCGTCGGCACCGAGTTGTAGGGGTTGAGATCGAGGAGGTCCTCCGGCGGATCGTCGAGATCGACGGGGACGAGGTCGTAGGTGACGCCCTTCGCGGCGAGCACCAGCCTGACCCGGTGGCAATGGATGCAGTCACGGGCCGAATAAAGGGTCAAGATCGTTCGCGAACGCTGACTCAAGGCCATTCTCGAAACCCCCTCCCGGGTCGCGGCTGCCCTCACCGAATGTACTACGCGACCCGCAAGGCGCCTAGCCGGGATCGCCGGTGGCACGCGTATGACGCACTGCGGCATGGCCGCTCGATCCGCCGAAAGGCGGACCGGAAACCGACCGTGATACGGGGCGGACGGCGGCGCCGTCCGCTGGAACCGGTCAATGCACGTCCTTCCAGTACTCGTGCTTGAGCAGCCATGCGATGAACGTGAAGAAGGCGAGATAAAGCAGGACCCAGACGCCCATCGACTGGCGCTTCAGCGCGGCGGGTTCGCCGGCATAGGCAAGGAAGGTCGTGATGTCGCGGACGGCCCGGTCGTACTGCTCCGGCGTCACGCGGCCCGGCGTATGGATCGCGAGCTTCGCAGCCGCCTCGCCGCCTTCGCCTTTCTCGGCGACCTGCAGGCCCTGCAGTTCCCAGAGCGCGTTCGGCATCGAGGCGTTCGGGAACACCGTGTTGTTCCAGCCGACCGGCCGCGTCGGATCGAGGTAGAACGACTTGAGGTAGTGGTAGATCCAGTCCGGCCCCTTCGCGCGCGCCTCGAGCGAGAGATCGGGAGGCGCCTTGCCGAACGCCGCGGCGGCGAGGTCGGCCGGCATGTGGTTCGTCGCCTTGTCGCCGATTTTGGCGCCGGTGAAGACGAGGCTCGATGCGACTTCCTTCTCGTCGAGGCGCAGATCCTCGGCGATCCGCGAGTAGCGCAGGTACTGAAGGCTGTGGCAGCCGGAGCAGTAGTTGAAGAAGAGGCTCGCGCCGCGCTGCAGCGAGGCGATGTCGTCGACGCGCACGTTGACGGGCTCGAGTCCTTCCTCGGCCGCATGCGCGGCGCCGGCGAACGAGAGCGCGGCGAGAGAGATCAGAGCGAGTGTGCGCAGCATCCGTCGGTTCCGGTTCGGGTTCACGATCGCGGTCTCACGCATGGCCCGTCACCCGGTCCGGCACGGGCCTGGTCTTCTCCTTGCCCCACCACGTATAGAAGACGAGGAACGCGAAGAACGCGAAGTAGACGATCAGCCAGAAGCGGCCGAACGCGTTCTCGATCGTCGTGACGTTCGCGTCGGCGCCGAACCATTCCGGAATCTTCTCGGCCGTGATGCCGGCGCCGACCGCGCCCAGCATGACGAACGAGATCGCGAAGAGGCCGAGCGCGATCTTGTAGCCGAGCCCGCGATAGCGGACCGACTTCACCACGCCGCGGTCGAGCCACGGCATGAAGAAGAGAAGCACGATGCCGAGGAACATCACGATGACGCCCGGGAGCTTCGCCGGGATCATGCGCAGCATCGCGTAGAACGGCGTGAAGTACCACACGGGCTTGATGTGCTCGGGCGTCGCGAGGTTGTTCGCCGGGATGAAGTTGTCGTGCTCGAGGAACCAGCCGCCGAACGTCGGCGCGTAGAAGACGATGAACGCGGCGAGCAGGAGGAAAAAGCCGGTGCCGAAGAGATCCTTCACCGTGTAGTACGGATGGAACGCGATGCCGTCGAGCGGCGTGCCGTCGGGCTTCTTCCTTTCCTTGATCTCGACGCCGTCCGGATTGTTCGACCCGACCTCGTGCAGCGCGCCGAGATGCAGCACCACGAGGAGGATCAGCACGAGCGGCAGCGCAACGACGTGCAGCGCGAAGAAGCGGTTCAGCGTCGCATCGGCAGGCAGGTAATCGCCCATGATCCACTGCACGAGCGTGTCGCCGATGACCGGCACCGCGCCGAACAGCGAGATGATCACCTTCGCGCCCCAGAACGACATGTTGCCCCACGGCAGGACGTAGCCCATGAAGGCTTCCGCCATCAGCGCGAGGAAGATCAGCATGCCGATGATCCAGACGAGCTCGCGCGGCTTCTTGTACGAGCCGTACATGAGGCCGCGGAACATGTGCAGGTACACCACGACGAAGAAGAGCGAGGCGCCGGTCGAGTGCATGTACCGGATCAGCCAGCCCCAGTTGACGTCGCGCATGATGTATTCGACCGACGCGAAGGCTTCCGCCGCGTTCGGCTTGTAGAACATCGTGAGGAAGATGCCGGTCACGATCTGGTTGACCAGCACGACGAGCGCGAGCGAGCCGAAGTAGTACCAGAGGTTGAAGTTCTTCGGTGCGTAATAACCCGAGGTGTGCGCGGACAGGAACGACAGGACCGGCAGGCGGTCCTCGATCCAGCCGAGCACGCGGTTCTTCGGATGGAGGCGGACGAACGTCGTACCCATCACGCGGCTCCTTCCGGGTTGACGCCGATCATGATCCGCGTGTCATCGAGGAATTTGTAAGGCGGCACGGCGAGGTTCGCCGGCGCCGGAACGCCGTCGTAGACGCGGCCGGCCATGTCGTAGCGCGACTTGTGGCACGGGCAGTAGAAGCCGCCCTTCCACTCGGGATCGAACGGCTCGGGCTTGAGATCGGGGAAGAAATCCGGCACGCATCCAAGATGCGTGCAGATGCCGGTGACCACAAGCCACTCGGGCTTGATCGAACGGTACTCGTTCTTCGCGTACTCGGGCTGCTGGTCGGAGTTGTCCGACTTCGGATCCTTGAGCCGCGAGTCGACCGCCGCGAGCGAGTCGAGCTGCGCCTTCGTGCGGTTGACGACGAACACCGGCAGGCCGCGCCAGGCAAACGTGACCTTCTGCCCCGGCTCGATCTTGCCGATGTCGGCCTCGACCGGCGCGCCAGCCGACTTCGCGGCCGCGCTCGGCTCCCAGCTCTTGATGAAGGGGATCGCTGCCGCGACGACGCCGGCACCGCCGACGACCGCCGTCGTCGCCGTCAGGAACCGCCGACGGCCCTTGTCCACCACCGCATCGTTCGCCATCGCCACCTCAAGAAGGGGTTTTTGCGGTCCTCCATGACCGCAAAGAACAGAGCGGCCGTCCTGGCCGCACTTTGAGCGCTACGGGTCTCGTTTCGAATCGTCGGGACGCGGCAGCGCTGCTTGCGGGCGGCGCGCAAGCCCGGTTAGGGCGGCCCCCAAAATCGTGATAGTTTAACGAACGCCTCCGCAGCGCACAATCAAACCCGCGTCGATGCGATGCGCCGACGCCCGTCCCGGAACGATGTCCCCCGCCACGCTCCGCACTCTTGCCTTCGTCGCCCGCAGCGTCGTGATCGGACTCGCTGCGGCGTTCCTGCTGAGCGTGCTCGCACCGAGCCTCGTCTCGCGCCTGCGCGGAGTCCAGCCCGACGCATCGCGCGCGAGCCATGCCGTCGAGAGCGCGCGCAGCCAGGGGCCCGTTTCCTATGCCGAAGCGGTCGCCCGCGCGTCGCCGGCCGTGGTCAACATCTACGCGAACAAGGTCACGACGTACCTGCCGCGGCAGGAGCTGCGCGACTCCCTGACGATGCGCCTGCTCGGTATCGTGCAGGGTCGTCCGTTCCGCCGGCTGCAGCAGAACCTCGGCTCGGGCGTCATCTTCAGCTCCGACGGTTACGTGCTGACGAACAACCACGTCATCGCCGGCGCGAACGACATCCAGGTTGCGCTCGACAACGGTGCCGCGCAGGCGCAGATCGTCGGCACCGACGCCGAGACCGATCTCGCGGTGCTGAAGATCGACGCGAAGGATCTGCCCGCGATCGACATCGCCGACGACGCCTCGGTCGACGTCGGCGACGTCGTGCTCGCGATCGGGAATCCCGTCGGCATCGGCAAGACCGTGACGATGGGCATCGTGAGCGCGACCGGCCGGCAGCTGCGCATGTCCGCTTACGAGGATTTCATCCAGACCGATGCCGCGATCAACGCCGGAAACTCGGGTGGTGCGCTGGTCAATGCGCTCGGCGAGCTCGTCGGCATCAACACGGCTGTCTATCCGCGCACGCCGGTTTCGGACGGGCGTCAGTACGTGCCGGGAGCCGAAGGCATCGGCTTCGCGATCCCGGTCACGACGGCGAAGACCGTGCTCGAGCAGATCGTCAAGCACGGCAAGGTGATCCGCGGCTGGATCGGCGCGGATTACACCGATGTGCCGCCGCGCAACGGTCAGCGCCAGAGCGGCGTCGTCGTGCTGCGCGTGATTCCGGAAAGCCCGGCCGCGGAAGCCGGCCTCGAAGCGAACGACGTGCTGCTCAAGATCGACGGCACGCCGATCGCTGACTCGATCGATCTCCTGAACCGCGAAGCCGCGCTCGCGCCCGGCACGAAGGTGCATCTCGAAGGCGTGCGGCGCAACGCGCCGTTCGGCGTCGACCTCACGCTCGTGCAGCGGCCAGCGCCGAGCACGACGGGCGCGTGACGCGCCGGCGCGTGCGCGATCGTTCCGTCCGGCGCGCATGACTCTGGCGGTTGCCGTGCGGATCCGTCCGGCGGACGCCGGCGACACGGCGTTCATCCTGGCGCTGGTGCCCCGCTTCGTCGCGTTCGAACTGCCGTCGTGGCGCGATCCGGAGGAAAGCGCCGACGGCGTGCGTCGCGACCTCGCGCGCCATCTCGCCGAGCGGCCCGACGGCTCGCACGTGTTCGTCGCCGAGGCCGAGGGCATCCGCGCCGGCTTCGTACACCTTGCGTCGACGATCGACTTCTTCACCGGCGCGCCGAACTGCCACATCTCCGATCTCGCCGTCGCGACGGACTACGACGGCCGCGGCGTCGGCAGCCGGCTGCTCGCGTTCGCCGAAGACTGGGCGCGGAGCAACCGCTGCCGTTTCGTCACGCTCGGCGTCTTCCCCGGCAACGCGCGGGCGCGGGCGCTGTACGAGCGGCACGGCTACGGCGTCGAGCTGCTTCGCATGGTCAAGCCGCTCGGCGATCCGCCGACATGAGCCACGAGCGCGGGCGCGGAGTTTTCCAACCGTAAAGCTTTTGTTCTATGCTGCGCGGCGCCTCTGGCCGGGATGCCTTCTCGCGCATCGTGCGGCAGCGTCCCGCCCGGGTGAAGCATCAACTCGGAGGTTCTGCATGCTTGCGGAGGTTCCCGCGTCCGGCGACATCCACAGCACCCGCGTCCTGTCCCTGGATTCCACCGGGCGCATCCTCGACTGGATGAGCTGGCAGGACGCGGTCTGTCTCTACGTGCGCGGCGCTGTCGCCTGGACCCTCGGCGAGCCCTGTCTCACGATCCACGGCGGCATGAGCCGGCTCACCGGCGAGCAATCGACGCTCGCGCTGCACCCCATCGTCGCGAGCACCGGCCATGCGCGTCCGGCCGCGATCGATCCCGCGCCGGCGCTGACGAACGTCGCGCTGTTCGCGCGCGATCGCATGCTGTGCCTCTACTGCGGCAACCATTTCCATCGCGGCGAGCTGACGCGCGATCACGTGATGCCGGTCTCGAAGGGCGGCCGCGACGAATGGGAGAACGTCGTCACCGCGTGCTGGTCGTGCAATGTCAGGAAGGGCGGACGCACGCCGCAGCAGGCGAACATGCCGCTTCTCGCCGTGCCGTACCGGCCGAGCTGGGTCGAGCACCTGATCCTCTCGAACCGCAACATCCTCGCCGACCAGATGGAATTCCTCGTCAACCATCTGCCGAAGAACCGCCGGCCGCATTGAGCCGGCGCGCTGCCGCGTTCCGGACGCGGTTCGCAACAACCCGACCCGGTCATCGCGCGAGCCAGTCGAGCTTTCCGCTCCCGCCGGGATAAAGCCAGATCGCGTAGCCGTCGACCTCGCGCACGTCGCGCGGCGTGCCGATCGTCGCGGCGAGCGCTCGCGCATGCGCCGCGTCGCGCTCGTCAGGCGCGAGCAGCACGAAGAATCCGTTCGCGTAGCGCGCGGGATCGAAACACGTCGCGGCGTCCTGCCACCGCGCCGGCACCGGCCGCGGCCGAAAGCGCAGATCGCAGAGATCGAGATCGCCGCCGCTCCGGACCGTGACGACTCCCGCCTGGCGATGCGAGGCGAAGCCGCGTGAGAGACCGGTATCGCGTAATGCCGCGACGACTCCGTCGAGCGAAGGCGGTCGCGGAAGTCCGGCCGCATCGGTCGCCGAACCGGCACGCGCGATGCCGATCGCGTTCAAGAGCCCTCCGAGCGGAAACGCAATGACGAGCAGC
>DASZYR010000161.1:0-17761 GCA_035545255.1 Rhodanobacteraceae bacterium
CAACGCGGCCGCCGTCGTCGTGCCGCTCGGCGCCGGCATCGCGACGGGAGTCCGATCGCCGGGCGCAGCGCCGGCGCGCGCGACCGGCGCAAGATCGCGATCGCGATCGCGCGAGCGAACGGTCTTGCCGGACAGTTGCGCGCGGCGGTCCGCAATGCCGATTTCGCCGGCAGCCGCGGCGAGCTGCGCGCGGCCGCTGCAGAAGCGCGCCTGCCGCGCGCCCTGCGCCAGCGCAGCGCGCTCGCGACCCTGCGCGCGAACTTCACGTTCTCGTCGATCGCGTTTCGTCATGCGATCCGCTGCGGCGCCTGCCTTGCGATCGCCGTCGCCGGCGAACGCGCGCTCGCCATTCCGCACGGCTACTGGATTCCGATGACGACGGCGATCGTGCTGAAACCCGATTTTGCCGGCACTTTCAGCTTCGGCCTCCTGCGCGTCGCCGGCACGATGCTGGGCCTCGTGCTGACGACGGCGCTCGTGCACTACGCGTTCGGCAGCGAATGGGAGCGGCTCGCGCTGCTCGCCGCACTTTGCATCGGATTCCGGCTGCTGACGACGATGCACTACGGCATCGGCGTCATGCTGCTGACCGGTCTCGTCGTGATCCTGCTTTCGTTCGACGGCATCGCGCCCGGCGACACGATGCTCGCGCGCGGCATCGCGACCGGCATCGGCAGCGCGCTCGCGCTCGTCGGCTATCTCGCGTGGCCGACCTGGGAGAGCCGGCGCGTGCCCGAGGCGATCGCGAAGATGATCGACGCGTATCGCGCGCACCTCGACGCCCTGTTGACCGCCGACGCCGGTACTCGCGCGGCGGCGCGATCGGCGGCGCGAAGCGCGCGCACGAACGCGCAGGCCTCGCTGGACCGGCTGCGCGGCGAACCGCGCCGCGACCAGGCCCGGCTCGATTTCGGCGAGGCCCTGTTCGCGAACGCGAACCGCTTCATCCGCGCCGGCATGGCGCTCGAAGCCGTTCTCGACGATGCGCAGGCGTTGCCCGAGCGCGAGCGCGTGCTCGCCTTCGCCGCACGCGTCGACGCGAATCTCGCTGCGATCTCGAGCTCGCTGCGCGGGGCCTCGGCGCCGCCGACCGAGCGCCTGCGCGGCCAGGAGCGCGCGCTCGCCGAGCAGCTCGAAACCGCGCGGAGCAGCGATGGGGCCGATGTCGCCGCCGCGATCGCCGATGCGTTCGATCGGATCACGGACAGCGTCGACACGATGGCGCACATCGCGCGCCGATCCTCGCGCGACGGCAGCGGCGCGAGAGCATCGCGCGCGTAAACCGAAGACGCGCCGCCGACGCGCGCATCGGCGCGCCATGTCACGTCGCGATATCGACCTCGGCGGTCGAAACGTACGGAATCTCCACTTCGCCGAGCATCCCGCGCAGATCGCCTTCGATCTCGCGGCAGATCCGCGTGATCGGAACGTCGTTCGCGCCGCCCTCGAACGGATTCTCGGTGCTTTCGCCGACCCGATCGAGCGAGGCGTACATCCACGATATGAGAATGCTGAGCGGAACGCCGAACCAGATCATGTTTCCCTTCGCCCAGCCCTCGACGACGCCGTCGAGCCGCGCGAACTCTCCCATCACGCCGAACGGCAGCAGCACGCAGAGGATCCGGACGAACAGCGTATTGACGAACGCGTGCTGGCGCGGATACGGAAAATTCTTGATGCGCTCGGTTCGGCCCTGGGCGTCCTGGAGCTCGCGAAGAACCTTCTGCAACTCGGCGAACGACGCGGGCGTCAGCGCGCCTTCCCCGAGCAGCCGCTTCGTTTCCCTGCTTTGCAGGCCGAGCGCCTGGAGCGCGCTGCTTCGCGAGCTCAGTATCTCGGCTGCGTCGTCGGGGTCGACATACCGGGCGAGCTCGGCTTCGAGCGATTCCTCCCGTTCCTGGATGCGGTAACGGCGGCGGTATTCGGCGTTGTAGGGCTTGTCCGTGCTTTCCCACGCCATGACACGGCGCAGCTGGTGGCGCAACGCCGCGAGCCACGCGAGGTGCCGGTAGACCAGTCCGCGCGCATGCTCTCGATCCGCGACGAGATCCCGGCACATGGCGCCCCAGCTTCGGCTGCTGCCGACGATCGACGCCCAGACCTGCTGCGCGTCCTGCATGCGGTTGTATGTCTGCAGCATCTTGAACGAAGCCGACAGCGAGACCGTCGTTCCGAGCAGCAACAGGACGCTCCACGGAATCGTCAGCCAGGTGAATCCCGCGAACCGGTACAGGATCGCCGGCACGATACTGAGCACAACGAGCGCGTAGATCGTGCGCCGCGTCCAGACGATGAATTCGGGCAGCGTGTAAGGTCTTCCGGTCAGCATCGTGATCTCCCGCCGCGAGGCCCGATCCGGGCATCCGGCCTCGTCATTCGGGTTGCGAGGATTCCGGCGCCAGCGCAATCACGTGCTCGATGCCCTGGCGAAACATCTTCGTGTACGGGCAGATGCGCTCGGTGTTGCGGATCAGCTCGGCGGCGACCGTCCGATCGATGCCGGGAAGGCCAACCCGAACGTCCGCGGAAAGCAGGAATCGACCGTCGACCGGGTCCCGCGCGAACGTCACCGCCGCATCCACGGTCGCATCGGCGAGAGCCACGCCGGACCGGCTGGCGAGCAGCATCAGCGCGCCGTGGAAGCATGCAGCGTAGCTCGCGGCGAGCAGCTGCTCGGGATTCGTGCCGCCGCCCTCGCCGCCGAGCGCGGCCGGCAGGCGCAGCTCGACGTCGAGCGCGCCGTCATCCGACCTCGCCACCCCGGATGCGCGTCCGTGCGCCGCCTCGCCGCCTGTCACGCGCACGCGTCCCGTGTAAAGCGGCTCGGCGTCTTCCCCGCGGTACTTGTCGAGGAGGCTGATCGGCGGCGCTTGCAGTGGCGACATGAAAGACTCCCGCGGGGGCGCGTCCGTCGCGCCCGGTTTTTCAGTGGACGTCTCGCCGCTGCTCGTAACCGGCGAATTCGGATTCCTCGAGCCAGCGGTCGAAATTCAGGGCTCCCTTCCACGCCGCGTGCTCCGGCACCAGCGTCTCCGGCGCGAGCTCGGCACCGAAATACGGCGCGTGGACGTCGGAAACGACCTCGCGCGGATCCTCGGTCAACATCATGAAGCGCTGCGCGAGACCGGACAGCGATTCACGCTCGGGCCCCGCGATCTCGACGACGCCGTTCGCCGGCGGCTGCAGAGCGAAGCGCGCGACCGCTTCGGCGACGTCTTCCGATGCGATCGGCTGCACGAATGCCGGCGAGAGCCGGATCGTCGAGCCGTCGGCGGCCGACTGGATGATGCCGGGCAGGAACTCGAAGAACTGCGTGGAATGGATGATCGTGTACGGAATGCCGGAATCGCGGATCAGGGCTTCCTGCGCCTGCTTGGCGCGAAAGTAGCCGCTCGCGGAAAGCTTGTCGGTTCCGACGACCGACAACGCGACGTGATGGCTGACGCCGTGCCTGGCCTCCGCGCCGAGCACGTTCCGTCCTGCCGTCTCGAAGAACGCGAGTGCCGCGGCGTCCTCGAACGACGGCGAGTTCGCAAGATCGACCACGACACGCGCGCCGGACAGCGCGGCATCGAGCCCTTCGCCGGTGAGGATGTCGACGCCGGTCGCGGGCGCTGCGGCGATCACTTCGTGTCCCTGACCGCGCAAGCGGGCGACGACCTTGCTGCCGATGCGGCCAGTGCCGCCGATGACGACGATTTTCATGCAAGACCTCCAGGATCCGAGCGGGAAGCCCGCGCGTCGCGATGCGATCGGCAGGGCCATGTGGGTGAGGATCCTAGAAGCCGGCAACTGCGGCGGGTAGCCTTCAGGCCGGCCGCGCGGTGTTTCCCGTCGCGCACCAATCGCCGCGTCAGGCAGCTGCGCCGGCAGCCGCGTGCGTCGGCGATCCGTTGCCGCGCCGGATGATGGTCGAGGGATCGAGATCGAGTGCGCGCACCTGCGTCGTCATGAAATCGACGAACGCACGGATGCGCTTGGGCAGCTGCTTGCGGCTGAGATAGCAGAGATAGTGCCCGCCGTCGTCCGGCGAGAACTGATCGAGGCAGGTGACGACGGTCCCCGCTCGCAGCGCATCGCACACTTCATACGCGGGAAGCTGCGCCAGCCCTTCGCCGTCGATGACCGCCTGCAGGACAAGCTCCGGATCGTTGAACGTGAGATCGGCACGCGCCGCGAGGCGGCACGAGCGGCCATCGATCCTGAACTCCCAGCTTCTCGCGCGGCCACTGGCGAGACGCTGGTTGACGCACGCGTGATGCGCGATTTCCTCGACCGATGCCGGCAGCCCGTGCTCGCGCGCGTAGCCGGGCGAAGCGCAGACGAGCATCTCCATCGGGATCAGCTGCCTGGCGATGACCTGGCTGTCGTCGAGGGCGCCCTCGCGGAATGCGACGTCGATGCGATCGGTCACGAGATCGGATTCGCGATCTTCGAGCACGAGCTCGACGGCAACCTCGCGAAAGCGCGCGCGGAACGCCGCGATCAGCGGCGCGACGATCTTGCGCCCGAAGCCGAGCGGCGCGCCGACGCGCAGCAGCCCGCGCGGAGGTCCGTCGCGCAGGTCGCGCATTTCCTCGAGCGCCTGCAGGATGCGCTCGACGCCCGGCCGGCAGTTCTCGAAGAAAAGCTCGCCTTCGCGCGTCAGCGAAGTCGCGCGCGTCGTCCGCTGGAAGAGACGCGCTCCGAGTTGTCCCTCGAGCTTCTGCACGCTCCGGCTGACCGCCGAGCGGCCGATTCCGAGCCGTTCGCCGGCGCGCGCGAAGCTGCCTTCGGTGGCTACCGCGATGAATGCGACGACGCCGGCGTAACTCGCCGAAAAGCTCGATGTCAGCGGGTCCTGGCCGTCGGACGAAACCTGTCGGGACAAGCTCATGTACCGCGATCTCCCGTTCTGGACGATCCGTCAGACGTTCCAGAGGCGCGCCGTGTGACAGGCGGTGCGACGGGCGGCGATTGATGCCCGGGATGCAACACGGTGCGGCCGCTCGAACATCTACCCGCCGTCCGGCGCGCGCCATAGCCTTTCACTCGATGCGCAGCGCACGCCGCGTTGCGCGACCACCATCGAGGAATCACGCCATGACCCAGCGTCTCGACTACCGGCAGAGCTCACCCGAGCTTTTCCGGAAGTTCTCCGCTTTCAGCCAGCAAGTCGCAAGATCGTCGATCGAGCCGTCGATCCAGGATCTCGTCTTCCTGCGCGCCTCGCAGATCAACGGCTGCGCGTTCTGCGTCGACATGCACGTCAAGCAGGCGACGATTCGCGGCGAGCGTCCGCTGCGCCTGCACCATGTCGCGATCTGGCGCGAGTCGACGCTGTTCGAGCCGCGCGAACGCGCCGCGCTGGCGTGGACCGAGGCGCTGACCGCGCTGTCTCGCGATGGGGTTCCGGACGATGTCTACGAGCGCGTGCGCGAGCAGTTCTCCGAAGCCGAGATCTCCGATCTCGCGTTCGCGGTCATGGCGATCAACGGCTGGAACCGCGTCAACATCGCCTTCAGGACGCTGCCCGGCTCGGCCGACAAGGACTTCGGCCTCGACGCCGCCAAGCTCGCCTGATCTCGGCAACGCGACCCGCTCCGGAGGTTTTCCATGCACAAGATCACGATGATTCTCGCCGGCCTCATGGCCCTCTCCTGCATCGACATCGCCGCGGCGGACGACCACGGCGCCGCCGCGCCGGCGCCGATCGTGACGCCGCTGATGACACAGGCGCTCGCGGACTTTCCCGGCAAGGAAGTCCTGATGTTGAAGGTCGAGTATCCGCCGGGCGCGGTCGATCCGGTCCATCGCCACGATGCGGATGCATTCGTCTACGTGCTCGAGGGCTCGATCGTCATGGGCGTCGCCGGCGGCGAGCCGGTCACGCTCGCGGCAGGCCAGACCTTCCACGAAGGCCCGCACGACGTGCACACGATCGGACGCAACGCGAGCCTCGATAAACCGGCGCGGTTTCTCGCGATCCTCATCAAGGACCAGGGCAAGCCGGCGTTGATCCCCGTCGACTGACGACCCGGCATCGGGGATTCCGACGCGCGCGGACCTCGCCCGTCCGCGCGTGACACAATGCGTGCATCGGCCCGACCGGTGCATGCATGGAAGACGCCATCCAGATCTTCAGCCGGCTGCAGCCGCGCATGCTCGGCGCGGCGTACCGCATGCTGGGCTCGCTGTCGGACGCCGAAGATGTCGTGCAGGACGTCTGGACACGCTGGCACGATACCGACCTCGACGCCATCGACAACGCCGAGGCCTGGCTCGTCGCGACGACGACGCGCCGCGCGATCGACCGCTTGCGCCAGGCGCGAAAGGAGCGCGAGAAATACGCCGGCATCTGGCTTCCCGAGCCCGTCTTGACGGATGCAGCGCCGACGCCCGAGCAGCTTCACGAGGCGTCGAGCGATCTATCGATCGCGTTCCTGATCGTGCTCGAGCGGCTGGCGCCGGAAGCGCGCGCCGCCTTCCTGCTGCACGAAGTCCTCGACGTCGACTACGCGCAGATCGCGAGCATCCTCGACAAGAGCGAAACCGCCTGCCGGCAGATCGTCCACCGCGCGAGGAGCCAGCTGCGCGACGAGCGCGCGCGTTACGCCGTCTCCGCCGAGGCGCATCAGCGCCTGATGCGCCGCTTCGTCGAAGCCGTGTCGCAAGGCGACTTCGCGGCGATGAAGGGCATGCTCGCGGAATCGGCCGAGCTCGTCGGCGACGGCGGCGGGATCGTCCGGAGTTTTCCGAAGCCGATGGTCGGCGGGCCGCGCATCGCACAGGTTCTCTATGCCGCGACGCTTCGCCCGGAAAACCGCATGCGCGTCGAGCTCGCGACGATCAACGGGCGCGCGGGCGTCCTGCGCTACCTGCAAGGTGCGCTCGAGTCCGCGCAGTCGTACGATACCGACGGGGAACGGATCACGCGCATCTACGTGCAGCGCAATCCAGAGAAGCTGCGCCGCATCGTCGAAAACCGGGTCGTCGCGCTTCGCTGAGCGGATCGCGCGGCGCGCGGCGGCCGCAAATCCCCGCGATCGAAGGAACGCGCTCCCGACGAGAGCCCGGGTTTCACTGATGCGCCGAGCGCAACAAGGTGCGGCCGTCCGCGGACCTACCGGCCGCAGAGGCCGTTTTCTAGAGTAGGCGCACGCAACGGTGCCGCAGCGATGCCGCGTCGCCGGGATGCAACCGATCAGGAGTATTGCGTTGTGAACGCGCCGATCCTTGCCGCTCGTCTTCCCGCGGCCGGCGCGGCGACCGTCAACCGGACCGCGCCCGCCGCGCTCGTGCGTGCTCGTCGGCGACGTTCCGGATCAACCACCGAGAGGACCGCCACATGAGCTCGATCAAGACGCAAGACGGCACCGAGATCTTCTACAAGGACCTGGGTTCGGGACAGCCCATCGTGTTCCATCACGGATGGCCGCTCAGCGGCGACGACTGGGACACGCAGATGCAGTTCTTCCTGCAGCAGGGATATCGCGTCATCGCCCACGATCGCCGCGGCCACGGCCGGTCTGCGCAGACCGCGCGAGGCAACGACATGGATACCTATGCCGCCGACGTTGCGGCGCTCGCGGCGCATCTCGACCTTCGCGATGCGATCCACGTCGGCCACTCCACGGGCGGCGGCGAAGCGACGCGGTACGTCGCGCGCCACGGCGCGGGACGCGTGGCCAAGCTCGTGCTCGCCGGCGCCGTGCCGCCGCTGATGCTGAAGACGGCCGCCAATCCCGGCGGAATTCCACGCGAGGTGTTCGACGGATTGCGCGCGCAGCTCGCCGCCAATCGCGCCGGCTTCTACTGGGATTTCCCGATTCCGTTCTATGGCTTCAACCGCGAAGGCTCGCCGTTGTCCGAGCCGATACGCCAGAACTGGTGGCGTCAGGCGATGATGGGCGGAATGGCGGCGCAATACGACTGCATCGAAGCGTTCTCGGCAACCGATTTCACCGAGGATCTGAAGCGCATCGACGCGCCGACGCTCGTCATCCACGGCGACGACGACCAGATCGTGCCGATCGCGGACTCCGCCATGCTCTCGTCGAAGCTCCTCAAGAACGCGACGCTGAAGGTCTACAAGGGCTTTCCGCACGGCATGTGCACGACGCACGCCGACATCATCAATCCCGATCTGCTGAACTTCTTCCGCAGCTGACCGGCGAACGACGCCGCCCGTCGCCACGAAGACGACGGGTATCAGGCCGCCGAAACGCCGCAGAGGATCGCGCATGGGATGCCCCGCATCGACGCGGCTTCCCTCGACAGGCGATATCGGGCTCCGATCGCGCGGCGCGTGCCCTTGACGACGACACGCGCCGCGCGCTTGCGACCCGCGATCGCCTGCGCCGCCGCCTCGGAAGCCCCGTGCCGCACGCTGACGGCGATCCGGCGCGGGATTCCACCGCTGATTCGCGCTCTCGCGTAGACTTCACGCCCTGCCGGTGCGCGAACGGATACGGCGTTCGCGCCTGCACGCACAGAAATCCTCTGCCAGTCGCGCGGCGATGCGGCTTCGTGGAACCCATGCTCAAGATCGACACGCACGCGCACATCCTGCCGCCGGACTGGCCGAACCTCGCCGACAAGTACGGCGACGACCGCTTTCCGGTCATGGTCAGGACCGAGGGCCGCCATCGCATCTACAAGGACGGCAAATTCTTCCGCGAGGTCTGGGCGAACGCGTTCGATCCCGACGTGCGCATCGCCGAGTACGCGAAGTTCGGCGTCGACGTGCAGGTCGTCTCGACCGTTCCGGTGCTGTTCTCGTACTGGGCGAAACCGAGCCAGGCGCTGGAACTGCACCGGCATCTGAACGACCACACGGCGGAGATCTGCCGCAAGTATCCGACCCGTTACGCTGGCATCGGCACGGTGCCGCTGCAGTCGCCGACGCTCGCGATCCAGGAGATGGAGCGCTCTGTCGAGCAGCTCGGACTTTCCGGCGTGCAGATCGGATCGCATTGCGAAGGCTGGAATCTCGACGCGCCCGAGCTCTTTCCGTTCTTCGAGGCCGCGGCCGATCTCGGCGCCGCGATCCTCGTGCATCCCTGGGACATGATGGGCCGCGAATCGATGCCGAAGTACTGGCTGCCGTGGCTGGTCGGCATGCCCGCCGAGCAGTCGCGCGCGGCGTGCTGCCTCATCTTCGGCGGCGTGCTCGAGAGGCTGCCGGCACTCAAGGTGTGCTTCGCGCACGGAGGCGGGGCGTTTCCGTACACGATCGGGCGCATCGAACACGGCTTCCGCATGCGGCCCGATCTCGTCGCTACCGACAACGCGCGCAATCCGCGCGAGTATTTCGGGCGCATCTACTTCGATTCGTGCGTGCACGACGATGCAGCGCTGCGCTATCTCATCGACGTCGCCGGCGCCGGGACGATCATGCTCGGCACCGACTATCCTTTCCCGCTCGGCGAGCAGGAGCCCGGCAAGGGCATCGCCTCGCTCGGGCTCGACGCGTCCGAAGAGGCGCGTCTTTATCACGGGACCGCGCTCGAATGGCTCGGTCTTCCCAGGGATCGATTCGTACAGACGCCGGACCGTACCTCATGAAAGCACTCGCGCTTCCGCTCGCCTTCGCAAGCTCGCTCGTCTTCGCTCAGGCGAAGACCGATTACACGCTGAACGAAGGCCAGGTTCATTTCCGCGTGCCGCCCGACTGGACCGCGATCATGGAGAAATCCGACGGCGATCCGCAGGCCGTCGTGTTCCAGGTACCCGATCCCGCGGCGCAAGGCAGCGAAGACACCGCGAGCGTCACGATCAAGACGCGCAGCCTGAAAGCGAGCACCGATTTCCAGGGTTTCGTCACGGACGAGTTCGAGCGCGCCAAGGGACAGGCCGGCTACGAGACGGATTCGTCGAACAAGGATTCGTCCGTGCACCGCTATTTCGTCTCGCGCGGCAAGACGCGCTATCTCGTCCGCGATGCGTACCAGCTGAACGGCAACGTCGCGATCGAAGCACGCTGCCAGCGCCCGCTGCTCGACGGGACCCCGGCGGAATGGAACGACCGCTTCGACGCGAGCTGCGCCAGCGTCGCCGCCTCGCTGAAGAAATGAGCGCGACCGAAGCCGACGCGACGGCGCGCGAATTCGCGAAAGCCGAAGCCGATGCGCTCGCCGCCGACGCCGCCGATCCGCTGGCGGGATTCCGCGACGAGTTCCTGATCCCGCGCAATCCCGACGGATCGGAACAGGCTTATTTCTGCGGCAACTCGCTCGGCCTGCAGCCGAAGGCGACTCGCGAGGCCGTCGAGTCCGAGCTCGACGACTGGCAGGCGCTCGCGGTCGAGGCGCATTTCCGCGGCAAGCATCCGTGGATGCCGTATCACGCGTTCGTGCGCGAGGATCTCGCGGCGGTCGTCGGCGCAGAGCCGCACGAAGTCGTCGCGATGAATTCGCTGACGGCGAACCTTCATCTCATGATGGTGAGCTTCTATCGCCCTACCGCGGATCGGCCGGCGATCCTCGTCGAGAAGCACGCGTTTCCGTCCGACCGTTACGCGGTCGAATCGCAGGTGCGTTTCCACGGCCATGACCCCGCGACCGCGCTGATCGAGCTTGACGGCGACGAGCCGGACGGCTCGATCTCCGAAGCGGCGGTCCTTCGCGCGATCGACGAGCACGGCTCGCGCATCGCGCTCGTGCTGCTGCCGGGCGTGCAGTATCGAACCGGCCAGGCGTTCGATCTTCGCGCGATCACCGAGGCCGCACACCGCAAGGGCTGCGTCGTCGGTTTCGATCTCGCCCACGCGGCCGGCAATCTCGCGCTGAAGCTGCACGATTCGGGCTCTGATTTCGCGGTCTGGTGCAGCTACAAGTACCTCAACTCGGGACCGGGCGCGGTCGCCGGCTGCTTCGTGCACGAGCGGCACGCACGCACCGATCGTCCGCGCTTCGCCGGCTGGTGGGGCCACGACCAGGAATCCCGCTTCCGCATGGGTTCCGAATTCGTGCCGACGCCCGGCGCCGACGGCTGGCAGCTCTCGAACCCGCCGATCCTCGCGCTTGCGCCGCTGCGCGTTTCGCTCGCGATCTTCCGCCGCGCGAGCATGGACGCGCTGCGCTCGAAATCGATCGCGCTGACCGGCTATTTCGAAGCGCTCCTGCGCGAGCGTCTCGGCCGCGTGCTCGAGATCGCCACGCCGCGCGAGCCCGAGCGCCGCGGCTGCCAGCTCTCGCTGCGCGTTCGCGGCGGACGCGACGAGGGACGCGCGCTCTTCGACCATCTCAACGCGACCGGCGTCGTCGTCGACTGGCGCGAGCCCGACGTGATCCGCGCCGCACCGACCCCGCTCTACAACCGGCGCATCGATTGCTTGCGCTTCGTGCGCGAAGTTGAAGCGTGGGCGAAGCGGCGGTAATGCTATCGGTGGGCCGAGGCCCACCCTATGATGCAAACGCATAAGGTGGGCCTTGGCCCACCGCACGAATACGGACGCATGGACAAGGAAATCACGATCGTCGGCGCCGGTCTTGTCGGCGCGCTGCTGGCGACGCTGCTCGCGCAGCGCGGATTCGCGGTCACGGTCTACGAGCGCCGGAACGATCCGCGCATCGCAGGCTACGCCGGCGGACGCTCGATCAACCTCGCGCTCGCCGAGCGCGGCCTGCACGGACTCCGCCTCGCCGGCATGACGGACGCAGTCATGCGCCTCGCGGTCATGATGCGCGGACGCGTGGTGCATCACCGCGACGGCCACACCGAGCTCCTGCGCTACGGGCGCGACGACAGCGAGGTGATCTGGTCCGTCAGCCGCGGCCGCCTCAACATCGCATTGATCGATGCGGCGGAAAAGGCCGGCGCGCGCTTCGAGTTCGATCGCCGGCTGACGGGCGCGTCGTTCGGCGGGGGCACGACGCTGCGCCTGGAGAACGACGCCGGGATCGCGAGCGAAGCGCGCGTCCCGTTCGCGATCGGCGCCGACGGCGCCGGCTCCGCGCTGCGTGCCGCGATGAACGCGCACACGCCGCTCGGCGAGCGCGTCGAGCCGCTGGGCCACGGTTACAAGGAGCTCGAAATACCGCCGGCCTCCGGCGCATCGCGCTTCGCGATCGAGCCGAACGCCCTCCACATCTGGCCGCGCGGCAACTACATGTGCATCGCGCTGCCGAACGCCGAAGGCAGCTTCACGGTGACGCTGTTCCTCCCGAACGAAGGCGATCCGAGCTTCGCGACGGTCGATTCGCCCGCCGCGGCGCGCGCGCTGTTCGAGCGCGAGTTCGCTGACGCGCTGCCGCTGATTCCGGATCTCGAAAAGGATTTCGCCGCGAATCCGGTCGGCATGCTCGCAACGCTCTACCTCGATCGCTGGCATCTCGACGGCCAGGCGCTTCTCGTCGGCGACGCCGCGCACGCGATCGTGCCGTTCCACGGGCAAGGCATGAACTGCGGTTTCGAGGACGCCGTCGAACTCGCCGATCTTTTCGCTGCGATGCCGGACGATATCGCCGGCCTTTTCGCCGAATTCGAGCGGCGCCGGCGTCCGAACGCGGAGGCGATCGCCGCGATGGCGATCGAGAACTACGTCGAGATGCGCGATTCGGTGGCCGATCCCGCGTTCCTGTTGCGCCGCGAGCTCGGGCGCGCGCTGGCCGAGCGGAATCCGGATCGCTTCAAGCCGCGCTACTCGATGGTGACGTTCACGCGCATGCCGTACGCCGAGGCGTTCGCGCGCGGCGCCGCACAGGATGTGCTGCTGCGCGATCTTGCGGCCGGCAAGCAGGGCCTGGCTGAAATCGACCTCGCCGCCGCCGATGCACGCGTCCGCGCGGAGCTCGCGCCGCTCGATCGATGAAGACGCCGCCGCCGGAAACCGCCGCGCGCATTCGCGCCTTGATCACGCTGTATCGCGAATCGCACTACGACGTGCGCCTGCCGAACGGACGCAACGCGACGCTGCGCATCGGCGAGCCGGCGCCGGCGTCCGTCGCGCGCTGGATCGGCGACGAAGCGGTCGCGTTCTACGTGACGTCGTGCAACCCGCGGTCGACTTCGCTGCCGAAGGCCGAAAACGACGAGCGTCTCGAGACGTTGCGCGCCGAGCTCTGCGCGCGGGGCTGCCGCTGGCTCGAAGGCGCAGGGCACATTCCGGGCGAGGCGTGGCGCGAGGAATGCCTGCTCGTCTCGGGCATAGACCACAGCGAAGCCGACGAGATCGCGCGCCGGTACGATCAGAACAGCATCGTCGTCGTGCCGGCCGGCGCCGCCGTGAGTCTTCGGATCTACCGACCGGATTGGCGCGGGATCGGCGGCGGCGCGGATCTCGAATGGGCGTAGGCGCCGTCATCCCCGCGACTGCGAGCGAAGCGAGCGAACGGCGGAGCTGGCCCGACGCGCGAGTAAAGCGGGGATCCAGCGCCTTGTTTGCTTGCGGCGTCACGAAAGATCCCCGCTTTCGCGGGGACGACGAGAGCGAGCTTTGGTAGCCTCGATGAAATGCCCGCGATAGACCTCCACGACCGCCCCGCCCTGCTCGAAGCGCGAGCGCTGGCGTTCGCGCGCAACGACGAAACGATCTTCGGTCCGATCGACTTCGCGCTGCACGAAGGCGAAATCGTCCTGATCGAAGGCGACAACGGCTCCGGCAAGACGACGCTGCTGCGCGTGCTGTCGGGACTGCTCGCGCCCTCTTCCGGCGAGATCCTGCTGGCAGGCTCGCCGCTGACGCTCGCGCGGCTCTCGCATCAGGTCGCGCTGCTCGGCCATCAGCCGGGACTCAAGGGCGACCTGACCGCGATCGAGAACCTGCGCTTCGCGGCGGGCCTCGGCGGCGTGCGCGCAGGCATCAGCCCCGCGACCGCGCTGGCGGGCGTCGGTCTCGAAGGCTTCGCCGACGTGGCGACGCGACAGCTCTCCGCCGGACAGAAAAAACGCGTCGCGCTCGCGCGCGTGCTGCTCGCGCCGGTCGGACTCTGGCTGCTCGACGAGCCGTACGCGAACCTCGATCTCGACGGCATCAAGCTCGTCAACCGGCTGCTCGAGTTGCACGCTCGACGCGGGGGCGCGGCGCTGATCACCTCGCACGGCGCGTACGCATTCACGAGCGGGACGCCAAGGCGGATTCCGCTGCGCGGGACGTTGCGCGACATCGCCGCGGGAGCGAACGCCGGTGCAAATTGAGATCGCGCTCCCGTGCCCGTCATTCCGGCGAAAGCCGGAATCCATTCTGATCTTCGGGCGGCAAAGCAAAATGGATTACTCGCCGCGTTCGCCCCTTTGGGACCGTCCTTCGGACGTTCTGCGCGCTGCGCGCTTGTCCGGCTTTCGCCGGAATGACGGTGTGGGAGGATGTCGATGAAAGCCGGGTCGACTTCCGCCGCCTGTCTCGCCCTGCTCCGCCGCGATCTCACGCTCGTCTGGCGTCGCCGCGGCGATGCGCTGAACCCGATCCTGTTCGCGCTGATCGTCGTGGCGCTGTTTCCGCTCGCGCTCGGCCCCGAACCCGAGGTCCTGCGGCGAATCGCCGCGGGCATCGTGTTCGTCGCGCTGCTGCTTTCGGGACTCCTCGCGCTCGATTCGCTCTTCCGAGGCGATTACGAGGACGGCTCGCTCGAGCAGCTCGTGCTCTCGCCGCACCCGCTCGCGGCGCTGCTCGCATGCAAGATCGCGGTGCACTGGCTCACGACCGCGCTGCCGCTCCTGATCGCCGCGCCACTGCTCGCCGAGATGCTGAACCTGCCGCGGCCGGTCCTGCCCGTTCTGCTCGCGGCGCTCGCGCTCGCGACGCCGCTCCTCAGCCTCATCGGCGCCATTTGCGTCGCGCTGACGGTCGGCATGCGCCGCTCTGGTATGCTGCTCGCGCTGCTGGTGCTGCCGCTTTACGTGCCGGTGCTGATCTTCGGCGCGGGCGCCTGCAACGCGGTGCAGGCGGGGTTCGCGTTCGCGGCGCCGCTGCTCTGGCTCGGCGCGGGTCTCGTGCTGATGCTCGTGCTGGCGCCGCTGGCCTCGGCGGCGGCTCTCAAGATCTCGCTGTCATGAATGCACTGACGCTCTGGTTCCACAAGATCGGCTCGCCGCCGACGTTCTACCGACTCGCGGGCGCGTGGGCGCCGTGGCTTTTCGGCATCGCGATCGTGCTCGGAGCGGTCGCGATCTACGGCGGATTGTTCGTCGCGCCTCCCGACTATCAGCAGGGCGATGCGTACCGCATCATCTTCGTGCACGTGCCGTGCGCGTGGATGAGCCTCTTCGCGTACGGCTTCATGGCCGTCAATGCGTTCGTCGCATTGGTCTGGCGCATCAAGCTCAGCGAAGTCCTCGCGATGTCGAGCGCGCCAGTCGGTGCCGCGTTCACGTTCGTCACGCTCGTGACCGGCTCGATCTGGGGCAAGCCGATGTGGGGCACGTGGTGGACGTGGGACGCGCGGCTGACGTCCGAGCTCGTGCTTCTGTTCCTCTATCTCGGCGTGATCGGCCTCCATCATGCGATCGAGGATCGCCGCCAGGCCGCGCGCGCCGCCTCGTTCCTCGCGCTGATCGGCATCGTCAACGTGCCGATCGTGCATTTCTCGGTCAACTGGTGGAATACGCTGCACCAGGGCTCGACGGTTCGCCTCATGGGCGAATCGCACATCACCGGCGACATGGTCTGGCCGCTGCTCGTGATGACGCTCGCAACGCATGTCTGGTTCTTCGCGAGCGTCGCGGCTCGCTCGCGCGTCGGTCTCCTCGAGCTCGAAGGCGGCAAGGAATGGGCGCGCGATGTCGCGCTCGGCGACATGCAGCGCGAAACGGTGGCCGCGCATGGCTGAGATGCTCGCAATGGGCAAGTACGGCGCCTACGTCTGGAGCGCGTATGCGGTGTTCGTCGTCGTTTTCGCAATCGATGCGATCGCGCCGCGCCTCGCTCGCCGGCGCGTGCTCGCCGAAATCCGCGGCAAGCTGAAGCGCCGCGCGGCGCGCGAGGCGACGCCATGACGCCGACCCGCAAGCGCCGCCTCGTCGCGATCTCGCTGATCGTCGCCGCCGTCGCGATCGCGGCGACGCTGACCGTGTTCGCGCTCCAGCAGAACATGACCTATCTCTTCTCGCCGAGCGAAGTGCACGAAGGACACGCGCCGGCGGACGCGCGCTTCCGGCTCGGCGGCGTCGTCGAGGAGCACTCGGTCGAACGCTCGGGCGACTCGCTCAAGGTGGATTTCGTCGTGACCGACCGCTTCCAGACGATCCCGGTCGAATACACCGGCATCCTTCCCGACCTCTTCCGCGAGGGCCAGAGCATCGTCGCGACCGGCTCGATGAAAGACGGCCGCTTCGTGGCGACCGAAGTGCTCGCCAAACACGACGAGTCGTACATGCCGCCGGAAGTCGCGGATGCGATTGCGAAGGCGAAAGCGAAGAAGGAGCAAGGGGCGAGGGATTAGGGCGAGGGCCCGCCGCCCGGCTCTTTGATAACCTGTAACGCCCGATTCGACGCCCCATTCATGCGCCCTCGCCCCTCGACCCTCTTCCCTAGTTACTGATGCTTCCCGAACTCGGCCAACTCGCCCTGATCCTCGCGCTGCTGCTCGCGGCCGCGCAATGCGTCCTGCCGATGATCGGCGCGCAGACCGGCCATCGCGCGCTGATCGCGACCGCGCGGCCGATCGTCGCGGGTCAGGCGGTGTTCGTCGTCCTGGCATTCGCGATCCTGGCGTACGCGTTCGCGACGCAGGATTTCTCGGTCAAGTACGTCGCGCTGAACTCGAACCGCGCGTTGCCGTGGTACTACCGCTTGTCGGCGGTCTGGGGCGCGCACGAAGGCTCGCTCCTGCTCTGGATGCTGATCCTCGACGTCTGGACGGTCGCCGTCGCCGCGCTGAGCACACGGCTTCCGGACGATTTCATCGCGCGCGTGCTCGGCGTGCTCGGCTTCATCAGCTTCGTGTTCCTGCTGTTCATGACGCTGACGTCGAACCCGTTCGATCGCGCGCTGCCGATGCCGCTCGACGGCAACGACCTCAATCCCGTGCTGCAGGATCCGGGAATGATCATGCACCCGCCGATGCTCTACATGGGTTATGTCGGCTTCTCGGTCGCGTTCGCGTTCGCGATCGCGGCGCTGATCGGCGGCGAGCTCGACGTGCGCTGGGTGCGCTGGGCGCGGCCGTGGACGAACGTCGCCTGGGGATTCCTGACGCTCGGCATCGCGCTCGGCTCGTGGTGGGCGTATTACGAGCTCGGCTGGGGCGGCTGGTGGTTCTGGGATCCGGTCGAGAACGCATCGTTCATGCCGTGGCTCGTCGGCACCGCGCTGATCCACTCGCAGGCCGTCACCGAAAAGCGCGGCTCGTTCCGCGCCTGGACGCTCTTGCTCGCGATCTTCGCGTTCTCGCTGTCGCTGCTCGGCACGTTCCTCGTGCGCTCGGGCGTGCTGACCAGCGTGCACGCGTTCGCGAGCGACCCCAAGCGCGGCCTCTTCATCCTCGGCTTCCTCTCCGTGGTGATCGGCGGATCGCTGCTGACGTACGCCGTGCGCGCTCCGAAGGTCTCGGGCGGCGAACCGTTCGCGACGGTCTCGCGCGAGACCGCGCTGCTGGTCAACAACCTCATGTTCGTCTGCGCGGCCGCGATGGTGCTGCTCGGCACGCTGTATCCGCTGCTCGGCGAAGCGTTGAACATCGGACGCGTGTCGGTCGGACCGCCGTACTTCGGTTTCATGTTCGTGCTGCTGATGCTGCCGGTCGTGCTGCTGGTTCCGTTCGGGCCGTTCCTGCGCTGGCGCGTGGGAAATTGGCGCGCGGCGGTCGGCGGGCTGAAGCCCGCCCTATATGGGGCGATCGGC
>DASZYR010000162.1:0-2209 GCA_035545255.1 Rhodanobacteraceae bacterium
TCGCATGCGAACGGGTTCGCAGATCGCTGCCTTGATCGTGTGGAAACGGTCTCGCGGCCCGTCCGGACGGGCGGTTTTCCGCAGAGGAAAGCCATGTGAAGGCGGCGTGATGCCGCTTCGGATCACGATGTCGCAGAAGCCTTGGCGCCGTTCGCGGTTGCCGGGCTGCCGCTTCGTCGTCCGCAGATTCGCCGGCAGGAGAAACGCGCCCGTGCGGACGCGACTCCGCCGCGGCCGTGCGTTGCGGAAAACCGGCGGAGCGCCTTCAGCGACGAGTCGCTAGAACAGCAGAGAGGACATCCTGCGACGATACGCGCCGACGAGATCGGCATCGTCGACGAGGTTGAACGCGGCGACGAGATGCTTTCTCGCAAGGCCGTCGTTCCAGTCGCGATCGCGCTTCAGGATCGCGAGCAGCGCTTCGAATCCGGCAGCCGGGTCGCCGCCGAGGAGGAGACGGAGGCCGAGCATGTCGCGCGCGGCGTGATCGTCCGGATCGCGTGCGATGCGCGCGCGAAGCTCGGTTTCGGACGGCGCGTCCTTCAAGAGGCGCGCGAACTCGAGCTGCCCGCGCAGCCGGCGCGCGCGATCGTCGGCGGCGAGATTCGCCGGCAACGCATCGAGCTCCGCTTCGGCGGCGGCCGCGTTGCCGGCGCGCATCTCCGCGAGCGCGAGGTCGAGCTTCAGCTCGGCCCTGTCGGGATGCGCGGCGATCTCCTGCTGGATGCGCGCGATGCTCTGCTCGGGCGTTTCGGAAGGCGCCGGCTCGAGCGCTTCGTCGAGAACCTCGTCGCCGGCCGCAGCCGGCTGCACGTGCCGCGACAGGAACTCGCGCAGCTGCGCTTCGGGCAACGCGCCGGTGAAGCCGTCGACGAGCTGTCCGCCCTTCACGAGCACGACGGTCGGGATGCTGCGTACGCCGAACGCGGCGGCGAGCTGCTGTTCCTTGTCGCAATCGACCTTGGCGAGCTTCAAAGCGCCGTTGTATTCGCCGACGACCTTCTCGATCAAGGGTCCGAGCGTCTTGCACGGCCCGCACCATGTCGCCCAGAAGTCGACGAGCACCGGCTGGTCGAACGAGGCGTTGATGACCTCGGCTTCGAAATTGGCCTCGGTGGCGTCGAAGATCGTCGGCGTCGTGTCGGCGGACATGGGCAGGCTCCGGAAATGTCGAGCCGTAGATTGTGCCAGCCGCGGCAAATCCAAGACGATGGCGGTGCGCCCAGCCGTCCGCGAGCCGCTTTCGCAGCGCTGCGGCGTCGAACGGCGCGCGTGCTTTCCGATCGTTGTCGAAATGGCAGTAGACGTCGCGATGCGAGCGCCGGCGCGGCGCCTCCGATGCGAGCGGCGTCAGTATCCGAGCAATTCCTCGCCCTCGGCGATCGAAGGCGGTGGCTCGGCTTTCGCGGCGAATTCGACCGCCTTGCCGTCTTCCTTGTAGATCGCGCCGTCCTTCATGACGAACGCGACGTGCTGCATGATCGCGATGTTCGCGAGCGGATCGCCGTCGACCGCGACGACGTCGGCGAGCTTGCCGGCCTCGACGCTGCCGAGATCCTTCGTCTTCTTCAATAGCTCCGCCGCGTGCGTCGTTGCGGCTTGCAGTGCGAACGCCGGCGGCATGCCGGCTTCGACCATGTACTCGAACTCCTTCGCGTTCTGGCCGTGCGGATACACCGCGGCGTCGGTACCGAACGCGATCTTGACGCCGGCCTTGTAGGCCTTGCCCGCCGTCTGCTGGATGATCGGTCCGACCATCTTCGCCTTCTCGGCGATGCGGGCGGGGTAATAGCCCGGCACGCTCGCTTTCTCCTCGACGTACTTGCCGGCAATGATCGTCGGCACGTACCAGGTGCCGTGCTCCTTCATGAGCTTCATGTCCTCGTCGTTCATGAAGGTACCGTGCTCGATCGAATCGACGCCGCCGATGACCGCGCGGCGGATCGCCTCGGCGCCGTGCGCGTGCGCGGCGACCGTGAAGCCGTAGTCGTGCGCGGCGGCGACGACGGCCTTGATCTCGTCGATCGTCATCTGCGCGTTGTCGACGCTCGACGATTCGTCGAGCACACCGCCGGACGGCATGATCTTGATGACGTCGGCACCGTCCTTGTAATGCTGGCGGACGGCCTTCCACGCGTCGTCGACGCCGTTGATGATGCCGACCTTCGGGCCGGGATCTCCGGCGAGATCCTTGCGATAGCCGTCGGTG
>DASZYR010000163.1:0-2947 GCA_035545255.1 Rhodanobacteraceae bacterium
CGCTCGTGCGCGAGCTCGCGCAGATCCACGGCGTGCCGGCGCGCGAGATCGATGTCGAAGCCTTGCTGACGCGCGTCGGCCTCACGGTGCGCAACACGGCCGCGATCGTGCTCGCGATCGCCGGCAACGCGCTGAAGGCGTTTCCGGGCGTCGGCACGCTCGGCGGCGGCCTCCTGCATGCAGTCGCCTACGGACTCGTCTTCGACAGCCTCGGCCGCGCGCTCGCGGCGACGCTGGACGAGCGCGCCGCGCTCGACGCCGCCGACGTCGAAACGCGCGTGCGCGCGCTGCTCGCAGAGCCGGCCGGCGATCGGCTCGAGCGCGTCGCGCGGATCGCGCTCGAGGCGGCGCGCACCCAGCGCGCGCCGGGGTCTTCACCCACGAACGCTCCGTTCAGCGAGCGGTGATGGTCGCCCGCGCGGTTTTTTGCCAAGCTCGGCGCATGCGGATTGCCGCTCCATTCGCCGTTTTCGCATTCGCGACGATCGCGGCCACGCCGGCGTTCGCCGATGTCTACCGCTTCGATCCCGTGCACTCGCAGGTCTGGTTCACGGCCGACCATCAGCATTTCTCGCATCCGCAAGGACGGCTTCGCATCAAGGACGGCTGGTTCGAGTTCGACGAGAAGAACTGGGCCGCGTCGCGCGTCGTCGTCGAGATCGATACGGCATCGGCGGACATGGGCGATCCGAAGTGGAGCGGCATGGTTCGCGGCGGCAGCTTCCTCGACGCGGAACGTTTTCCGGTGGCACGCTTCGTCAGCAAAAGCGTCGAGAAGACCGGCGAGCGCGAGGGCGTGATCCACGGCGATCTCACGCTGCGAGGCGAGACGCGGCCGGTCGATGTCGCGTTCACGCTGAATCGCGTCGGCAACGATCCGTATCTTTTCAGGCAGAAGGCCGGCTTCTCGGCGAAGGCCGAGCTTGCGCGCTCGGCGTTCGGCATGAAGCGCTATGCCGAAGTCGTCGGCGAGAACATCGAGCTGCGTTTGGAGATCGAAGGCGTCCGTGACGGCGCGGCGGCGAAAGAATCCGCGGAGGCGAAATCCGATGCCGGCGAAAAGTGATGCGCTGCGCTGGGGCGGCGTCGCGAAGTTCTTCCACTGGGCGACCGTGCTCGCGATCCTCGTGCAGGCGACGATCGGGCTCGTCATGGTCGAGCTTCCGAAGAAGCCGAACGTGATTCCGGTCTACACGTTCCACAAATCGCTCGGCCTTGCGATCTTCGCGTTCGCGCTGCTTCGCCTCGCCTGGCGCGCGCTCGACCGGCATCCCGCATATCCCGCGACGATGCCGCGCTGGCAGGTCGTCGGCGCGCGCGCAGGTCACGCCTTGCTGTATGCGCTGATCTTCGCGGTGCCGCTCTCGGGCTGGCTGTTCGATTCGGCGACGGCGCTGCGGCCGCTCTACTGGTTCGGGCTCTTTCCGGTGCCGAGCCTGACCGGCGGCCGCGATCCTGCAATCAAGGAATTCGCCGAAGCCGCGCATTTCTGGCTGTTCTGGCTGCTGGCTGCGGTCGCGGCGGGTCACGTCGCGGCGGCGCTGTATCATCATTTCGGCGTGCGCGACGACATCCTGCGACGGATGCTGCCGGGACGGCGTGAGATCGTCGACGCCGAACACTGACGCAATCGAGATTCTCTCGCCACGCGGCGAGAGAATCTCTTCCCCCTCCCCCGCTTGCGGGAGAGGGTTGGGTGAGGGAAGGCACTTGAGACATCGTCGCAAGAGCGCCCTCATCCGCTTTCGGCACCTTCTCCCGCGAAGCGGGAGAAGGGAAAAGCTTGCGCTTGCAAGGAGATTCGCAGATGTCGCCGCGCTTGTTCATTTTTCTCGGGCTGGTTCTTCCTCTCGCGGCACACGCTCGCGATTGGCAGGTCGACGCCGCAAAGAGCACGCTGACGTTCAAGGGCACATACCAAGGCGATTCGTTCGACGGGAAATTCCGCAAGTTCGACGCGACGATCGCCTACGACGCCGCCGATCTTTCGAAATCGAAGTTCGACGTCACGGTCGATCTCGCCTCGGTCGACACCGGCAGCGGCGAGCGCGACGAGACGCTCGCGACGGCCGACTTCTTCGATACCGCGAAAACGCCGAAGGCGCATTTCGTCACCGAATCGTTCGCGAAAACCGCTGACGGAAGCGCCGAAGCGAAAGGCTCGCTGACGATCCGCAACGCGACGAAGCCTGTCACGCTGAAGGTCACTTTCGCCGAGAACGGCGGCGCCGCGACGCTCGATGTCGACACGACGCTGAAGCGCGCGGATTTCGGTCTCGGCAACGGCGGCGACTGGGCCGACATCGGTCCCGACGTGCCGGTGCACGGCCATCTCGTGCTGACCGGCAAGTAGTCGCGGCGGATTCCCGGGTGCCCGTGCGCCTTCCTGCGCGCTGTCGCGCCTAGAATGCCGGCATGCGGATCGCGCAAACCGGAATCGAATGGTGGCGTCGCCTGCGCGACAGGCTCGGCGGCAGCGCGTCGTCGCCGCCGGATCGCGTAACCGCCGGCGGCGACGCGCACAGCGTGCAGGCGGCCGAGAGCCTGCGATCGCTGCTCGACGACGCGAATATCCCCCCGTCGATCCGCACGAATCTCGCCGCGGATTTCGCGCGGCTCGAGTCGATGCTCGCGAAGCTCGAGCGCGGCGAGCTGCACATCGCGGTGTTCGGGCGCGTCAGCGTCGGCAAGTCCGCGCTCGCGAACGCGCTGCTCGGCGAGGACGTGTTCACGGTCGGCGTGCTGCACGGCACGACGCAGGACGCCGCGCAGCGCGCGTGGCGCGAAGTCTCGGGCAGCGGCGTGCACCTCATCGACACGCCCGGCATCGACGAGCTCGACGGCGAGGCACGCGAGAAGCTCGCGTTCGAGGTCGCCGGCGTCAGCGATCTCGTCGTCTTCGTCGTCGACGGCGACATGACGCAGCGCGAGCTCGATGCGCTGCGCC
>DASZYR010000164.1:0-4875 GCA_035545255.1 Rhodanobacteraceae bacterium
AGGATCAACGTCGTGCCGTCGTCCGCGACCGCCTCGCCGAGCACCCGCGCGCCGTCGGCCAGGTGCAGCTCGACGACCCGCGACGGCCAGAATCCCGCCAGGCCCCGCCCGCCGACGAGGATCAGCGCGCCCAGCAGCGCCGCCAGGCACGCCGCGGCGGCGCCGGCGGCGAGCCAGACGCGGGCCGCATCGAAGGAGGCGCGGTTCATCGCAATGCGCTCGCGCTCGTCGCAGCGCCGGCGCGCAGGCGGGAACGCGCGCGCGCCGCGAAGAAATTCAGCGCGAACGTCAACACGAACAGCGCCAGCGCCGCCAGAAGCAGTACGCGGTATGTGCCGCTGGCGGGCGAAGCCTCCGGGAGCGCGAGTGCAAGCTCGCTGCTCATCGCACGCAATCCTTCGAGCGGATCCGCGCTGGTCAGCGGCGTGTTGCCGCTCGCCATCAGCACGATCATCGTCTCGCCGGCACAGCGCGATGCGCCGAGCGCCATCGCCGCAACGAGGCCGGGGCGCGCCGCCGGCAGCACGACGGAACGCACGGCGTGCCAGCGCGTCGCGCCGAGCGCGAGCGCTGCGTGCACGTGCGCCGGCGGAACCGACGCCATCGCCTCGTCGGTGAGCGAGAACACGAGCGGCGTCGCCGCGAGGCCCAGCGCAAGACCCACGACGACCGCGTTCCACGGACTCGCCGGCACGATCCACCCGTGCTGATGCGGGCCGACCAGGATGACGACGAGCGCCACCAGCGCCAGCAGCACGGGCAGCAGCCACAACGGAAGCCAGCCCGTCCGCCGCCGCATGCGACCGCCGAACGCCATCGCCGCCGCGAGCAAGGCCGCCGGGACGACGACCAGGATCGCAAGCAGCGTTGCGACATTCGTCTTCAGCCATGGCGCCAGCGTCGCGACGGCGATCAGGCCGAGCACGACCGTCGGCATCGCTTCGAGCAGTTCGAGGCAGGGCTTGAACCACGCGCGAAAGCCGGGCGCGGCGAAATGCGCCGAGAAGAGCGCCGCCGCGATACCGATCGGCAAGGCGACCGCGAGCGCGCAGGCGGTCGCCTTGATCGTGCCGGCGAGCAGCGCGCCGAGCCGGATCCACGCGCCTTCCGGAAGCGGCGCCCACGAGACGATGCGAGCGACGAGGAACAGCGGAAACGCGAGCAGCGCGACGAGGACGAGCGCCGTGCAGGCGAGGATCGCGGCGTGCCCGATACGCTCGCGCCGTCGACGGCGGCGCAGTTCCGCCGACATGCGGTCGTCCGTCAGGAATGCTGCGCAAGTGTCTGGATCGGCGGGCATCGACGCACGCTAGGCCGCTTTCATGACAATCATGTTACGACGGGCCGGGCGACTGTCATCGATCCGCAACGAGAACGCAATACGGGTTTCAGACGCGTGCGCGAGGCTCTGCCGCGACCAAGCCGGCTCGCCTCTGCATGCGCATCGCGATCGTGACCGAAACCTGGCCTCCGGAAATCAACGGTGTCGCGCTGACGGTGGAATCGCTGGCGCGGGGCCTCGTCGCGCTCGGCCACTCGATCGAGATCGTGCGCCCGCGGCAACCCGACGAAGCGGCCGCATCGATCGCCGGTTTCGACCATGTCCCGATGCCGGGCGCGACGCTCCCGCGGTATCCCGGCCTCCGTTTCGGCATGCCGGCGCACCGTCGGCTGCGCCGGCACTGGAAGCGCCGTCGGCCGGACGTGCTCTACGTCGCGACCGAGGGACCGCTCGGCCTCACCGCGCTCGGCGCGGCGCGCCGGCTCGGCCTGCCGGTCAGCACCGGTTTTCATACGCGCTTCGACGACTACGCACGGCATTACGGCTTTGCGTTCCTGACGCCGATCGTCGGCGCGTACCTGCGCCGCTTCCACAATCGCGCCGACGCGACGATCGTGCCGACCGCCGAGCTTGCCGATCATCTCGAATCGAGCGGCTTTCGCAACGTCCGCCTGCTGCGCCGCGCGGTCGACACGCGGCTCTTCGATCCCTCGCGGCGTGACGAGACCCTGCGCAGCGAATGGGGCCTCGGCGAGCGCGATCTCGCCGTGATCCACGTCGGACGCGTCGCGCCAGAGAAGAATCTCGATCTCGCGGTTGCCGCATTCCGCGCGATCCAGGCCACTCATCCGTCCGCGAAGTTCGTTCTCGTCGGCGACGGGCCGGCGCGCAGGACGCTCGGCAAGGCGCATCCCGATTTCGTGTTCGCCGGCATGCGGCATGGTCTCGATCTCGCGCGTCATTACGCGAGCGCCGATCTCTTCGTGTTCCCGAGCCTCAGCGAGACGTTCGGCAACGTCACGCTCGAAGCGCTCGCGAGCGGCGTGCCGGTCGTCGCGTACGACTACGGTGCGGCTCGCGAATACCTGCGCGAAACGCGTGCCGGGGCTGCGGTCGCCCCGCGCGACCGCGATACGTTCGTGACCGCCGCGATCGCGACGGCGGACGAAGTCGTGCGCTCTTCCGGGATACGAATGCGAGCGCGCTCGGCGGTCGAGGGACTCGATCCTGCGTCGGTCGCGGCAAGCTTCGCCGATCTGCTCGACGGCCTTGCGACGAGGAAAGCGGCATGACCGCCTGGACCCGACTCGAAGCGGCGAGCGCGGAGCGCAGCGTCTGCGTGGCGATGAACCGCTGGGGCGCGTGCCATGCGCTGCGCCGCGTATTCGGCGTCGTCAGCCGGCTCGGCAACGGCGTGTTCTGGTACGTGCTGATGGCGGGTCTCGCCGTCTTCGGCGGCTCGCGCGGCAGCGTCGCGGCCTTGCACATGGCGCTGGTCGGAGTCGTCGCCGCGATGCTCTACCGCGCGCTCAAGCGCTGGACGCGCCGCCCGCGACCGTTCCGCGCGCACGGCGACATCGTGCCGTACGTCCTGCCGCTCGACGAATTCAGCTTCCCCTCCGGCCACACGCTGCACGCGGTCAGCTTCACGCTGATCGCACTCGCCTACTTCCCGGTGCTCGCGCCCGTGCTCGTGCCGTTCACGCTGATGGTCGCGATGTCGCGCGTCGTGCTGGGGCTGCACTATCCGAGCGACGTCCTCGCAGCGTCTGCGATCGGACTCGGGCTGGGAAGCCTCTCGCTCTGGATCGGCGCGGCGATCAGCTGAACGCGACGATCCGCTGGCGGTTGCGGCCGTTCCGGCGAATCCCGCCGAGCTTCGGGAAAACGCGCAACAAGCCTTGTTCCGGAGAAGGCCTGCGGGCACCCCGCAACGCCATTCCGGCGAAAGCCGGAATCCATCTTGATTTCTTCCAGGTGTCGCTCAGGCCGCAAGCGCAAATCCCGCTTTCGCAGGAATGACGTTGCAGGGCCTTGAAGGCGTCTTCGGCGATTGACGAAAACGTGCGTCGCCTGACGACCTTCGACGCCTCAGCGCTTGCGCTTCGGCCGCACGTACAGCACGAGGCTGTGATCTTCGATCGCATAGCCGTGCTTGTCGGCGATCTCGCGCTGCAGGCGCTCGATCTCTTCGCTCGAGAACTCGATGACCTTGCCGGTCTCGATGTCGACCATGTGATCGTGGTGCTTGCCGCGATCGAGCTCGTAGACGGCCTGCCCGCCCTCGAAGTTGTGCTTCAGCACGATGCCGGCGGCCTCGAATTGCGTCAGCACGCGATAGACGGTCGCGAGGCCGATGTCGTCGTGATGATCGAGGAGGCGACGGTAGATGTCCTCGGCTGTCATGTGCTTGCCGTCGTGCGTGTCGAGGATCTCGAGGATGCGCATGCGCGGATGCGTCACCTTGAGCCCCGCCTTGCGCAGATCGGTCGATTCCATGGTGGTCACTCCGCCTGACCCTACGCGGCCGTTTGCGTTCATATACCTAGTGTATCATCCGCGCTTTCACGGACTCCCGGTTTCCGCGCATGCGACTTCGCTGGCTCGCCCTGCTCGCTTTCGTTCCGCTCGCCGGCTGCGGCCTGATCTACAAGGTCGACGTGCAGCAGGGCAACCTGTTCGACAAGACCACGGTCGACTCGCTGAAGCCCGGCATGACCAAGCGCCAGGTGCTGCTCGTGATGGGATCGCCTTCGGTCGTGAGCCCGTTCGATCAGGATCGCTGGGATTACGTCTCGACGATCCGCCGCGGCCGCAACAAGATGGCCTCGAAGGATCTCACGCTCTATTTCAAGGAAGACGCGCTGGTCAAGATCGACGGCGATTATTTCCCCGAGGATCCCGAGCAGCTGATCAAGGACTCGCGCAAGTACAAGCGCCAGTATCCCGACGAGAAGCGTCCGGACGAGGACAAGGACAAGAAGCGCCGGCAGGGTCAGGGCTGACGCGCTCGGCGGCGCCTCGCCTCTTTCGGATCCGCCGCGAGCGCGCGATAGAGCTCGACGCGATCGCCGTCGCGAAGTTCGGTGTCGCGAGCGGCCCGCTTCGACCAGATTCCGCAATCGAGCTGCGACGAATCGATGCCGAGCTCGGCATCGAGACCCGAGGCTGCGATGGCATCGGCGATCGTCGAGCCGACCGGCAGCGCGAGCACGCGCAGGAACTGCCGCGACGGCTCGGCGTAGGCGATTTCGACCCGGATGGCGTCAGCCATAGGCTTTCGCGGCGGCGCGGCAGAAATCGTCGACCATGCGGCTCGCGAGACCCTGGAAACCGAGCCGCAACGCCGGGCCGGCGAGAACTCCGGAGTAGTCGAAGTCGAGCGCCAGCGCGATCCGGCAGCCGTCGTCGCCGAGCGCATCGAACGTGAATTCGCCCTCGAGGGCGCGCAGCGGACCCTCGACGAGATGCATGTGCAGCCGATGCGGACGCTCGGCCGTGTTGCGCGTCGTGAAGCTCTGCGTCAGGCCCGCGAAGCGCAGGTCGAGCCGCGCGATGCGAACCGTCTCGCTTTCGCGGGCAAGGATCGCGGC
>DASZYR010000165.1:0-45935 GCA_035545255.1 Rhodanobacteraceae bacterium
GATTCGGGATTCGGGATTCGGGATTCGGGATTCGGGATTCGGGATTCGGGATTCGGGATTCGGGATTCGGGATTCGGGATTCGGGATTCGGGATTCGGGATTCGGGAAAAGGCTACAAAGATCGTCATCTCGGCGAAAGCCGGGATCCATTTTCGCTTGTGCGGGAAAGATCGAGATCAAATGGTCCCGGATTTCGCCAGGACGACGGCTGCTCTTCGTCTTTCCCGCGGAAGACTACTTCTTCATCGTCCCCAAGAAAGCGGGAACTGGCGATTTTTCGCGGGGAAGAGCGAGGCGCTGGGGCCCCTCTCAAGGGGACGACGAGAAACGAACGAACCCGAGGCGCTGCGTCCGCTTTCGCGCGACGAAGAGAACGAATGACCCGATTCTCCGAATCCCGGCTCTTCCTATCCCGCCGAAATCCCGAGCTTGTCCATCCGCCGATAAAGTGCCTGCCGCGAGAGCCCGAGCTCCGCCGCCGCCTGGCTGATCACCCCGCGCGCATTCGACAGCGCGCCTTCGATCATCTCTCGATCGGGTTCCGCCGCCGGCGCCGCGCGGCCGGTGCCGCCGCGCACGGCGGCAAGGCCGAGATCGTCGGCCGTGATCGTGCCGTTCCTGCAGAGGAGAGCCGCGCGCTGGATCGCATTCTTGAGCTCGCGCACGTTGCCGGGCCACGTGTGCGCGACGAGCGCGGCGCGCGCGCCTTCATCGAGCATCGCCTTGCCGTCGAGAAAATGTTCGGCGAGCGGGACGACATCGTCCCGGCGCTCGGCGAGCGGCGGCAGCCGCAGCTCGATCACGTTGAGGCGGTAATAGAGATCCTCGCGGAACTTGCCGTCGCGGATCATCTGCGCGATGTCGGCATTGGTCGCGCTGACGACGCGCACCTTCGTCGTGCGCGTCTTCGAGGAACCGAGCCGCTCGAACTGCCCGCTCTCGAGCACGCGCAGAAGCTTCGCCTGCCCCGCGAGCGGCAGGTTGCCGATCTCGTCGAGGAACAGCGTACCGCCGTCGGCGAGCTCGAAGCGTCCTTCGCGCGCGCGGTTCGGCGCGCCGGTGTACGCGCCGGGATCGGCGCCGAAAAGCTCGGCCTCGATCAGCTCGGAGGGCAGCGCGCCGCAGTTGACCGTCACGAACGGACCGTCCTTGACCGAAGAATTGGCCTGGATGATCTCGGCGATGCGTTCCTTGCCCGCGCCGTTCGGGCCCGTGATGAGAACGGGGATGTCCGCGCGCGCGACCTGACAGGCGAGCTCGACGACGCGCTCCGTCGCCGTCGACGCGAAGACGAGCCCGCGAAGGTCGTACTTCGCGTCGAGCGCCTTGCGGCGCTTCCTGCGCTCCTCGCGCACGCGCGAGATCTCGCGCGTCGCCTCGGAAAGCTCCAGCAGGTTCTCGACCGTCGCGAGCAGCTTGTGATCGTCCCAGGGCTTGGCGAGATAGTCGGCGGCGCCGGCCTTGACGAGCTCGACCGCGGTTTCGAGATGCGTCCACGCGGTCAGCAGCACGATCGGCAGGTCCGGATGCTGCGCGCGGATGTCGCGGAAGAGCTTGACGCCCTCCTCGCCCGAGGTCGTATCGGCCGTGAAGTTCATGTCCTGCACGACGAGATCGATGTCTTCGTCGCCGAGCAGCGCGAGGCCCTCGTCCGGCGAATGCGCGACGAGCGTGCGGATCTCCCGGAGCCCGAACACGATCTCGAGCGCGGTGCCGACCGCGTGGTTGTCGTCGATCACGAGGACCGTGCGCATGGGCGTATCGTCGCTTCGTAGAGGCCCGCGCATGGGTGCTTGGATGCAGCACGCGCGGGAAAGGTTGCGTGGAGTTTAGCGGGAGAGCCGGGATTCGGGATTCGGGACAAGCCTACAAGATCGTCATCCCGGCGAAAGCCGGGATCCATTTCGTTCTTGCACCAGGATCAATACGGGTCCCGGCTTCTCCGGGACGACGGCGCCTTTGCAAATCCCGAATCCCGTCTCCCGAATCCCGGCTTCTCACACACTCCGCGTCGCGATCGCCGGCGGCACGCGCGACGCGCGAAGCGCCGGCCCCAACACGGCGAGCTGCCCGAGGATCCAGAGGCAGACGAACCCTGCCGGCACGTAGTACCACGGCAGGCGCGGCGCCTGGTATTCCTTCATGAGGTACAGGCTGAACGCGTACGCGAGGATGCCGCCGCCGATGAGGCCCATCGTCGTGATGATGAAGTTCTCGGTCTGGAAATAGCGCAGGATGTCGAGCTTCGTCGCGCCGAGCGCGCGGCGCGTGCCGATCTGTCTCGTGCGCTGCGCGACCCAGAAGCTCGCCATGCCGACGATGCCGAGCGCCGTGATCGTGAGAAGGCAGAAGATCACGACGCCGAGGATGATCGCCATCGCTCGATCGTCCGAGTACGCGTCGGCGCGCACTTCGGAGATCGGCCGCACCTTGCCGATGATGCGGCTCGGATTCGCCTCGATCATCTTCTGCTCGGCGAGCTTCATGACTTCGTCGCGGCGCCCGGGATCGGCGCGTACGAGATAGCGCGTCGAGTTGCCGTACGGCATGAATGCCGGCACGAGCGTCGAATACTCGACCGTGTCGCTCGACATCCACGGCTGCTGCAGGTGATCGACGACGCCGATGATCGTCGTCGTCGGCGGATCGGTATCGAAGAACACCTGCTTGCCGATCGGATCCTGGTCGGGGAAGAGCTTGTCGGCAAGCGCCCTGGAGACGATCGCGACTTTCGGCAGCAACCGATCGCCGAACGGAATCGACTCGATCTCCTCGGGCCTGAAGTTGCGTCCTGCGACGAGCTTCGTGCCGAGCGTCGAGATCGCGTGATCGTCGACGAGATAGATCGTCGTCTCTGCGGTCGAGGTCTTCTGGCGCGCCTGGAGCGAGAGTCCAGTGCTCCAGCCGCCTTCGCTCATCGGCACCGAGTTGACCGGCGCGGCATCGGCGACGCCCGGCAGCTGGCGCAGCAACGCAAGATCGGATTGCTGCACGGCCTTCGCGTCATAGCCCTGCCCGAAGCCGTTGCTGCCGAACCAGAAGGTGTCGGCTTCGTTCATGCCGCTCGGCCGCGCCATGTGATCGAGCCGCTCGTTGATGATGAAGAGCGCGTTGCAGACGATCGCGAGCGTCAGCGCGACCTGAAGGCCGATCAGGATCATCGCGACCTTGCTGCGCATCAGGGCGGAAAGAATGGGACGGATTTCCATGGGGACCCTCACAATCAGCATATTCGTTCCCTTCTCCCGCTCGCGGGAGAAGGTGCCGAAGGCGGATGAGGGAAGCTTTGGCCGTCGACGCCGACGGCCCTCACCCGCGCCTGCGGCGCGACCTCTCCCGCCAGCGGGAGAGGTGACTACTACACTTTCAACTGTGCAGCCGGCTGCACGCGACACGCTCGCCAGGTCGGATACAAGCCGGCGAGCACCGCCGAAATCACCGCCAGCGCGACCGTCATCAGCACCATCGTGAGATCGAGCGACGCGACGCTCTTGTACGTCGAATACAGCGCGCGCACCGCGACGAGCCCAAGTCCGGTCAGGGCGAGGCCGAGCACGCCGCCCGAGAGGCCGACCACGGCCGATTCGACGAGGTACTGCGTGAACACCTCGCGCCGGCTCGCGCCGAGCGCGCGGCGCAGGCCAATCTCGCCGGACTTGCGCGTGAACTTCGCGAGCAGGAGGCCGATCGTGTTGACGAGACAGACCGCGAGGAACGCGAAACCGAGCCCCGTCTGCACTTCGACGTCGCGCGAGACGACTTTCTGGTCCTTCATCCACGCGTTGACGTCGAGCAGGCGATTGTTGAGCGGGCGCTCGAAGCGGCCGAGCTTCTTCTGCTCGTTGACGTAGTTGTCGAGGAACGCCTTGTACTCGGCGAGCCTCGAAGGCGTGTCGAGCTCGACCCACATCTGCATCCAGACGCAATCGGATTCGAGATAGGCGTCCCAGCCGTCGCCCGGCGTCTTGAAGCAGCTGTTGTTGCCGCTGCCGCGCTTCTTGAGGTCGATCGCGGTCGTGAACGGGATGAAGAACTCCTCGGGATCGGCGAACGCGCCGTTCGTGAGGTCGTAATAGCGGGCGCGGAGCTTCCAGTTGCCGAGGACGCCGAGGACGGTGTAGTCGATTCCGTCCATGCGCACTGTCTTTCCGACGCTGTTCGCGCCGCCGAAGAGCTTCTCGTTCGTGCCCTGCGTCAGCACGATGACGCGCGCGTGCTCTTCGTCCTGCTTGTGGTCCCACGGTCCGCCGTACGCGAACGGCGGCTCGAACATGCCGAAGAAATCCGAGTACGTGACGCGACCCAGCGAATTGAACGGCTTGACCTCGGGATTCTCGGGCTGGATCGGCAGCGCGATCTTCCACATCGCCGCCTGCTTGTCGGCCTTGCCGGCCGCCATCAGCGCGGTCGCGTCGCGGTAGGTCACCTGATCGGGCGGACGGCCGTCGTCGTAGAACGAATTGTTGACGTCCCAGTTGTCGAGCTGAACGTAGTGCAGCTTCGAGCTCTTCCACGGGATCGGATCGGCGCCCATGAGGTGCATCACGGTCAGCGTCGTCATGCTGGCCGCGATGCCGAGACCGATGCCGAGCACCATCAAGGCGGTGAGGATCGGATTCCTGCGCAGCGAGCGCAGGCCGAGCTGGACGTAGTAGGCGAACATGGCGTCGATCCTCAGGCGACGGCGACGTGGTTGCCGTCGTGCGCCGGGCGCTGGACGAGCTTGGGCTCGTCGTCGAAGTCGGTGACCTGGCCGTCGATGATGTGCACGTTGCGCTGCGCGCGCGCGGCAAGCTCGGGATCGTGCGTCACCATGATGATCGTCGTGCCTTGCCGGTTGATCTCCTCGAGAAGCTCCATCACGCCGCGCGCCATCAGCGAATCGAGGTTGCCGGTCGGCTCGTCCGCGAGCAGCACGCGCGGCGAGCCTGCGAGCGCGCGGGCGATCGCGACGCGCTGCTGCTGGCCGCCCGAAAGCTCGGCCGGATAGTGCTTCTGGCGCGAGGCGAGGCCGACGCGCGTCAGCGCCTCCTCGATGCGGCGCTTCCTCTCCGCCGCGTTGAAGCCGCGATAGCGGAGCGGCACGTCCACGTTGTCGAACAGATCGAGATCCGGAATCAGGTTGAAGCTCTGGAAGATGAAACCGAGCTTCTCGTTCCTGAGCCTGGAGCGGTCGTTGTCGCCCATGCCGCTCACGTCGACGTTGTCGAGCCAGTATTCGCCGCCCATGAATTCCTCGAGCAGGCCCGCGATGTTGAGGAATGTCGTCTTGCCGGATCCCGACGGACCCGTGACCGCGACGAATTCGCCCTCGCCGACCGCAATCGAGAAATCACGCAGTGCGTGCGTCTCGATGAGGTGCGTGCGGTAGACCTTCTGGAGGTGTTTCATCACGAGCATGGGGATTCCTCGATATGTCCGTTGATACGTCTTGTTGCGCGCCGTTTGCTTTCTGTCGTATTCCCGCGGAAGCGGGAATCCACGTTGCCTTTCAATGGATGCCCGCTTTCGCGGGCATGACGCCGCTTTTGCTGTTGTCCCTCAGTTGAGCGCCACGCGCTGCGCGCCCTTGAATTCGTCCGTACCGGAAATCACGATCCGGTCGCCTTCCTTGAGCCCCGACACGATCTCGACCGCGTTGAGGCTCGTCGCTCCAACCTGGATCGGCGTGCGCTCGGCGATGTCGCCGTGCACGACGTAGGCGACGCGGCCGGCGCCCGAATCGACGAACGGGCCGCGGTCGACCATCAGCACGTTCGGGTGCTCGTCGATGAGGATGCGCGTCGTCAGCTGCTGGTTCTGGCGCAGACCGACCGGCTTGTCGCCGGTGAAGCGCACGCGGCCGACGACGTAGCTGTTGACGACCTCGGGCGACACGGCGCTGACCTCGCCCTGATAGACGCCGTTCGCGTCGCGCACCTCGGCAGGCATGCCGATCGCGAGATCGTGCGCGAACACCTCGGGGATCTGCGCCTCGATCTCGAGCGCGCTCAAGTCGATCACGGTCACGAGCGGCGCGTTCGCGGCGACGTTGGCGCGCTGCTGCACGAGGAGCTGGCCGACCTGTCCGTCAACCGGCGAGCGCACCTTGAGCTCGTCGACCTGGCGCGCGACATCCTCGACCAGGAGCTTCTGCCGGTCGAGCGCGAGGCGCTTGGTCTTGAGCTCGAACGCGAGGCTCTCGCGCTCGAGCCCGGAATCCTTCTCGGCGTTTGTGACCGTGAGATCGGCTTTCGCGAGCGCGTCCTTCGCGCGCAGCACGTCGAGCTCGGGCAGCGCGCCGGCCGTGAACGCCTTCGACGTGCGCTCGACCTCGCGCGCCGCGGTCTGGCGGTCGATGCGCGCCTGATCGAGCGTCTTCTGCGATGCGAGCTGGAGCTTCCGGTGATCGATGCCGGCGCGCTCGACGTCGAGCGTCAGGCTGTCGAGCGTCGCCTGCTCCTGCTTCAGCTTGTTCGTGAGCTCGGGCGAATCGACGATCGCGAGCACGTCGCCCTTCTTCACCTTGTCGCCGGCGTGGATCTGGAGATCGACGAAGCCGGGGCTTCGGGCATAGAGCGTCGGCGCGACGGCCGCGACGACCTTGCCCTGCACCGAAACGTCGCGCGTCAGCGTGCCGCGCTTGACCTCGGCGATGCGAAGCCGCGCCGCGCTCGCCGACGAATCGGCCGAAAGGAGATGCGCCACGGTCGGCGCGCAGAGCGCGACGACGATCGCGGCCGCGAGCGCCGCGCCGATCCAGATCGCGCGCTTGCGCCGATCGACCTTCGGGGCGATGCGGCGGTCCTGCGCCGAGGTGTCGCGAATCATGTTCATCCAGCTCCGCGCGACGGAGGGTGCCGCGTGACCGTCATTTAGCAACGGCCATGCCATCGAACAACCATTTGATATGAATGGATTTATCGATCCAGGCCGGCGGACGGACACTGTCCGGCCGCCATGCCGGACAAGCGGCGGACAAGCGCGCGGAACCTCGCACCCGCCGCTCCGGTCTCCGTTTCGCAGGGGACCGCAAGCGCATGCTTGCGACCGGACCGCGCCTTCGCGCATCTCCTTGAACCAGTGAGCGCAGCCAGCTTCCAGATCGACATTCCCGACCTCGTGCTCGCACGCGCCCGCCGCGGCGACGCGCGCGCGCTCGAAACGATCTATCGCGCGTTCGAGCGTCCCGCGTACACGCTCGCGCTGCGCATGGTCGGCGACTCCGAAAGCGCGCGCGAAGTCGTGCACGACGCGATGCTTCGCCTGATCGAGCGCATCGGCCAGTTCCGCGGCGATTCGCCGTTCTGGGGCTGGCTGCGCCAGATCGTCGTCAACGAATCGCTGATGCGGCTCAGGAAAGAGAAAGGCGTCGTGTTCGACGAGATCGACGAGGCCGACAAGCCACCCGGCGACGCGCCGCCGCCGTGGCTCCTTGCCGACGCGGTGCGGCTCGAACGCGCGCTGATGCGATTGCCTTCGATGACGCGCAGCGTGCTCTGGCTGCATCACGTCGAGGAATACACGCATCAGGAAATCGCCACGATGACGGGAAAGTCCGTGAGCTTTTCGAAATCGCAGGTCGCTCGCGGCGGGACTCGCCTGCGCCGCCTGCTGGAAAACGAAACGAAGGAGTCAGCGCCGTGTCTCGCCGCGACCATCTAGACGTCGATCCGTCCGACGCGCCGCTTGCGGCCGCGCTCTCTGCGCTGCCCGAAGCCGCGCCGACGCCGGACCTCTGGCCCGATCTCGCGAGGGCGCTCGACGCGCGCAGGCGTCCGCGCCGGCACCGTTATGCGGTCCCGCTCGCGGCGGCGGCAGCAGTCGCGGTGGCGTTGCTCGCACCGAAGCTCGCAACGCACGAACCCCGGCACGCACCGGTCGCATTCACGCCGATCGCATCGACGACGACGACACCCGCGGCAAGCGACGAGCTGGACTCGCTGCGCGAACGCTCGCGCACGCTCGAACGCTGGATCGCCGCTGTTTCCGCCCGCGCGCCGCAGGACGGACGCGATCTGATGGCCGCCGTGGAAGTGGAAGACCTGATCGGGCTCGTCGACGTGCAGCTCGGCGGCGCGAATCGCGACGCGGATGCGCTCCCGCTCTGGCGCCAGCGCGTCGCGCTGCTCGAAGACCTCGCCGCGATCCGCGGCAACGGCGCGGCGTTCGCCGCGAGCGGCGCGCGCGAAGGCGCGGTGCCGGTCGCGCTCAACCTTCTGAACTGAAGAGGCAAGACATGAAACGCATCCTTCTCGTTGCCGGTTCCGCGATCGCCCTCAATGGCGCTCTGGTGAACGGCGTCTTCGCCGCCGATCCGTCGCCGAAGATCGAAGCAACGCCCGACGCCGCGGCAAAAACCGAGGAAACGCGCAGGGAGCTTGCCGACCTGCGCGCGCAGATGCAGGAGCTCACGCGCAAGATGGCCGCGCTCTCGACCGAGCTCGGCGAAGGCGACCCGCGCTCGTACGCGTATCGCTATCTCGGAAATCCCGACAGCGCGATGATCGGTGTCGTGCTCGGCACGAGCGAAGGCCATGTGACCGTCGGCGCGATGACACCCGATGGTCCCGCGATGCGCGCGGGCCTTCGCGGCAGCGATGTCATCACGGCGATCGACCACAAGCCGGTCGAAGGGAAAACCGCGATCGAAGCGGTCAGGAACGCGCGCGCGATGCTGCGCGATCTCAAGACCGGGCAGAACGTCACGATCGACTATCTTCGCGACGGCAGGAAGGCGTCGGTGACGTTCGCAGCCGAGCGCCGCGAAGCGCTCAACTGGCCGCTCGTGATGGGCGACGATCCCGAGCATCCGATGCTGCCGAAGGATTTCAGCGAGCGCGTCCGTGTCGAAGTCAGCGACGCAACGATGCGGGCCGCCCGCGCCTACGAGCGCGAGCAGGCGCGCATGGAGCTGCAGACCGCCCGGGCGACGCGCAGCGCGATGAAGCAAGGTGCGCCGATGGTGCACGTGACCATGCCGTGGTGGGGCCTCAACCTCGCGCCGCTGAACGCCGATCTCGGCCGCTACTTCGGCGCCGACAAGGGCGTGCTCGTGATCGCGGCCGACGACGATTCGCTGCCCGGCATCAAGGCCGGCGACGTCATCACGAGCATCGCGGGCGAGACGGTCAACCGCCCCGAAGACGCACTGCGCGCGTTGCGCGATCAGGAGTCGGGCAAGGAAGTGCCGATCAAATTGCTGCGCGACAGAAAGACGCTTGCGCTCAACATGAAGGCGCCCGCGTTCAACTCGATCTTCAACCTGCGCGTCGCGCCCCCGGCACCCCCGGCACCACCAGCAACGCCGACGCCGCCTGCGGCACCTCCCGCACCCGCAGCGCCCGCCGCACCGGCCGCACCGCCCACACCACCCGCGGTCGCGGACGCGAACATCGACTGAGTCATTGTCCGAAGTCGCGCGTGTTCCCCCTCTCCCGCTTGCGGGAGAGGGTTGGGGTGAGGGCCGGCGTGGCAGCACGTTCGACGGTTGTTCGTCTCCCTTCTCTCCGCACGCGGGAAGGAACGCGTCAGCTCGACGCTTCGAGCACCTGCCAGCGCGCGTACGCTTCGTCGAGCTCGACCTGCCTTGCAGCCATCTCGGCATTCGCGGCGACGATGGCCGAGCTGTCCTGACGATAGAACGCGGGGTCTTCGAGCCGCGCGTTCATTGCGGCCAGATCGGCTTCGAGCCGTTCGATGCGGGCGGGCAGCGCTTCGAGCTCGCGCGCTTCCTTCCAGCCGAGCTTGCGCTTCGCCGAAGGCGATGGAGATGGCGCGGTCTCTGCGCGACATTCCTTCGGCGGCGCTTCGACTCTCTTCGCCGCGGCCGGTTTCGCCTGCCGCACCCAGTCGCTGTAGCCGCCGACGTATTCGCCGACGCGTCCTTCGCCTTCGAGCACGAGCGTGCTCGTGACGACATCGTCGATGAATTCGCGATCGTGCGAGACGAGCAGCAACGTGCCGGGATACGTCGCGAGCAATTCTTCGAGCAGCTCGAGCGTCTCGATGTCGAGGTCGTTGGTCGGTTCGTCCATGACGAGCAGGTTCGACGGTTTCGCGAAAAGCTTCGCGAGCAGGAGCCGATTCCGCTCGCCGCCCGAAAGCGCGGTGATCGGTGCTCGCGCACGCTCGGGGGAAAACAGGAAATCCTGCATGTAGCCGATCACATGCTTCTTCGCGCCGCCGATCTCGATGTACTCGCGGCCTTCGGCGACGTTGTCGAGCGCGTTCAGATCCTCGCGCAACGTCGCGCGATGCTGGTCGAAATACGCGATCTCGATGCCGCTGCCGGGCGTCACCGCGCCGCGCTGCGGCGCGAGCTCGCCGAGCAGGAGTTTCAAGAGCGTCGTCTTGCCCGAGCCGTTCGGCCCGATGAGGCCGACGCGATCACCGCGCTGGATCGTCGTCGTGAGGCCGTCGACGATCACGCGGTCGCCATAAGCGAACCGGATGTCGTCGACATCGACCACGCGTCGTCCCGACGGCGCCGCCGAACCGACACTGATCTTCGCGGTACCGACACGCTCGCGCCGCGCCGCGCGCTCGCGGCGCATCGCTTCGAGCGCACGCACGCGGCCTTCGTTGCGCGTGCGCCGCGCCTTGATGCCTTGCCGGATCCAGACTTCTTCCTGCGCCAGCTTCTTGTCGAACAAGAGGTTCGCCTGCGCCTCGGCATGCGCGCGTTCCTCGCGGCGACGAAGATAGTTCCCGTATTCGCCAGGCCAGCTCGTGACCTTGCCGCGGTCGATCTCGACGATCCGCGTCGCAAGCGTGCGCAGGAAACGCCGGTCGTGCGTGACGAAGACGAGACTGCCGGCGAAACCGGGCAGCATTTCCTCGAGCCACGCGATCGCCTCGATGTCGAGATGATTGGTCGGCTCGTCGAGCAGCAGCACGTCGGGCTCGATCACGAGCTCCCGCGCGAGCAGCACGCGGCGCTTCATGCCGCCCGACATCGCCGCGAAATCGGCATCCTCGGGCAGGTCGAGCCGCGCGAGCGCTTCGGTCACGCGCTGATCGACGTTCCAGCCGCGCTCGGCGTCGATCCGCGTCTGCACTTTCGCCAGCGCATCGGTCGCGCCGGGCTGGTCGAGATGGTGCGAAAGCCGATGGAATTCCGCGAGCAGCTCGCCGATGTGCCCGAGCGCTCCCGCGACGACGTCGAACACGTCGCCCGACAGCGCATGCGGTACTTCCTGCGCGAGCCGCGCGATGCGCACGCCGCGTTCGACACGCACTTCGCCCGAATCGGGCCGGATCTCGCCTGCGACGAGCTTCAGCAGCGTCGACTTGCCTTCGCCGTTGCGCCCGACGACCGCGATGCGCTCGCCGCGCTCGATCGAGAGATCAGCGCGTTCGAGCAGCAGCGGACCGCCGACCGAATAGTCGACGTCGACGAGATTGACGAGCGACATCGCTACGCCGCCTGCCGCGCGCGGCGGTCGCCGCTGCGCGCCGCGATCGCCTGCTCGACGATGCCGTAGTCCGCATCCGCGCGATGCGCTCGCTCGCTCAGCATGCGCCGGAACGCGCGTGCGCCGGGCAAACCCTGATAGAGACCGAGAATGTGCCGGCTGATGTGCTGAAGGCGGTCGCCGCGCGCGAGATGCGCCTCGATGTACGGACGAAAGCGCGCGAGCACGTCGTCGCGATCCGGCAGCGGCGCTCCGTAAAGCGCATGCTCGACCTCGGCGAGCCGATACGGCTCGTGATACGCGGTGCGGCCGAGCATGACGCCGTCGACGCGGCGGAGGTGCGCATGGACGTCGTCGACGCTCGCGATGCCGCCGTTGACGACGATCGTGAGTTCGGGAAACTCGTCCTTCAGCCGATACACGCGCTCGTAGTCGAGCGGTGGCACCTCGCGGTTCTCCTTCGGCGAGAGCCCTTCGAGCCAGGCCTTGCGCGCGTGCACGACGAATACCGTGCAGCCGCTCGCGCGGACCGTCCCGACGAAGCGCGCGAGGTCGGCGTGCTCGTCCTGCTCGTCGACGCCGAGCCGGCACTTGACCGTGACCGGAACGCGCCGGTCGGATCCGGCAACCGACGCGCGCATCGCCGCGACGCAATCGGCGACGAGCGCGGGTTCGCGCATCAGGCACGCGCCGAAGCGTCCCGACTGCACGCGATCCGACGGACAGCCGACATTGAGATTGATCTCGTCGTAACCGAGATCGGCGCCGATGCGAGCCGCAGCGGCAAGCTCGCGCGGCTCGGCGCCGCCGAGCTGCAGCGCGACCGGATGCTCGGCCGGATCGAAGCCGAGAAGGCGCGCGCGATCGCCGTGCAGCACTGCCGCCGCTGTGACCATCTCCGTATAGAGGAGCGCGTGCGGCGACAGCAGGCGATGAAAGTAGCGGCAATGACGGTCCGTCCAGTCCATCATGGGTGCGACGGCGAAGATCTTGTTCATGGATCCGTGTACAGGCGCACGCGGCGCGGCAAGATGGGGCCGGCGCCGTGTTTCGCAGGCGCGCGGCGAGCAGGCAAGCCGGATGCCGGAAGGCCGTTCAGATTCGGGGCTTCCATCGTATTCGACCCGGCACCCGTACGCCACGCGCCGGCGATCCTCGAGCGCAAATCGAGACGGGTTTCGCGATCGGCGATGTCCGCGGGCGTTCCGCTCCGTTCCGCCCGGATATACTGATTCCAGGGGACTCCGAGGGTTGTCGCATGGTCGACCACGTCGCTTCGCTGATCGAAGCTGCGAACGACGGCGATCCGCGCGCGCTGCAGGCGCTGTTCACCTACGTCTACGGCGAGCTCAAGATCCTCGCGCGCAAGCAGCTCGCGCGCTCGGGCTCGGCGACGTTGAACACGACGGCGCTCGTGCACGAGGCGTATCTCAAGCTTTCGGGGCCGGAAGGACGCAGCCTGCACGGGCGCGTGCATTTCTTCGCGCTCGCCGCGAAAGCCATGCGCCAGATCGTGATGGATCACGCGCGCGCGCGCCTCACCGGCAAGCGCGGCGGCGGCGAGCTCGATTTCGTCGATCTCGAAGACGCGTTCGACGTCGCCGACGGCAAGCTGTCTCCGGACGACCTCGTCGTCATCGATCGCGCCCTGACGCTGCTCGCCGAGGACGAGCCGGAGCTCGCCGATCTCGTCGAGCTCCGGTTCTTCGGCGGCCTCGCGCTGCCGGAGATCGCACTGCTCCGGGACGTCAGCGAGCGCACGCTGAGCCGGGACTGGCGGCGCGCAAAGGCGCAGCTCTACGTGCAGCTGCATCCCGACGCGTGAGCCGGCCAATGCGAGCGACGGGATCGATCGGCGGACGCATCTTGCGAACGCCACCGATGCATTCCCGGCCCGAACTCGCAGCCGGGCAACCGGAAACACGGGAATGAGCCGCGAGCGCGTCCGCGAGCTGTTCTCGCAGGCGATCGACCTGCCTGCCGGCCAGCGCTCGGCCTGGCTCGAGGCGCAATGCGAAGGCGACGAGGAACTTCGCGCCAAGGTCGAGCAGCTGCTGCGCGCCGACGCCAAGGCGCACGATTTCCTCGAACGCGGGCCCGCATCGATCGCCGATGCCGCGGTCGCGGCTGCCGCCCGCGCCGCGCCGGGATCGTTCGGCGTCTATCGCGTCCTGCGCTCGATCGGCGAAGGCGGCATGGGCGAGGTCTGGCTTGCCGAGCGCGGCGACGGCGAGTTCGAGCAGCGCGTCGCGATCAAGCGCATCGCCTATCCGACGCCGGGGCTCCTGCAGCGATTCCGCCAGGAACGCCAGATTCTCGCGCGGCTCGAGCATCCGTACATCGCGCGCCTGATCGACGGCGGCATCGACGCCGACGGCGTCCCGTACCTCGCGATGGAATACGTCGAGGGCGTGCCGATCACCGAGCACGTCCGCGATCGCGCGCTCGATATCGCCGCGCGATTGCGCTTGTTCCTTTGCGTGTGCGAAGCCGTGCAGTACGCGCACCAGAACCTGATCGTGCATCGCGATCTCAAGCCGTCGAACATCTTCGTCGCGACCGACGGTGCGCCGAAACTGCTCGATTTCGGCATCGCGAAGGTGCTGACGGCGACGGAGACCGGCGACGCGACGCAAACCGTCGCGCGCCTCCTGACGCCGGACTATGCCGCGCCCGAGCAGTTCACCGGCGGCGCGATCACGACCGCCACCGACGTGTACGCGCTCGGCGTCGTGCTGTACGAGCTGCTCGCCGGAACGCGTCCGTGGCGCGTGGCGGCGGGCGAAGCCATGATGATGGCGACGCTCCGGAACGATCCGCCGCCGCCGAGCGCGGCGATCGATCGCAGCAGCGACGGCGCGGCCGTGCGGCGACGCCTGTTGCGCGGCGATCTCGACCGCATCGCGCTGACCGCGATGGCGAAGGAACCGGGCCGCCGCTATCCGTCCGCCGAAGCGCTCGCGGCCGACGTGCGGCGCCATCTCGAAGGCCGTCCGGTCGTCGCGCGGGGCGACAGCGCGCTGTACCGGCTCGGCAAGTTCGCGCGGCGCAATCGTTTCGCGCTTGCGGCTGCAGCGATCGCGATCGCCGTCTGCGTTGCGGCAACCGTCGTCAGCCTGCGCCAGGCCTGGCGCGCGAACCAGCAGGCCGCGCGCGCGGAAGTCGCGCGTCAATTCCTGGTCGGCGTCTTCGAGCAGGCGAGTCCCGAGGAGAATCGCGGCAAGCCGATGACCGCGCACGAGCTGCTCGAAAAGGGCGAGCGGCGGCTCGCGGGCCCGCTCGTGACGCAACCCGCGACGCGCGCGGACCTCACCGGCCTCATCGGCGGCCTCTACTGGAATCTCGGCGACTACGCGCGCGCCGAGCCGCTCCTGAAGGAAGCGCTGTCGCTGACCGGCGAGCGCGCAGTGCCCGACGAGGTGAAGGCGCGCAATCTCGTCACGGCCGCATCGATCGCAGCCGAACGCAGCAGCATCGACGAAGCGATCCGGCATGCCGGGGATGCGCTCCGCTACGCCGAGCGCGCGGGCTCGATCGCGGCGCCGGAGCGCTCCGACGCGCGACGCGTGCTCGCGCAGGCGCTGGTCGAGAAAGGCGACGCGGCGCGTGCCGAAACGGATTTGCGCGAAGTCCTGGCCGACGACGTCGTCCGCTACGGCGAGGAAAGCCTGGCCGCCGCGCAGGACTGGGCGCTGCTCGGCCACGCGCTCGACGAGCTTTCGCGCTATGCCGAATCGGTGGAAGCCTTCCGGAAAGCGCTCGCGCTCGATCGTCGCCTGCGCGGCGAGCGCAGCGCGACGATCAGCCAGGATCTCAACGATCTCGGCCTCGCGCTCTCGCACAAGGGCGACTACGCCGCGGCCGAGACCGTGTTCGCCGAAGCGCTCGACATCAAGACCGAGGTCTACGGCGACGCGCATCGCGAGACCCTCGTCGCGCGCGCGAATCTCTACATGGCAGAGGAAAAGCAGGGCCGCTACGAGGAAGGCCTGCACGGCCGCCTGCAGCTGCTCGAAGATCAGGCGAAGGTGCTCGGCGACACGCATCCGGACGAGCTGGCGCGCTCGCACAACATGATCGGCCTCGACTTCATCATGCTCGGCCGCCCGGTCGAAGCCGAGGCCGCGCTGCGCCGGTCGGTCGCGCTCTGGCGCACGGTGCAGGCAGCCGATTCGGAGGTCGACGCAGCCGGTCCGCTCGGCAACCTCGCGTTCGCGCTGCGCATGCAGGGCCGCTTCGCCGATGCCGAAGACGCGTTGCGCGAAGTCATCGCGATCGAACGCAAGCACTACGAGCCGTCCTCGGAATGGCTGAATCAGGATCGCGGCTTCCTCGGCGACCTGCTGCGGCTCCAGCACCGCTACCCCGAAGCGCTGCGCGAGCTTCGCGAGGCGATCGCCGCGGTGAAGTCGGCGGTTTCCGACGCCGACCCCGTGCTCGCCAAACTCGAGGCGCAGTTGAGCGAGGCCGAGCTCGATGCGGGCGAGCCTGCGCAGGCACACGAGACCGCGACGACGGCGCTCGCCGCCGCGCGCACCGCGTTGCCGTCGCGCAACATCGGTCTCGGCCAGCCGCTGTTCGCCCTGGCGCGCGCCGAACTTGCGCTCGAGCACGCCGGCGTAGCCGAGCCGCTGCTGCGCGAGGCACTGGCCGTCCGAAGCCCGCCGCTGCGCGCGGACGACCTGCGCGTGCTCGAGGTCAAGGCGTCGCTCGCGCTCGCCCTCGCGATGCTGGGCCGCGACGACGAGTCGCGCGCGCTGCGCGGCGAGATCGAGCCGTTGCTGAAGGCATCGCCTTCGCCTTACGCCAGGGACCTGATCGAGCGCTTCGCCGCGCGTTGAGCGTCGGGCCTGCGCCTCGAGCGCTCGCGCTTCGCCGCAGGTTCCGCAAATGGCGGGGTTTCCCCCTGATCGGCGTATGTCCCTATGGGAGGAGGGGTTCCCTCATCAGGCATGCGGAAGGTCACGGCGCGCCGGACGGATCGATCCCTTCGAGCGAGGGTCATCACCGGACAACGTCCACGCGCGAAGTCGGCATGCGCCGCGCGTGTGCGATCCCCGGAGCGACGCGGCGGGCCGGGCTTTCCGATGTCAGCTTGAGCCGTAATCCTGCGTATGCAGCAATGAGCAACAGAAAAAATGGGGAGCACACGATGCATCGCGGATACGGAGTCATCTTCGGCTGCACGATCGCCGCGAGCGCCGCCGCGCAGGATCTCGCGATCTACGACGAGGCGCTGCGCAACGGATTCGTCGGCGACTATTCCTACGGCGGCGGCTCGGATTTCGGGAGCACGGCCGAGGCGCACGGCGGCACGCATTCGGTCGCGTTCACCGGCAACGACTTCAACGCGGTGTCGTTCACGAATCCGGACCAGACCTTTGCGCTGTCGCAGTATCCGAAGCTGCATTTCTGGATCCACGGCGGCACGACCGGCGGGCAGTCGCTCGAGATCTTTGCGTGTACCGACGAAACCGCGACGACCTGCGCCGATGCGCCGCTCGACGGCTTCATCGCCGGCGGCTCGATCGCCGCGAACCAGTGGCGAGAAGTCACGGTGCCGTTGACACAACCGCCGCTCTCGCTCGGCGGTGCGATCGGACGCATCGATCTCCAGAACCAGACGACTCCCGGCGCGCAGCCCACGCTCTACATCGACGACATGAGCCTCGTCCGATCCGGCGGTGGCGGCGGCGATGCGATCTTCGCGGACGGATTCGACACGCCGTCGGCCGCGAACCTCCTCGTCGACGAGCACGACGTTCAGGCCGGCGGCATGACCAGCGACCGCTTCACCTGGAGCGACGCGGCCGGCCAGCCGCGCGTCGCCGTACTCGCGCACAACGACGCCGGCACCGGACCCGGCGGCACGCACGGCGGCGAGCTGCGCGAATTCCGCTATCAGGTGGGCGGTTCGACGCGCGTCGTGCGCGCATCGTCGAGCGGCGCGGCCGGCTTCGGCTACGTCGTCTCGCATCCGATCAGCGAGGACATCTGCACGCCTGGCCACGGCGATGCTTCGGCGCTCGGCCACCTCTTTGCCGGTACGTGGACGCGCGTCTTCGAAGGACGCCATCACGCGATCTTCCGCTTCCGCACGACGTATCCGCGCTATTGCACGACGAGCGCGCCCGCGGCCGAGTACGACGTGCCGGTCACGATCGACTGGATGTTCTCGACCGGCCGCGATCACCCGCTGTGGGCCGTGACCTGGGATCTCTCGTCCGCGCCGGCCGACGCGCTCGAAGACGATTCACGCGCGCCGTACGGCGAGCTCCTGTTCGACGGCAGCGCAAGCGAAGGCGAGCACGCCGTCGTCGCGGGCGTCGGCTGGGGCGACCGCTACAAGTTCGCTTCGACGTCGAATCCGGTGACGTACGACAGCGCGTGGACGTGGAACGTCCAGAACACGATCCCGTACGTGAAGCTGTGGACGACCGACAGCAACGCGACGATGGGCACCGTCCAGACGCAGACGATCGTGCAGCAGGACGCCGGCGGCTACTTCGGCACCGACCGCTGGAACACGACGAGCGCCGATGGCAACGCGTGCGAGGCCGGCAACGACGGCGCCAGCGCGCACTCGATGCCGTGCAGCTTCAACTGGCCGTACCAGTCGATCAACTACTCGATGGGCGAAGTCATCGGCGAGAGCAACTCGACGCCGACGAACAACACGCGTCTCGCCTGGGGCACCGAGTTCGGTTTCCTCGGCCAAAGCGCGTACCACATCCACGGCAGCGAATACTGGGGCGGACCCTTGCCCGATGCGACCGCGCCGGGATGGCCGAAGAAGAGCTACTCGGTGCACGTCGTGCTCGGCACGCACGCGAACGATCCCGTCGACGCGGAAGTCGCGGAGATCGAGACCGTGCAGACGCTCGTGCTGTCCGCCGCGCACGGCAGCGTCGCGACGAGCGGCCCTGCCGGCGTCAATCGCGGCGACACCGTGACATACGCGCCGCCCGGCTACGACCACGTCTACGGCACACTCGCGTTCGTCGCGAGCGGCAATGCGCTCGATGCGACGATCGCCGTCGGTGCGGGGCGCACGCTGCATCATCCGATCGTCGTCGTGCGCGGTTTCGCCGGCGGGAGCTACCCGCAAGTGCGCCTCGACGGAGCGCCGCTGACGATGGACGCCGATTACTTTCCGTCGCTGCGCTCCGACGCGCAGGAACTCTGGATCACGCTCGGCGCGAACCTCGGCGGCGGGTCGCATCGTCTCGAGGTCGTGCCGTAGAGGTCGACGTCGTGCCGCGCGAGGCGGCTGTCTCTCCGGCATCCGGCTAACCCCGCGCGCCGCGCTCGGCCGTTCGAGTCTCTGCCGGAAGACGGGAGAGACCGATGACAAACGAGACGCTTGCGCCCGCGCGCGCGCTGGACTGGCTTCGCGTCGGCGCGCTCAGCGGCAGTTTTGCCGCGCATGCCGTGATCCTGCTGCTCGCCGCGCTGCCGATGACGGTGCCGTCGACGCGGCCGATCGCGAAGGAGATCGTCGCGCGCTGGATCGAGACACCGCCGCCCGAGATCCTTCCGGAACCCCCGCCGCCGGAGCCGCCGCCGCGCCATGCTCCGCGTGCGACGCCGGCATCGGCCTCGCCCACGCCGGTTCCCGCGGCAGCCGCGGCGCCGGCGCCGATCGACGACGCCACGGTTCCGACGGTTCCTATGGCGAGCAGTTCATCGTCGGTCCCGGACATCGATACCGGCGGCGCGACGCAAGCGCTCGCCTACGCATCGCCGATGCGTCCGCGCTATCCGCCGGCTTCGGTGCGCGCGCGCGAGCAGGGCATCGTGACGCTGCGCGTGCTCGTCGACGCGAGCGGCTCGCCGCAACGCGTCGAGATCGCGCGAAGCTCGGGACATGCGCGGCTCGACGCGGCTGCGAAGGAGAGCGTCGAGCGCGCGCGCTTTCGTCCGGTCGTGCAGGACGGCGTCGCGATTTCCGCGTGGGGCATCGTGCCGATCGCGTTCCGGCTCGATCGCGGATGAGCGGCGCGAGTTTCCGTCGTGCCCGCCGTTCATATCTTTCGCGCTGCCGCCGGAAGGAGGATCGGCGAGGAAGAAACGACGACTGCGGACGGCTCCGGTAGAGTAGGCGAAGTTCGAGTCGCCGGGCGCGTGCATGGATCTCCACAATCTCTGGTATGTGCTCGCCGCCGTCCTCGTCGTCGTCGGCTTCGTCGGCACGGTCGTGCCGGCGCTTCCGGGCGTGCCGCTCGTCTTCGCGGGTCTCTTCGTCGCGGCGTGGACGGACGGTTTCCAGCATGTCGGCCTGTGGACGCTGATCGGGCTCGGCGTCCTGACCGTCATCGCCGTCGCGGTCGACTTCCTCGCCGGGCTCGCCGGCGCAAAACGCGTTGGCGCGAGCCGGCTCGCGCTCGTCGGCGCCGCGATCGGCACGATCGTCGGACTCTTCTTCGGGATTCCGGGCCTTCTGCTCGGACCGTTCCTCGGCGCGCTCGTCGGCGAGCTCGCCGCCGGCGGCACGCTGCACCGCGCGACGAACGTCGGCGTCGGCGCGTGGATCGGCTTTCTCGTCGGAACCGTGCTGAAGCTCGGCGTCTGCTTCGCGATGCTCGGGCTTTTCGCGCTCGCGTTCATCGTGCGCTGATTGCGGCCTTTCCGACTCGCCATTCCCGGCCTTTCCGTCATCCCGGCGAAAGGCGGGATGCATTTTTTCTCGATGCGCGTCGAGCCAGGGCACGTCCTGAAGCAAATCGATCCCGGCTTTCGCCGCGATGACGAGCACAAGTCGTTTTCAACCCGCCGACAGATGCGCGATCGCAGCCTCGCTCCGCGCGCGATCGCCGTCGTCGAACGGCGTGATCGCGACCGAGACGATCGTGCCGGGATCGATGCAGCGCAGGTTGACGTCGACGCCATCCGGATTCGAGCGCGGCACGTAGAAGCTCTTGACCCCGCAACGTCTGCAGAACCGGTGCTTCGCCGTGCCGGTGTTGAACGTGTATTCGGTCAGCGCGCCGCTTCCGGCGACGAGGCGGAACCGCGAGGCCGGCACGATCAGGTGCAGGAAGCCGCTCATCCGGCAGATCGAGCAGTTGCATTCGAGCGCTTCGACGGCTGCGGGCGCGTCGACCTCGAAACGCACGCTGCCGCAGTGGCAACCGCCGCGATGCGTCACCGTGTCGTTCGTCATGGGTGCTCCTCCGTCGCAATGACGATTCTCGCCCAAACGCGAGGCCGCCTGCTGGCCGGCGCGCGCCCGGACGTTTCATGGCCGCGACGAGCGAGCAGGCGCATAACCTTTGGCACATCGCGCGCTTTCGCGCCGCGAGTAGCGTTGCGCCATTCCGGAGGAGGCCGTCATGTCCCATCGTTTCGTGTTCGCGCTCGCGCTCGGCGCGCTGCTTTCGATTTCGACGGCCGCGGCGGCCGAACCCGGCTGGGTCGCGCGCAGCAACGCCAACGCGCAGCCGCTGCTCAAGGTGCTCGGCGATTTCGGGCCCGAGTTCGCCGCGCGCCTCGGCGTCAAGGGTTACGACGATCGCATCACGCAGTTTCCGCTCGATGCGAACGAGCGCTTCCGCGAGGCGATCGGCGCCGCAGAAAAAGGGCTCGAGGCGAAGCTCGCGGCCGAGCAGGATCCGCTTGTGAAGCAGGATCTCGCGATCATGATCGACGCTGCGAAACAGCAGATCGAGTCGAGCAAGCTCAACGAGAAGTATCTCCTGCCGTACACGAACGTCGGCCAGACGATCTTCTTCGGCGAGTTCAGCCTGCTGCAGGATCAGGTCGACGCGAAACGCCGGCCGAGCGCGCTGACGCGGCTCAGGCGCTACACGGGGCTCGAGAAAGGCTATACGCCGGTGACTGCACAGGCGAAAGCGCAGTTCGAGGCAGCGTCGGGCGACAAAGCGCTGCTCGGTCCCTACAAGGAGCAGGTCGACCAGGATCTCGCGAACACGGCGAGCTACGTCGACGGCATCCGCAAGCTCTACGCGAAGTACAAGATCCGCGGGGCCGACAAGGCCCTCGACGCGCTCGAATCAGAGCTCAAGGATTACGACGCATGGATCCGCGAGGCCGTGCTGCCGCGCGCGCGCGACGATTTCAAGCTGCCGCCCGATCTTTACGCCGACAATCTCAGGAACGTCGGCCTCGACATCGCGCCGGACGAGCTGATCCGCAAGGCCGAGCTCAGCTACGTCGAGATCCGCAACGAGATGCAGGCGATCGCACCGCTCGTCGCGAAGGAACATCATCTCGAATCGGGCGATTATCGCGACGTGATCCGCGCGCTCAAGAAGGAGCAGATGCCACGCGAGAAGATCGAGCCGACCTATCACGAGGTCATCGGCAAGATCGAGGACATCATCCGCCGCGAGCACATCGTCACGCTGCCGGAGCGGCCGATGATCATGCGCATCGCCTCCGAAGCCGAGACCGCCGCGCAGCCGGCGCCGCACATGGATCCGCCGCCGCTGATCGGCAACAAGGGCGAGCGCGGCACGTTCGTGCTGACGCTCGGCAATCCCTCGTCGAGCGGCAGCGCCGACAGCTACGACGACTTCAACCATCCGTACGCGACATGGACGCTGACTGCGCACGAGGGGCGGCCGGGCCACGAGCTGCAGTTCTCGGCAATGGTCGAGCGCGGCGTCTCGCTCGCGCGGAGCCTCTTCGCGTTCAACAGCGTCAACGTCGAAGGCTGGGCGCTCTACGCAGAAGCCGAGATGAAGCCGTACGAGCCGCTCGACGGCCAGCTGTTCGCGCTGCAGGCGCGCCTGCAGCGCGCGGCGCGCGCGATCCTCGATCCGATGGTCAACCTCGGCCGCATCACGCCAGAGCGCGCGAAGGAAGTGCTGACGGACGAAGTCGTGCTCTCGCCGGCCTATGCGCGACAGGAGATCGACCGCTACACGTTCCGTGCGCCGGGTCAGGCGACGAGCTATTTCTACGGCTACACGAAGCTCATGGAGCTGCGCGGCGATACCGAGATCAAGCTCGGCAAGAAGTTCGATCGGCAGGCGTTCAACGATTTCGTGATCGGTCAGGGCTTGCTGCCGCCGGCGCTGTTGCGCGAGGCGGTCGAGACGCAATTCATTCCAGCGCAGCAGAAGTGAGCTATCGCCTCTCCCGCTTGCGGGAGAGGCCGACGCGCGCAGCGCGGCGGGTGAGGGTTTCGGAGTGAAACTTCCGAAGCGTCGAACCACCCTTGCCCTCACCCCGGCCCTCTCCCGCGAAGCGGGGGAGGGGGAAAGGCGCGCGCTTACGACGCAGGCGGGCCGGGCAGCACGTAGAACAGCACCGCGAAGAACTGCAGGATGCTTCCGCCCAGCACGAAGAGATGCCACAACGCGTGGTTGAACGGCAGCCGTTTCGACAGATAGAACGGCACGCCGAGCGTGTAGCAGACGCCGCCGCCGAACAGAAGCCACAAGCCGCCGGGCGGGAGATTGCGCACGAGCGGACCGATCGCGACGAGGCCGATCCAGCCGAGCCCGACGTAGAGCGCAATCACGGGTCCGCGCCGCTCGACGCGGCGCATGACGAGATACATGCCGGCGATCGCGATGGTCCAGACGACTGCGAACAGCGTCCATCCCCACGGACCGTGCAGCGTGATCAGCGTGAACGGCGTGTACGTGCCGGCGATCAGGAGAAAGATCGCCGCGTGATCGAGCTGGCGCAGCAAGGGTTTGACGCGCTCGATCGGGATGCCGTGATAGAGCGTCGACGCGGTGTAGAGCAGGATCAGCGTCGTGCCGTAGACGCCGACGCTCGCGATGTGCCGCGCATCGCCGGCCGGCGCCGCATACGCCGAAAGCACGGCGAGGCCCGCGATGCTGAGCACGATGCCGACGCCGTGGATGACGCAGGACGCGATCTCTTCCGCCGCGCTGTAGCGGATCACTGCATCGGCCGTGATCTCGGGCATGAAAGCCTCCGGTAGCCGCCGGCGCCGCTCATGACGCGGCGCAACATGCGACTACCCTACTCCAGCGCGACGCGAACGCCAACCGTCGCCACCGGCGACGCCGAAGGCTCAGGAGGCGTGCGGCAGCGACGCCGGTGCGGGACGCCGATGGCGAACGAGGAGCCAGATGACGACGCCGACCACGATCAGCGGCAGCATCGCGTGCAGCATCGCGACGACGATCGCGAGCACGAGACCGAACGCGCCGAGCGCCAGCGGCAGCGCGAGCACGGCAAGCAGCAACGCGCCGAATACACGCAGGATCAATCCGATCACGCCGGCAGCGAGCGAAAACGCCAGCACGAGCGCGCCGACGACGAGCAGCGCCGGCAACAGCGCGAGCCCGCACATGGCGAGAACGAGCAGCGCCATCAGCGCGGCGAACACGGAAAAGAAGCCGGTGATCATCAGGCACCTCCAGCCGTCCGTTTCGCGCAGCATCGATGCCGGCGCGCGCCGCTGCCAGTGCGAAAGGTCATCGTTGCGCTCGCAAGCCGCGTTCCTGACGGTGCCGCCGGACCGACGTAAGCTATACGCATCCTCCGGAGACGGCCATGGCTCGACTCGACGTGCTGATCCATCTGCGCCGCATTGACGCGACGACGCCGGCCGTGCGCGTCGGGCTCGCTCTCGCCGCGCGCCTCGGGGCCTGGACGACCGGCATCCACGTCGTCGCCATCGCGCCGGCCGCGTTCGCGTCGCCCGAAGCCGTCGCGCTGCAAGTGCACGAGGCCGAAGGCATGGTCGACGAAGCGAAGTCGCGCGCCGGCTGGTGGCGCGATGAGCTCGCCGCGCGCTCGCTCGAAGGCGAATGGCAGGTCGCGGAGGGCGAGACCGTCGACGTGCTCTGCCACGCGTCGCGCTGGAGCGATCTCGTCGTCGTCGAGCGGCCGCAGCTGAATCCGGATGCGCCGACCGGCTGGGGCCTCGTCTCGCGCACGGTGTTCGGGTCGACCTCTCCCGTCGTCGTCGTGCCGGACACGGCCGGCGGCGACACCGCCGGTGCGCGCATCCTCGTTGCCTGGAACCAGAGCCGCGAAGCGACGCGCGCGATCCACGGTGCGCTGCCGCTGCTGCGACGCGCCGAACGCGTGCTCGTGCTCGAGGGAGAGCCGGTCGAGAATCCGTTCGGCCTGCGGCGGTTGCCGCAGCTCGATCTTCGCGCGTGGCTCGCGCGAAACGGCGTGTCCGCCGAGTTCCGCGCGTTCAGGCCGCCGGCGAAGGAGCGCGGTGCAGCGCTGCTCGACGCAGCGCACGCCGAAACAGCCGATCTCGTCGTGATGGGTGCGTGGGGCCACTCGCGCATCACCGAGCTCGTGCTCGGCGGCACGACGCGCCACGTGTTCCAGTCGAGCGATCTTCCTCTGCTGGTCGCGCACTGAAACGAGCGGCCGCCCTGTCGCGCGGCATCGCACAGACGAGCGCATGAACGACACGACGATACCACCGACGCCGGTCCTGATCGGAATGCGCCTCGCCCTCCGTCCGCTCCGTGCGAGCGACTCCGACGATCTCTACGCCGTGCATTCGGACCCGCGCGTCATGCGCTACTGGAGCCACCCGCCCTGGACACGCCGCGAGCAGGCGAACGAACGCATCGCGCAACTCGAGCGCGATCGCGAGCACAGCGAGTTCTACACCTGGGCGATCGCGCTCGCCGACGATCGCCTCGTCGGCACGGTTTCGCTGTTCGCGCTGAACCGCACGCAGCATCGCGCCGAGATCGGCTACGCGCTCGGATCGCGCGAATGGAACCGCGGCTACGCCACCGAAGCCGTGCGTCTGGCGATCGCGCACGCCTTCGACACGATCGGCCTTTCGCGCCTCGAAGCCGACATCGACCCGCGCAACGAACCCTCGTGCCGCCTCGTCGAACGCATCGGCTTCCGCCGCGAAGGCCTGCTACGCCAACGCTGGCACGTCGCCGGCGAGATCACTGACTCCGCGATCTACGGGCTGTTGCGCGACGAGTACGTTGCACCACGAAACACGCGAACGAGCTGAAGCACCGGAACTTTCGCTCTTTTTTGGCTTTTGGCTTTTCCAATCCCTCTGCGACGCGGCGGAGGGCGGACGGAAAGGCCCGCGCTCGCGCGGTTGCGCGCGAGGGATCGCGCGCATTCGGCTGCGGACCAGGATGGCCCGTCAGCCGAAACCCGGCCACCCGTAGCGAACCGGCGCGCAGCGCCGGCGCGGCACCGAGGGCGTGTTCTCTTTGGTGCTTTCTCTTGCTCGTGCAAGAGAAAGTCACGCGCCGGCCGGGAGGGCCGGCAAGACTTACAGGGACGTGGGTCGGTTATCGCATCGACGTCGCAAAAGATCGAAAGATCAAAGAACGACAAGAAGAAACGTCGAACCCGCGTGCGCTCACCCTGCCCGCTCCCGCGAGCGGGAGAGGGGAAAGCTTGCGTCAGCGAGCCTTCGCGAACGCCAGCGTCATATCGAGCATCCGATTCGAGAACCCCCACTCGTTGTCGTACCACGACAACACCTTGACGAGCGTCCCCTCCATCACGCGCGTCTGCGTCGCGTCATAGATCGACGACAGCGGATTGTTGTTGAAGTCGATCGAGACGAGCGGCTTGGTGTTCATGCCGAGGATGCCTTTCAGCGCGCCCTCGCTCGCTTCCTTGACGGCTGCGTCGATCTCCTGGTTCGAGGTCGCGCGCTTCGCGACGAACGTCAGGTCGACGACCGACACGTTGATCGTCGGCACGCGCATCGCGAAGCCGTCGAGCTTGCCGTTGAGCTCCGGCAGCACGAGACCGACCGCGGCGGCGGCGCCGGTCTTGGTCGGGATCTGCGACATCGTCGCCGAACGCGCGCGGCGCAGGTCCTTGTGGAACACGTCGGTCAGCACCTGATCGTTCGTGTACGCATGGATCGTCGTCATGAGGCCGTGCACGATGCCGATCTTCTCGTGCAGCACCTTCGCGAGCGGCGCGAGGCAATTCGTCGTGCACGACGCGTTCGAGATGACGGTGTCGCCGCCCTTGATCCTGTCCTCGTTGACGCCCATGACGAACGTGCCGTCGACGTCCTTGTCGCCGGGCGCCGAGATGATCACCTTCTTCGCGCCGGCCGCGATGTGCGCGCCGGCCTTTGCCTTCGAGGTGAAGAGGCCCGTGCACTCCATGACGACGTCGACGCCGAGATCCTTCCATGGCAGCTTCGAAGGATCGCGCTCGGCGCAGACCTTGATGCGATCGCCGTCGACGACGAGATCGCCGCCTTCGACGCCGACCTCGCCCGGGAACTTGCCGTGTGCGGTGTCGTATTGCGTCAGGTGCGCGTTCGTCTCCGCATCGCCGAGATCGTTGACCGCGACGATCCGGATGTCCTTCGTGCGCTTCGACTCGTAGAGCGCGCGCAGCACGTTGCGACCGATGCGGCCGTAGCCGTTGATGGCGACCTTCACAGCCATGGACCAATCCTCCGGAGCGGGAAAAAGGGCAGGCGCGCATTCTACCGGCCCGGGTTTTCGCGCGCACGGGCCACTTCGATGGAGCCATTGACGGCAGGGCGCCGCCATCGCCCGCTTCGCGCGAGGTTATGATCCGGAGCGCCGATATTCCGCGCGCGCGTCGATTCGCCGCAGCGCGCCGCCGCCGGAGCACCGATGAGCGAGACCGACCGCATCACGCTGACGCTGACGCAGGAATCCGAGTTCGCGTTCCGCGTCGAATTCGACGGGACAGCCGTGCCAGCCCTCCACGTAGACGAGTCGCCGCCAGCGGGCGGTGGCGCGGGACCGGATCCGACGCGGATGCTCGCGGCCGCGATCGGGCATTGCCTCTCGTCGAGCCTCTTCTTCGCACTGCGCAAATTCAGGAACCAGCCGGGTCGCATCGTGACGCGCGTGACCGCCGAGCACATGCGCAACGAGCATCGACGCCTCCGCATCGGACGCGTTTCGGTGGAGATCGCTTTGCCCGAAGCATCGGGCGATTACGCGCAGATCGACCGCATCCTCGCCGAGTTCGAGGATTTCTGCACCGTGACCGAGAGCGTGCGCGCGGGCGTGATCGTCGAAGTCAGCGTGCGCGATGCGTCGGGCGCCGTCGTGCACACGTCGGATCGCGCGCCGTGAGCGGACCGGGCAACACGCCGGTCGTGCGCAGTTTCCATCACGCCGAAAGCGGTACGTGGTCGCATGTCGTCGTCGATCCCGCGACGCGCGTCGCGGCAATCGTCGATCCCGTGCTCGATTTCGACCTGCCCTCGGGGATGATCCGCACTTCGAGCGCGCAGCGCATTCTCGAATACGCCGACACCGCGGGGCTTCGCGTCGAGTGGATTCTCGAAACGCATGCGCACGCGGACCACGTATCCGCGTGCGCGTGGCTCTCCGGGCGCACCGGCGCAAAGGTCGGCGTCGGCGCTGGCATCGTCGAGGTGCAGAGGACGTTCAAGCGCCTGCTCGATCTCGGCGACGATTTTCCGATCGACGGAACCCCGTTCGACCGCCTCTTCACCGACGGCGAGACGTTCCCGATCGGCGCGCTCGACGTGCGCGTGGTCGCGACGCCGGGTCACACGGGCGACGGCGTGAGCTATCTCGCCGGCGACGCGGCGTTCGTCGGCGATACGCTGTTCGCGCCGCAATCCGGCACCGCGCGCTGCGACTTTCCGGGCGGCGACGCGGCGACGCTGCACCGCTCGATCATGCGGCTTTACGCGTTGCCCGAGACGACGCGCGTCTTCCTCTGTCACGATTATCCCGCGGCTGGCGCGGAGCCGATCGCCGAAGTCGCGCTCGCGATGCAGCGCGCAGGCAACATCCACGTGCGTGCGGCGACCGCCGAAGACGAATACGCCGCGCTCCGCCGCCAGCGCGACGCGACGCTTGCGGTCCCGAAGCTGCTGTGGCCCGCATTGCAGATCAACCTGCGCGGCGGCCGCCTGCCGCCGGCGCGGGAGGGACGCGCGTATCTCAAGCTGCCGGTCGCGTTCGACGGATCGCCGTGAGCGAAGCCGCATCGAGCCGTCTCCCGCATTTCGCGGGCATCGACGTGCTGCGCGGGCTCGCGGTGCTCGCGGTCGTCGCGCATCACGTGCACTTGCGCTTTCTCCTGAACCATTTCGACGTCGCGGCGCTGCTGCCGAAGCCGATCGCGCGCGTCGTGTTCTGGAGCGGCTATTACGGCGTGATCGTGTTCTTCGTGGTCTCGGGCTTCCTGATCGCGAACCTGTCCATGCGTCGCTGGTCCTCGCTGCCCTGCATCGAGCCACGGGCGTTCTACGTGTTGCGGTTCGCGCGCATCTTCCCGTGCCTGATCGCGCTGCTCGCGGTGCTCTCGATCCTGCATCTCGCGGGTTTTGCCGACTATGCGATCGATTCTGCGCGGGCGTCGCTGCCGCGCGCGATCGGCGCTGCGCTCGCGTTCCACTTCAACTGGCTCGAAGGAACACACGGCTACCTGCCGGGCTCGTGGGACGTGCTCTGGTCGCTCTCGATCGAGGAGGCGTTCTACTTCTTCTTTCCGCTCGTCTGCATCGCGCTACGCAACGAGCGCGTCATCATGCTCGCGCTGCTTGTCTTCATCGTCGTCGGACCGTTCAGCCGCGTCTTCGACGCCGCGAGCGAACCGTGGGACGAGTACGCGTACCTCTCGTGCATGGACGGCATCGCGTTCGGCTGCCTCGCGGCGATGTTTCAGGCGCGCCGCGCGATCTCTCGCCGCGCGCTGCGCATCGCATTAGCGGCAGGCCTTGCGATGATGCTGCTCGTGATCGCATTCCGGCCGGCGACGAATGCGCTTGGGCTCGTCTCGAACGGGCTCTACATCACCGTGCTCGAAGCGGGAACGGCGCTCGTTCTGCTCGCGATCGCGGGCGGCGCCGGAGAGCGCTGGAGCGCGCGCGGATTCTTCGCAGCGCTCGGCTTCGTCGGAAGGCGCAGCTACGAGATCTATCTCACGCACATGTTCGTCGTGTTCGCGGCAGTCGCCGCGTTCAAGGCGATGAACGCCGATCTCGCGCTCGTCGGGCTCTGGTACGCCGCAGCGGTCGCGATCAGCATCGCGCTCGGCGACGTCGTCGCGCGCGGCTTCTCGTTCCCGATGAATCGTGCGATTCGGCGAAGGTGGGCCGAAGCCCGCCCTATGGCGACCGGACTTGCATAGGGTCGGCTTCGGTCCACCGCCGGCCCATCAGCCGAGCGCCCTCACCGCGTCGACGACGCGGTCGACCGTGAACCCGAAGTGCCTGAACAGCGCTTCGGCCGGCGCCGATGCGCCGAACGTGTCGATGCCGACGACCGCGCCGTCGAGGCCCACGTACTTGCGCCAGTAATCGGTGACGCCCGCTTCGACCGCGACGCGCTTCCTGCACCAGCCCGGCAGCACGCTCTCGCGGTATTCGAGCGGCTGCGCGTCGAACACGTTCGTGCATGGCATCGAGACGACGCGCACGGAGACGCCCTGATCGGCGAGCACGCGCATTGCCTGCATCGCGAGATCGACTTCGGAACCCGTCGCGATGAGGATCGCGTCGAACTTCGTGCTGCCGGGATCGGCAAGCACGTAGCCGCCGCGCGCGATCTCGTCGACCTGCGCGTCGGTGCGATGCTGGTGCGCGAGGTTCTGGCGCGAGAACACGAGGCACGACGGTGCGTTCTTCCGCTCGATCGCGGCCTTCCACGAGACGGCCGATTCGACCGCGTCGCACGGACGCCAGACGTGATTGTTCGGTATGTAGCGCAGGCTCGCGAGATGCTCGACCGGCTGATGCGTCGGGCCGTCCTCGCCGAGGCCGATCGAATCGTGCGTGTAGACGTGGATCGCGTGCGCGGGGATCAGCGCCGACATGCGCACGGCGTTGCGCGCGTAGTCGGAGAACACGAGGAACGTCGCGTCGTACGGAACGAAGCCGCCGTGCAGCGCGAGGCCGTTCGAGATCGCGCTCATGCCGAACTCGCGCACGCCGTAATAGACGTAATTCGCGTCGGCGACGTTCGTATTGACGTCCTTCGAGCCTTTCCAGATCGTGAGGTTCGATCCCGCGAGGTCGGCCGATCCGCCGATCAGCTCGGGCAGCTTCGGACCGAACGCGTCGAGCGCCATCTGCGAGGCCTTGCGCGACGCGACCACCGGACCTTCCGCTTGCAGCTTCTTCGTGTACGCATCGGCATGCGCGGCGAAATCGTCCGGCAGCGCGCCTTGCATGCGACGCTCGAATTCGGCGGCGAGCTCCGGGTGCGCGTTGCGATAGCGCGCGACCAGCGCGTTCCACCCGGCTTCGCGCTCGGCGCCTTTCGCTTCGGCATTCCACGCGTCGTAGATCTCGTCCGGCACGACGAACGGCGGATGGTTCCAGCCGAGCCTCGCGCGCGCGGCGGCGACTTCGTCCTTGCCGAGCGCAGCACCGTGGCAGCTTTCCTTGCCCTCCTTGTTCGGCGCGCCGTAGCCGATGATCGTCTTCGCGCAGATCAGCGTCGGCTTCTTCGGATCGAGCGCGGCCGAGACGAGCGCGGCCTTGATCGCTTCCGGATTGTGGCCGTCGATGCCGCGCAGCACTTCCCAGCCGTACGCCTCGAAGCGCGCGGGCGTGTCGTCGGTGAACCAGCCGTGCACTTCGCCGTCGATCGAGATGCCGTTGTCGTCCCAGATCGCGACGAGCTTGCCGAGCCCGAGCGTGCCCGCGAGCGAAGCCGCTTCGTGCGAGATGCCTTCCATCAGGCAGCCGTCGCCCATGAAGACGTACGTCATGTGGTCGACGATCGGGAATCCTTCGCGGTTGAAACGCTCCGCGAGCACCTTCTCGGCGAGCGCCATGCCGACCGCGTTCGCAAGGCCCTGGCCGAGCGGACCGGTCGTCGTCTCGACACCCGGCGTCTCGCTCGCCTCGGGGTGCCCGGCCGTCCTCGAATGCAGTTGCCGGAAGCGCTTGATCTCTTCGATCGGGAGGTCGTAGCCGGTCAGATGCAGCAGCGCGTACTGCAGCATCGAGCCGTGGCCGTTCGACAGCACGAAGCGGTCGCGATTGGCCCATTTCGGATTGCGCGGGTTGTGGACGAGGAAATCGTTCCAGAGCACCTCGGCGATGTCGGCCATGCCCATCGGCATGCCGGGATGACCGGAATTCGCGGCTTGCACTGCGTCCATGGCCAGCGCGCGGATCGCGTTGGCGAGTTCTTTACGGCTCGGCATCGGTCTGGGGCTCGGATCCGGGATGCTCGCGCGCAGGACGCGTCGCGAGGGCCGCGATTGTCGCCGATGCGGGATCGCTTGTGGGCGCGAATCCGGCCATGAACAAATTCTGAACTTGACAGTATTGAATTAAGGTCGATGAACCCTACCTGATACCCGTGGGCCGGACGCCGAACCCCTGCGGGAAGCTCGGGTCGAAGTCCGGCAACCCATGGAAGAGTTGCAGAAAACCCTTAATCCACAAGCAGTTGGAGTTCAACTCATGAAAAATACGCTGTTCGCCATTGCCCTTGCTACCGCCGGCTTCGCCGCGATTCCCCTGACCAGCCACGCCGCCGAAAATCAGAGCGGTTTCTTCATCAACGGCAACGTGGGCCAGTCGAACCTGAGCAAGGGCGCCTACGACGACGACGACACCGGATACGGCGCGAACTTCGGTTATCGCTGGGCCGTCGGCCCGAGCGTTCTGCTCGGCGTCGAGGGCGGATACGCCGACCTCGGCCAGTTCTCGACCAAGCGCAGCTACAACGGCCTCGGCATCCGCGACGCGGAGCTCTCCGGCTGGAACGCCGGCGTCAACGGCCACTTCAACATGACCGAAAACTGGTACGTCAGCGGCCGCGCGGGCTTGTTCCGCGGCGACCTCAAGGGCGGCTATCTCGCCGGCGACGTGCCGGTCAACCTGAGCGACACGAGCAACAACTGGTACGCCGGCGCAGGATTCGGTTACGACTTCACGAACAACTTCAGCGTCGGCCTCAACTACGACTACTACAAGGCGGACAAGAGGAACCTCGACGTGAATCCGAGCCTCGTTTCGGTCAGCGCCGAAGCCCGCTTCTGACGCGAGCGGCGCCAGCCGCGAACTTCTCCAACGAGGAGCCACACGGCAAGGATGCCGTCACCACCCGGCCTGCGCGAGCAGGCCGGGTTTTTCATGCGCGCGAAACGCGGTTGCGCGAAACGCTCCCCGCGTCAGCGCCACGGAGAAGCGTCGCGCCGCACTTTCGAACCCTCCGCGAACGCGGCATCGACGATCGGGACGGCCGGCCGGGCGACGGCCGCCGCTTCTTCGGAACGATGCGCGCGCGCCAGCGCGACGGCGTACGCGATCGCGCATTCGGCCGTCAGCGGATGCGACTCGCCCCACGCATCGCGCATGAGATCCCAGGCCTCCTTGCGTGCGGCGATCTCGGCGGTCGCATCGTGCCGCGCGGCGGCGATGTCGGCCGCGAGCGTCGCGCGCTGCGACTGCACCGACAGCGGCGCCTTCGACGATGCGATCGTCGCGAGCCGCGTCTCGGCGGCATCGACGTCGCCCGCGCGCAGGCTCCACTCGTCGAGCCAGAGCTCGGCCTTCAGGGTATTCGTGTTTGCCGCGCCATAGCGCTTGCGGAATCCGTCGAGCGCGCGCTCGAGCAGCGGACGCGCCTCCTTCAGCGCGCCCGCCTTCGTCGACGCGCGACCCAGGTTGTAGACCGCGCGAAGCACCATCGGATCGTCTGCGCCGAGCGTCTTCTCGCGGATCGCGAGCGACTCGCGGAAGAGCGGCAATGCCGCGACGAGATCGCCCATGTCCTCGTGCGCGGATGCGATGTTGTTGAGCGGCTTGGCGACCTCGGCGCTCGCTTCGCCGAGCGTCGCCTTCTCGATGCGCAGCGCCTCGCGATAGTGTCCGATCGCCTCGCGGAAACGGCCGAGATCGTGCAGCACCGAGCCGAGCTCGTTGTGCGCCGACGCCGTGTTGTCGCTGTCGTCGCCGTAGAGCTCTCGCGCGAGCGCGAGGCTTTTCTCCAGCACCGGAACGGCTTCCGCGGCGCGATGCGCGTTGCCGAGGCTCGTGCCGTAGTTGGTCAGCGTGTGCTGGTACGCGGGGCTGTGCTCGCCGACCGACTTCCGGCGGATCGCCAGCGCCTCGCGGTAGTACGCGATCGACGCGTCGTTGTCGCCGCGGTTCGTCGCGACGAGACCGAGATTGTGCAGCGAGGCCGAGATGCTGTCGGGTCCGCCGCCGTTCGCGCGGCGCAGCGCGAGCGCCTTCTTCAGCGCGGCCTCGGCCTCGTCGTACTTGTCTTCGGATTCGAGCACGATGCCGAGCGAGTTGTACGCATCCGCGATCGCGAGCGCATCGCCGCCGTTCGCTTCGCGCAGCGCGAGCGAGCGGCGCGCGGCCGCCTCGGCGTCGGCGCGCGGATAGCTTGCGTTCGCGTACCCGACCGCGAGCTGGCTAAGCGTCTTCGCCGCCGCAAGCGGCTCGCCGACGCGCGGATCGAGATAGAGATCGATCGCCTCGCGGAAGAGATCGATGCTCCGCCCCGGCTCGCCGATGAAGCGATACGCCGTCGCGAGCGTATCGAGCAGTTTCGCCTTGACCTTCGGCTGATCGGCGAGTTCGCTCTGGATGCGTTTCGCGCCTTCGTCGAGGACTTCGCGAGCACTGACGTCGCGCCGGCCGTCAAGGCGCGGATTCGAGACGTTGAAGACCGAGACGAGGAAATCGCTGACGCGCTCGGCCGCGGCCGCCTGCACGCGCGCCTCGCGCTCGGCGGCGAATGCGCGATCGCGCTCGGCCGTGATGCGCCAGGTGAACGCCGCGATCATCGCCAGCGCGACGACGCCGGCCGCGAACAGCGGCCAGCGCCGGCGCAAGAGACGGCCGGTGCGATACGCGAGCGTCGGCGCGCGCGCGAAGACCGGCAGCATCGCGCGATGGCGGCGAAGGTCCGCGGCGATCTCGTCGGCTGCGGCGTAACGCGCGGCCGGCGCCGCCGCGGTCGCGCGCAGCACGATCGCATCGATGTCGCCGGCGATGCGCTTCTTCCACGGCACTTTCGCGGCGATCTCGCTCGGCTGCACGGCGGCGTCGCCGAGCAGCGCGATCGTGCGGTCGACCGTGTCGATGCGTGCCTTGCGCCCCGCTACGAGCTCGAACAGGATGAGCCCGAGCGAATAGACGTCGCTCGCGGTCGTCACGGTTTCGTTGCGAAGCTGCTCGGGGCTCGCATAGCCCGGGGTGAAATACGCGGATTCGATCTTGTCCTGCCTGCGCGGCCGATCGAGCGCGCGCGCGATGCCGAAATCGAGCAGCACCGGCGTGCCGTCGCTCTGCACGAGCACGTTCGACGGCTTGAGATCGCAATGGACGATCAGGCGCTGGTGCGCGAACTGCACCGCGCTGCATACCTGTTCGAAAAGCCGAAGGCGCGCGTCGAGCGACAGCGCGCGATCGGCGCAGTACGCATCGATCGGATCGCCTTCGATGTATTCCATGACGAGAAACGGCTGGCCGCCCGGCGTCGCGCCGCCGTCGAGCAAGCGCGCGATGTTCGGGTGCTGCAGCGTCGCGAGGATCTGCCGCTCGCGCGTGAAGTGCGCGAGCATCTCGGGGTTCGGCCGTCCGCGGATCAGCTTGATCGCGGCACGCTGCTCGAAGTGCCCGTCCGCGCGCTCGGCAAGATAGACCGCACCCATGCCGCCCTGCGCGAGTTTCCTGACGAGTCGCCACGCGCCGAGGCGATCGCCTTCACCGAGCTCGGTCTCCGGCACGCCGACGCGCGATCGCAGCGCATCGGGCGCGCTGGCTTCGGTCGCCTCGCGAGCGAGCTCGGTTTCGGTCTTCGGTGTCGTCATCTCGGCCCGATTCGGCCTCTGCGGCGGCCCCTCCGGATCGGTAATCCTCTCCGATTTGCACTTTGTCGCATCGGTCAGTCGGCTGCAAGCGGCATCGGCGCGGCGACGCGGACCGGCGAGGCCGCATCGTGCCGAAGCACGAACGTCTCGAAGCCGCCGGAGAAGATCGCGTCCTTCCATCCGCCGGAAAGCTCGAACGCAGATTCGGCCATGCGCGGTGCAGTCGCGGTGAAATCCGGCACGATTTCGAATTCATGGCGGCCGGCGCCGAGCGCGGGATCGAGCAGCGCTTCCTGTTGCTGCCATCGCCGCGGCGGATTCGCCATCGCCGGCGGGAAGCGTCCGACGACGACGCCATCGACGAGAATATCGGCGGCCGGCGCACCGGCCGTCTGGCCGGGCGATCCGGCCGCGCCGTCGAACGTCCGGCGCAGGCGGAGCGGCGGCTCGGCATCGGCGACATCGAACACGAACCGGCTGGCACCGGCTGCGTACGCGCAGACGCTCGCGCTGCGCGTCGTCGGCGGCTCGTCTTCGAACGTTCCCTTTTCGCTCGTGCAGCTCGCGCCGGGCGGCGGCGCGTAGGCGTGCGCGTCGGCCGGCGCCGTTCCGACGTCGAAACGATCGTAGGCGACGACGCTCGCACGCGGTGCGCGATACGCGTGCACGATCGTGCGCGCGCACGTCGGCACCGGTTGCGACGGAGCGAATCCGGCCTCCTGCGTGAGGCGCAGCGAGCTCGCGTACGCGAGCGGATCGGCGAGCATCCAGCGGTACGCATCCGTCTCGCCGGCGCCGTCGGCGTCGACGACGGTCGCTCCCGAGAGCGGCAGCGCGAATGTCGTGTCTTCGAAATAGAAGCCGCCGCCGAAGAAATCCTCGACGCCGGTTCCGTACCAGGCGGGCGTCGTTGCGCCGTCGACGTACGCCCGCTCGTCGCCTTCGAGATAGCCGCGGCCGACGACGCCGTTCGCGCGATATCGCGAAGCGAGACCGACGATCTTGCCGGTGCCGTAATCGGCGTACAGTGCGATATCGCCGGAGGACACGCAGGTGTCCGATATCCCGGCCGCGTACGAAGCGGCCTGTGCCGGAACCGGCGAAGCATCGAAGAACAACGCGCTCTCGACGGTCGCCGGCGCGGCCAGCGTCGGCTCGGCGACGAGCGCGACACTCGCCGATTGCCGGAACGGCATCGGCAGCCACGCATAGAGCCAGCTGCTCGCGTCCTCGCCGGCGAGGGCGCCGCGCGCGGCCGTTGCCGCATCGGCGGGCGTCGCGAAGAAATCGTCGAGCGGCACATCGGCCGACGTCGCCGCATCGAGCACGAGTCTCAGACGCACCGACGCGTAAGCCGAGCGCGGAAGACGCAGACGAATGCCGCGCAGCCATGCCGGACCCGATCGCGTCGCGAGATCGAGCGTCGCACCCGGCGCGATCGTCGATTCCGATTCGACCGGCGCGAGCAAGCCGTTCCACGGATCGTCGCCCGCGTGTTCGAGGAACGCGCGCCACGCGGGAAAATCATCGTCCGGCGCGAACGTCCTCACTGCGGCGCCGGGTGCGAGACGGTGATGCTGGATCTGGAACCAGACGAGACGCTCGCCGTTGCCGGTGCAGGGATTCGTGCCGCCGTCGTCGGCGCCGACGAGGGCGATGCGCAGGGCCTCCGCATAGGCGATCGGAACGTTGCTGACGTATCCGCCGCTCGCGGCATCGCGATCGGCGACGAGCGGCGGCGTGAATGGCGGCGTCGAGCCGTCGAACAGCGATGCCAGCGGAATGTCGAGCGCGGGCGCTGCAGCGCCATCGAAGTAGAAACGCACGCGGATCGCGGGATCGATGCAGGTCGACGTGCCGAATCCCGTCGTCATCCAGATGCGCGTCACCGCGCCGGGTCCACGCTCGTCGAACACGATCGCTTCCTCGCCGTCGCGGTACAGCCAGCGCAGCGGATATGGATTGCGTGCCGGATCCTCGGCGCCGGCGTTGCTGCGGTCGTAGCGGCAGCCGTCGAGGCAATGGCTCGAGCGTTCGAGCACGACGTCGGCGGGATCGATCGTCGCGAGCCGCGCCGGCGATTCCCAGATTTCCCACGGCAACCCGTTCGCGCGCGCCGATGGCGGGGCGCAAAGCGCTGCACAGAGCAGCAAGGCTGCCTGCGGCTTCGGCCGGACGATCGAAGACGATCTGCGTCGCGCCTGCAAGGCTCCCCACCCGACGAATCGTGATCGGGCGGATTTTCCGCCTTTCGCAGGAACGGCGCACGCGAAAATCCGCTCGCGCGGCGGACGCTACTCCGGATAGAGCGCAGGCAGCGCCGATTTCGGCTTCGCAGGCGATGCCGGCGTGCGCCAGGCGAGGCCCGGCTTGAACGCGCGTTCGAGCGCGGTGCCGACGCCGTTCGTCGCGCCGCCGGCGTAACGCGCGCGCTGCAGCGCCGCGAGCGCATCGGTCTGTGCGGTGTCGTCGAGCCGCATCGAAAGCTCGCCGAGGTTGCGCACGTCCGGGCGCTCGCTGCGCGCCCACGCGACGAGCGCGCGCTCCGCGCCTGCGAGCTCGCCGAGCGCGCACGCGCGAAGGAATGCGGCACGTGGCGCGGACGACGCGCTCTCGCCGGGCGTGCTGGCCGGTTGCGCGGGCAGCGCGACGCGGCGCGATCGCCACCACAGCGCGAGCGTCGCGAGCCACAATGCGAAGCCGGTCACCGCCGCGATCTGCCAGAGCCGCGACGCTTGCGGCACGACGACCGGCACCGCGTGTTGGGGCACCGGCGAGGGCGAATGCGCCGTCGCCGTTTCCGCGGCGGCGGGCGCGCCCGGCGTCGACGGCGAAGGCGCCGTGCCCTTGCTTCCGACGGCCGGCAGCACGGTCACCGTGTGCGGCGCAAGCTCGGTCGTCTCGGCGCGGTCGTGCGCGGTGTCCCACCAGTGCACGCTCATGCCGGGGATCGTCAGCGTTCCGGGCCGCGTCGGCACGAACGCGAACTTGCGCACGCGCTCGCCGTAAAGCCATGTGCCGTCGTCGCGCGTGCGCGTGTCGGGCTTGTCGGGATAGATCTCGGCGCCGTCGGGCGCGGCGAGATTCAATTCGGGAAGCTGCTCGAAGCCGAGTCCCTGCGCCTGCAAGCGGATCGTCCGCGTGACCGGATCGCCGACGTGGATCTCGCCAGGAAGCTCGCTCTCGTCCTTCAGCAGCATCGACTCGGCCGGGAGCCACGGATCGCTGCCGGTCCAGCTCGACGGTTTCGGCTTCACCGCGAGCTGCACCGCGTCCGAGCGCGCGCTGACCGAGCGTGGACGGCTGAAGAAGCCGGTCGGATCGGCCGCGTCGAGCGCGTTGCCGCGGAACATGAGCGCCGGGAGATCGAGCGTTCCGCTTTTCTCCGGCGTCAGCGCGTAGTGCCGCTCCATGACGTGGTAGCGGCGGTCGCCGATCGTCGCGAGATAGCTCTTGTCCTGACCGAGACGCTGCACGACGACGCCGTCGGCCTGCGGCTCGGACAGATTGCCGTCGGTGAGGCCGAACGAATAATAGAGCTTGACCGTGTAGCGCACTTCCTGCTGGACGTACGGCGCGAGCGGCTCGGCGGAGACTTCGAGGAACACGTCGTCGCCGGGCTTCCCTTGCGCGCCGGCCGGCTGCGGCAGCACGGTCAGCGCGATCGGTTGAGTGTGCGCGGAGCCGACCGCGAGCGCTGGAATCGCGATGCGGCCGGCGCGCTTCGGCTCGAGTCCGACGGCCCAGACCGTTTTCGCCGTGCTCGATCCGTTGACGATGCTCACCTGCTGGCTCGATTGCGTGCCCAGCATCGTGAAATCCTGCGACAGCGGACCGAAGTCGGGCTCGCCGCCGGCATCGCCTTGCGCTTCGACATTGAGCGTGACCGTCTCGCCGAGATGCATCGTGTCGCGATCGAGCCAGGCGCGCACGGTCGGCGCGGCGGCGCGAAGCGGAACGGCCGCAAGCAACGCGATCAGCGCGAGGATCGTCGTCGAATATCGGGATCTCATCCGTTGTCGCCTCCGCCCTGCTGGCGCCGTTGATGCTCGAGCAGGAACTTGCGGCGCAGGAGGCCGCCCGGATCGTCCGGCACGCGCTGCAGCAGATGCTCGAGCGCCTGCCGCTTTTCCTGCGTCGCCGCGTCTTCCTCTTCGATCGCCCCGGACGGCTTGCCGTCCTTGTCCGGCTTGCCGCCGGAAGCGAGCGACTGGTTGATGGCGTCGGTCAGCGCCTTCTGCTGCTCGCTGCTCGCCTTGCCCTGCGAGGGATCGAGCCCGGATTGCGCATCGGTCGTCGCGCCTTCGGTTCCGGACGACGAAGGCTGCTTCTGCTGCTCCTCGCCGGCGTCCTGCCCGGACTGGCTTTGCTGCGGCTGGTCGTCGCCGCCTTGATCCGGAGACGAAGCGCCTTGTTGTCCATCCTCTGAACGCTGATCGTGCGACTCGCCCGATTCGTTTTGCTTCTGCTCGTCCTGATTCTGCTGCGATCCGTCACCCGACGACGGCTTGCGATCGCTGCCGTTGCCGTTTTTCGAATCCTGCTTCGAGGATTTGTCCTGCTGCTGCTTCTGCTGGCGCTTCAGCCATTCCTCGACGGCGGCCTTGTTCGCCTTCGCATCGTCCATGTCCGGAGCGAGCTTCAGCGCACGATCGTAGGACGCGATCGCGTCTTCGTAACGGCCGAGCTTGGCGAGCGCGTTGCCTTCGTTGTAGGCGCCGTCGGCGTTCCCGATCTTCGAGTAGTCGGTAGCGGCGGATTCGTAATCGCCGGCGCGGAACGCGGCGCTGCCGTGCCAGTCCGGCGATCGGGCAACGTCCAGCGCGGACTTCGCATCGCCGCCGGCAAGCGCCGCGGCGGCCTGCTGATCGGAGCGGAGCCAGAGATCGGTGAACGACGCCGCATCCGCGCGCGGCGCCGGGATTGCCATCAGCACGATGGCCATCAGCCAGCCGCGACGAAACGCGAGCGCGGCGAGCGGCAGCAGCAATAGCATCAGCCAGGGGCCGCGATCTCGCCAACGCGCGCTCGCCGCGAGATCGGCCGGCGACGACGCGGCCTCGGCTTGCGATGCCGCGCCGGCGCGATCGACGAGCAGCGAATCGATGTCGCGGGAATCGGCGCTCAAAGTCGCGTAGCGTCCGCCGCCGGCTTCGGCGACCTCGCGCAGACTCGCATCGTCGCGTTTGGCGACGACGACGTTGCCGCTGTCGTCCTTGAGGAAATCGCCCTGCGCGAGCGCGACGGGCGCGCCACCCGGCGTGCCGACGCCGAGCACGGAAACGACCAATCCGTCGGCGTGCGCCTTGCGCGCCGCCGCCGCAGCCGCGGCATCGGCGCTGTCGGCGACGAGGAGGATGTCGCCCGAGTGCAATCCCGCCTGCTCGATCAGCTTCTGCGCCGTCTCGATCGCGGCGGCCGCGTGATTGCCGGCAACCGGCATCGTCGACGGATCGAGCGCGTCGACGAGATTGCGCACCGTGCCGACGTCGTCGGTCAGCGGCGCGGCGACGAACGCTTCTCCGGCATAACCGATCAGCGCGGTCTGGTAATCCTTGCTGCGATCGAGGATGTCGACGAGCTTGTAGCGCGCGCGCTCGAAGCGGCTCGGCTTGTCGTCCTGCGCCATCATCGTCGACGAAAGCTCGAGTGCGAGCACGCGCGCGGCCTGGTTTCGATAGAGCGGCATCGGCTCGCGCTCCCACGCGGGGCCGGCGAGCGCAACGCACGCGAGCGTCCACAACAGGGTCGCGAGCGCCATCCCGGAACGCCCGGAACTCGCGTCGATGCGCTCGATCAGATGCGGAAGGAGGTGCGCGTCGACGACGCCGCGCCATGCGCCGGCATCGGCGCGCCCGCGCCTGCGCAACAGCCAGAACGCGGGCGCTGCGAGCAGGAGCAGGAGCCACAGCGGCCGCAGGAAATGGAAGTCCGCGAGCGTGCCTGTCATCGCGGCACCGTTCGCGAGCGAAGCGCGTTGCCGCCGAGCGACTGCGGACGCCATCCCGGCAGCAGGAACGCAAGTGCCACCGCCGCGACCGACGCCGCGAGCGGCATCCAGTACAGCTCGTCGATCGGGCGCAGGCTTTCTTTCGTGTCCGCGACGGGCTCGAGCTGGTCGATCGTGCGATAGATGTCGGCAAGCTCCTCGCTGTTGCGCGCGCGGAAGTAGCGCCCGCCGGTGGCCTCGGCCATGCGCTTCAGCATCGCCTCGTCGAGATCGGCGGACGGATTGACGACGCGGCTGCCGAACAGGCTGTTGACGCGCAGCGCCTCTGCGCCGACGCCGATCGTGTAGACGCGCACGTGGTTCGCGGCGGCAAGATCGATCGCCTTGCGCGGATCGAGATCGCCGGCCGTGTTGACGCCGTCGGTCAGGAGCACGAGCACGCGCTGATCCTCGGGCCGGTCGCGCAAGCGCTTCACGGCGAGCCCCAGCGCATCGCCGATCGCGGTCTCGCGGCCGGCGAGGCCGATCGTCGAATCGGCCAGCTGCTTGCCGACGGTCTTGAGATCGAACGTCAGCGGCACGAGCAGGTACGCGCGCGTGCCGAACAGGATCAGGCCGACGCGATCGCCGCTGCGGCGATGGATGAAGTCCGATGCGATCGCCTGGATCGCCGCGAAACGCGGCACGGCACCGCCGGCCAGCTGCATGTCCTCGATGCTCATGCTGCCCGACGTGTCGATCGCGAGCATGAGATCGCGACCGGAGCGCGGCACGTCCTCGGGCGGGCCGAGCCATTGCGGCCGCGATGCGGCGAACACGAGCAGCGCCCAGGCGAGCAACGCGAGCGCCGTGCGCAGCCGCGGTACCGGCGAGATATCCATCTGCTGCGGCAGCACGAAACCCGCGTGCGGAAGATGCAGCGCCGTCGCGATGAAACCCGGCGCGCGCGGCAGCAGGCGCGCGACGATGAGCGGCAGCGGGAGCGCGACGAGAAGCCAGGGCCAGGCAAGCTCAAGCACGGCCGGACCTCCGCGGCAGCGCGCGGCGAAGCCACATGCGCGCGAGCGCGAGCAACGCATGGGCATCGACGTTCGCGGCCGGATCGCCGGCACGGCGATACGGCGCGTCGATCAGCGCGCGGCCGGTCGCCGTGCGAAATCTCGGCGCGGCATGGCCCGCGCCTGGATCGGAATGCTGCTCGCGCGCTTTTCGCGGCTCCTCGAATCGACGATCGAGAAACGCGAGCCACGCCTCGCCGTTCAGGGCGGCGGCTTCCGGCTCGATCAGCAGCGACGCGCGGCGCAACAGTTGCGAGACGTCCGCCGCGAGCCGGACCGGATCGGGCTCGGCGGCATGCGATGCCGCGATGCGTTCGAGCTCCGCGGCGACGCGCCGGCGCCAGCGACGCTCGCGCAACGCGCGCACCAGCATCGCGATCGCGTACGCGACGAGCGCGATCACGACGAGCGCGAGCAGCCACCAGCCCGGCGCCGGCGGCCACCACGACGGTGCGGGCGGCAGATGGATGTCGCGAAGGTCGGGACCGGCCGGCGCGCTCACGCGGCACCCGACGTCTGTCTCGTCCGCGCCAGCAGCGGCGCGAGCGCCCGGCGCAGATCCGCGTGACCGTCGAGATCGAGCGTACGCACGCCCGATCTCCGGCATTCTTCGCGCAAACGCTCGCGCGCGTCGGCGAAGCGCTGCGTCCATGCGCGCCGCACGGAAGCATCGCCGAAATCGAGCACGCGCCGCGCGGCGCCAAGATGCACGGCGTAGCGGCCCGGCGGCGGCGCCGCGAGCTCGAGCGCATCGCGCAGCAGGACCACCGAAATCTCGTGCCTTCCGGCGAGCTGGGGCAGGAGCTGCGCGGCCGGCACATCGGCGCTGAAGCCGTCGGTCAGGAGGATCATGCGCATGCCGGGACGTAGCAACCTGCGCACGCGCGCGAGTCCGCTCGACAAGGGCTCGCTTCGCGATGGGTCGCCCGCGTGATCCCAGTCGCGCAGGGCGCGCAGCACCCGCAGCACTCCGCGCCGTCCGCCGGCGGGTTTCACTTCGCCGCTGATGCCGCCGCCGAAGCCGAGCGCGCCGATGCGATCGCCCGCTGCGGCGGCCATCCACGCGAGCAATGCCGACGCGCGCGCCGCCTGCACGCTCTTGAATCGGACGCGCGTGCCGAAGCGCATGCCGGGATTCTCGTCGACGACGAGCAGCAGGCCCTGCTCGCGTTCTTCCTGGAACACCTTCGTATGCGGCTTGCCGCTGCGGGCCGTTACGCGCCAGTCCATGTGGCGGATCTCGTCGCCCGGGAGATAGATGCGCGACTCGCGAAAATCGACACCGCGACCGCGCCAGCGCGACGCGTGCCCACCTGAGCGCAACGCGGGGCTCCGCCGGCTCCGCGCGAGGCTCGCGCCGTGCGCGACGGACGAGAGAGCCAGGAGCTCGTCGAGGGCGACTTGCGTCGGGTTGGCACGCGACTTCGACATGGATTAAAGCCGGGATCCGGGACTCGGGATTCGGGATGGAGAAAAAAAGTCGCGACTCCGCCGACGCGCGTTTTGCGCATCCCGAATCCCGAGTCCCGGATCCCGGCTTTTCACGGCAAGGGCACGCGTTCCAGCAACATCGAAACGACGCGATCCGAATTCACGCCCTCGGCTTCGGCCTCGTAGCTCAGCAGCACGCGATGGCGCAGCACGTCGGCGGCGATCGCATGGACGTCTTCGGGCGTGACGTAGTCGCGGCCGGCGAGCCACGCGTGCGCGCGGGCGCAACGGTCGAGCGCGATCGTGCCGCGCGGGCTCGCGCCGTATGCGACCCAGCGTTTCAGTTCTTCGCCGTAGCGCGACGGATCGCGCGTCGCGAGCACGAGCTGCACGATGTATTCCTCGAGCTGCGGCGCGAGATGCATCGCCAGGACCGCCGAGCGCGCTGCGAACACCTGCGCCTGGCTCACGATCCGCGAAGGCACCGCAGGTGCCGCGAGCGCTTCCCGCGCGCGATCGCGCGCGAGTTTCAGGATCGCGGCTTCGGCCGCGGCCTGCGGATAGTCGATGCGGACGTGCAGCAGGAAACGATCGAGCTGCGCTTCGGGCAAGGGATACGTGCCTTCCTGCTCGATCGGATTCTGCGTCGCCATGACGAGGAACAGCGCCGGCAGCGCGTAGGTGTCGCGGCCGACCGTGACCTGCCGCTCGCCCATCGCTTCGAGCATCGCCGACTGCACTTTCGCGGGCGCGCGGTTGACCTCGTCGGCGAGGATCAGGTTGTGGAAGATCGGGCCGCGCTGGAACTCGAAGCTCGCGGTCTGCGGACGGTAGATCTCGGTGCCGGTGAGATCGGCCGGCAGGAGATCCGGCGTGAACTGCACGCGGTGGAAATCGCCTTCGATGCGCGCGGCGAGCTCCTTGATCGCGGTCGTCTTGGCGAGGCCGGGAGCGCCCTCGACGAGAAGATGGCCGTCGGCGAGCAGCGCGATCAGCAGGCGATCGATCAGCGCCTCCTGGCCGAGGATGCATTGGCCGAGCTCGGCGCGAAGCGTGGCGAAGGCCGTGGCGGCCGCGGTGGGTTCTGGCATGTCCATGGGCATTTCGGGGCTTTGCGCAATGATCGCACGATGGGGCGGCCGTCCCGCCCGGATGCGCCCATCAGACAGCGGACCGGGCCGGAAGTTTGCACCGCCCGCCGCCGCAGCGATCAGCGGTTCAGCGCCTCGGCCAGCGTGCACGGCTTGCCGACCAGCCAGCCCTGCGCGTAGCGGCAGCCGAGACGATGCAGGATCTCGCGCTGCTCGCGCTTCTCGACGCCCTCGGCGACGATGTTGCAGTCGAGCGCGCGCGCCATCGCGACGATGACGCCGACCATCGCGACGCCGCGCGGGCGGTCGAGCGCGCGCACGAAGCTCTGGTCGAGCTTGATGTGATCGAAATCGAGCGTCAGCAGCGGACCGAGGTTCGAATAGCCGGTGCCGAAATCGTCGAGCGCGACGTGCATGCCGGCCGCGTGGCAGCGCGCGAGCACCTCGGCAACGCGCGCGTGGTCGAGCACGAGGCTCTCGGTGATCTCGATCTTGAGCCGGTCCGGCGTCAGCGCGCGCTTGCCGAGCTCGTCGATCATGCGGTCGACGAGCTTCGGATCGTCGAGCTGGCGCGCCGACACGTTGAGCGCGATGAACGGCAGCGGCTTGACGCCGCGGCGCCGGAATTCGGCCAGCATGTCGCAGACTCGGGCCAGCACGTAGTCGCCGACCGGCAGGATCAGCGAGGTTTCTTCGGCGAGACGGATGAACTCGGCCGGCGAGACCCAGCCGCGCTCGGGATGATGCCAGCGCACGAGCGCCTCGTAGCCGGCGATGTGGCCCGACACGATCTCCTCGATCGGCTGCACGCGCACTTCGAGCTCACCGCGCTCGAGCGCACTGCGCAGCTCGCTTTCGAGACGGATCTTGTCGAAAGCGCCCGCGTCGTGACGGCTTGCGGCGGTATCGAGCAGCGACGCCGGCGCCGGCTCGTCGCCGGTCAGCGTCGCGAGCGCCGAGCGGTAGCGGCTGAGCTGGCTCATCAGCAGCGCGCGCACGACGGGATCCGCCGCGGCAAGACGCTCGGCGAACTGCCGGCGATCGATCGGCGTCAGGACGCAGTCCGTCAGCGCGCGCGCCGTCGCCGTGCGCGGCGAATCGTCGATGACGGCCATCTCGCCGAGCAGCATGCCGGGACCGAGCTGGCCGAGGATCGTGCGCTCGCCGCGCTGCAGCGTCGTGACCTCGACCTCGCCGCTCTCGATCAGGTACGCCGTCGTCGGCGGATCGTTCTCGGCGAAGATGATGGTGCCGGCGCGGATGTCGGCGCGGTGGCTGGGCATGG